>NZ_JBAKHR010000012.1:0-226366 GCF_036902955.1 Micromonospora sp. CPCC 205558
CGACTCGTGGCGTGGCTCCGACAACGCCCTGCTCTTCGACTGCAACGGCAACAAGAAGGCGGCATACACCGCCGTCCTGGACGCTCTCAACGGCGGCTCCACCCCGCCCACCACGCCCCCGCCGGGTTCCGGAGTGGACACCAGCGCCTGGTACGTGTTGCTGAACCGGAACAGCGGCAAGGCGCTGGACGTGTACGCCTCGGCCACCACCGACGGGGCGCGGATCAGCCAGTGGACGCGCAACAACGGCAACAACCAGCAGTGGCAGTTCGTGGACTCGGGCGGCGGCTACTACCGGGTGAAGTCCCGCAACTCCAGCAAGGTGCTGGACGTCAGCAACTTCTCCACCGCCGACGGCGGTGCGATCGTCCAGTGGTCCGACCTCAACGGCACGAACCAGCAGTTCCGGCTCGCGAACTCGTCTGACGGCTACGTGCGCCTGATCAACCGCAACAGCAGCAAGGCCGTCGAGGTGCAGGGCGCATCCACCGCCGACGGTGGAAACATCGTGCAGTACGCCGACTGGGGTGGCGCCAACCAGCAGTGGCAACTGGTCCGGATCGGCTAGCGACCGCCCACACCCTGAGCTGGGGTCCAGAGGGCTGCCGGCCGACCGGGATCCGGCCGGCGCCCGCCCCGGCGAGGTACGAACGAACGGTGGCCCGCCCCAGCGGGGGCGGGCCACCGTGACCATCAGCGTGCCGTTGCCGGGCCATCGCCCATCACCAATTCACCTGCGCCCTTAAGGAGTGCACCATGAAAGCCCTCGATGAGGCTCGTTCCGCCTCTCGACACAGACGTCGCTGGCGCTCAGGGTTGGCCGCGGCGGCAGCCGCGGTGATGGCGGCCAGCACCCTCGCCGCGGTCGACGCGGCGCCCGCGGCGGCCGCGACAGTGGACACCAACGCCTGGTACACCCTGGTGAATCGCAACAGCGGCAAGGCGTTGGACCTGTACGCCTCGGCCACCAACGACGGCGCGCGGATCAGCCAGTGGACGCGCAACAACGGCAACAACCAGCAGTGGCAGTTCGTGGACTCCGGGGGCGGTTACTACCGGATCAAGTCCCGGCACTCCGGCAAGGTGCTCGACGTCAGCAACTTTTCCACCGCCGACGGCGGCGCGATCGTCCAGTGGTCCGACCTCAACGGCACGAATCAGCAGTTCCGGCTGGCCGACTCGGACGGTGGCTACGTACGCCTGGTCAACCGCAACAGCAACAAGGTCGTCGAGGTGCAGGGCGCGTCCACCGCCGATGGTGGAAACATCGTGCAGTACGCCGACTGGGGTGGCGCCAACCAGCAGTGGCAACTCGTTCCGGTCGGCGGCAGCAATCCACCGCCGACCGGCGGCAGCGGCTGCGGCAAGGCGCCGACGCTGTCCAGCGGCACGCACACGATCCAGAGCAACGGCAAGAGCCGAACCTTCATCCTGCGGGTGCCCGCCAACTACAACAACAGCAACCCCTATCGGCTGATCTTCGCCTTCCACTGGCGGGGCGGCACCATGCAGGAGATCTCGTCCGGCGGCACCAGCGGGACCGCGTGGTCCTACTACGGGCAGCAGGAGCAGTCGAACAACAGCGCGATCCTGGTGGCGCCCCAGGGATTCGGCAACGGCTGGGGCAACTCCGGCGGTGAGGACATCACCTTCGTCGACGACATGATCAGCCGGATCGAGAGCAGCCTCTGCGTCAACCCGAGGCAGCGGTTCGCGCTCGGCTTCAGCTGGGGTGGGGGCATGAGCTACGCCGTCGCCTGCGCGCGGGCCACCGTCTTCCGGGCCGTCGCGGTCATCTCCGGCGCGCAGATCAGCGGATGCAGCGGCGGCACCCAGCCGATCGCGTACTTCGGGCTGCACGGCATCTCGGACAACGTCCTGAACATCTCCCAGGGCAGGGCGTTGCGCGACACCTTCGTCCGCAACAACGGTTGCACCGCCCAGAACCCGCCCGAGCCGGCCGGCGGCAGTCGTGCGCACATCACGACCGCCTACTCCGGTTGCCGGGCCGGGTACCCGGTGCAGTGGGCCGCGTACGACAACGGTCACATGCCCGGCCCGGTGGACGGCACGTACGCCGAGAGCGGCATCACGACCTGGACCAAGGGTGAGATCTGGAGGTTCTTCGCCCAGTTCTCGTGACGCTGATCGGCCAGCCGACGGCGTCCGCTCCCGTACCTCGGGGGTGGGCGCCGTTCCGGTCGCCCGGAACGGTCAGCGTTCGAGACGAGCCGGGCTCCCCGAGCCGTTGCGGCGGACCAACCAGGCCTCGGTGATGTGGGTGAACATCGCGTCGGCGGCACCGTTGGAGTCGTGGGCGGCGATGCGTTCGTAGATGCGTCGGTGGCCCTGGTTGGACGCCACGCACAACGCGCGTTCCGTGCGGCCCATGTACCGGGCGGTGTTGATGACCTGGCTCTCCAGCGCCCGTACGACGCCACGGGCGATGCGGTTCCCCGAGGCCTGCATGATCGTGTCGTGGAAGGCCCGGTCGTGGTCGTGGTAGGTCACGTGGTCGTCGACGAGTTCGTCCATCCGGTCCACCATTGCCCGCAGTTGATCGATGGTCTCGGCGTCGGCGAGACGGGCGGCGACGTTCGCCATGTCGGACTCCAGCACCCGCCTGGTGACGACCAGGTCGTCGAGGATGGCGAAGCTGTCGTCCACCGCGATGGTCGCGGCGAGGACGAGCTCGTCGAGCATGTCCCAGTGTGACGGTGGGGTGACCATGGTGCCGGCGCCCTGGCGGACCTGCACCAGCCCCTTCTCCTGGAGGATCTTCACTGCTTCCCGGACGACGGTCCGGCTCACCCCGAAGGTCTCGCAGAGGATCGGCTCGGGAGGCAGGGACGTCCCGGACGGGTGTACGCCGCGGACGATGCGCTCCACCAGTTCGGCGGTGACCGCCCTGGCGAGATTGGTCGGCCGACGCACCCACGCCGGGGTCGCCGGGCTGTTCAGGGCTGTCTCCCGCGGTGGCGTCATGTCCCCCTCCGAATGGCTCGCCGTGGCACGACGTCTGGATCAGTGTACGGCCGACTGTTGACGTCACACGTCATACGAGTTACCTTCCGGTCAACATTTGGCTCGCGGGACACCGCCGGCCATCCCCCATATAGAGGTGACAACTGATGAGACAGCGCGCAATGTGGTCGGCCGTCCTCGTTGTGGGCCTGGCCCTGGCCGGTTGTGGAAGTGCTAGCGATTCGGGCAAGTCAACCAGCTCGGACGGCAAGTTGGTGGTGTGGGACTGGAAGTCCGGCGAGCCGTTCGCCAAATCCTATCTGGACAAAGCCAAGGCCGACTTCAAGAAGAAGCACGCCGATGTCGAGGTCGAGTTCGTCGCGCAGCCCTTCGACCAGTACTACACCCTGCTCGGTGCGGCGATCCAGTCCGGCAAGGGCCCGGACGTCATGCTGTTCAACGGTGGCGGCCAGATCCGCGACCGGGTGGACGCGCTGGTGCCCCTCGACGAGTACGTGGCCGAGGACAAGCAGCGGCTGGCCGGCTGGGAGGCGTTCACCAAGGACAGCAAGATCTACGCCGCCCCGGTGACGCTGCAGGGTTACCCGATCTACTACAACAAGGCGATCTACCAGAAGGCCAACCTCGACCCGGCGAGCCCGGCCACCACGTGGGACAAGTTCGTCGCCGACTGCGCCGCCATCGCCAAGGCCGGTTCCAAGTGCTTCGCCCTGGGCAACAAGGAGGGCGTCGGCATCCAGTTCTGGATCTCCAGCATGGGCTCGACGACCCTCACCGCCGCCGAGTACGACGCCTGGATCACCGGCAAGCGCGACTGGAACTCGCCCAACGTCAAGCGCCTCTTCCAGCTCTGGAAGGAGACCGGCGACAAGAAGATGAACAGCGACGGGGCCAACTCGACCGCCATGTTCAACGACTCCTTCGCGCTCTTCCAGTCCGGCAAGGCCGCCCACGTCATGGGTCTGATGTCGGACGTGGGTCACTGGCAGGACTTCAACGAGTTCCTGACCCCGGAGAAGCTCGGCGTCATGAAGGCCCCGGTCGTCACCGCCGGCACCACCCCGACCCTTCCGTACGACGGCGGCATCGGCTACGCGGTCGCCAAGTGGACGAAGGACCCGAAGGTGGCCGCCGACCTGGCGCGCTCCCTGAGCTCGGCCGAGGCGTTGAAGGCCTTCTACGCCGACGCCGGCGCGATCGCCGCCGACACCACCATCGACGTGTCGGCGGGCGGCCCGGCGGTCTCCACGATCGTCAGTGAGCTGAAGAGCGGCAAGCCCGCTCTGCACGTGGCGCTCTCCTCGAAGACGATCGACCTGATGGGGCGCCTCTCCCAGCAGCTCCTCAGCGGTTCGATCACCGTCGACGAGGTGGTGAAGCAGCTGGCCGCTTCTGACCAGGCGGGCTGACCTCGTGCCAATGGGAAACACGCAACCGGCGGTCCGTTCGGCTTCGGCCGGACGGGCCGCCGGGGCGGCGGTCACCCCCGCCGCCCATCGGAGCGGCGCACGACCCCGTCGCACCCGCGGCGGCCTGCGGGCCGAGCGTTACGCCCCCTACATCCTGGTCGCGCCGGCCGTCTTGATCATCGTGCTGCTGCGGCTCTATCCGTTGCTCCTCGGCGTCAACTTCTCCTTCACCGGTGACGGCGCGCAGAACGGGACGGCGGTCGGATTCGGCAACTACCGCGAGCTGTTCGGAGATCCGCTGTTCCGCACCGCGCTGAGCAACGTCGCGCTGCTGGTGCTGCTGCTACCGGTGGCGGTGGCGATCCCCGGCCTCCTTGCGACGTTCATCTACCTCCGGGTGCCGGGCCACCGCTTCTACCGCAGCGTCTACTTTTTCCCGGCGGTGCTCTCGCCGGTCATCGTCGGTGCGATCTTCAACCTGTTGCTCGCCTTCGACGGCCCGCTCAACGCCGTGCTCGGGTCGGTCGGGGTCGGTCCGGTGGACTGGCTCGGAGACCCGGACATCGCGATGTTCATGGTGGTCGGCGTGCACATCTGGGCCACCTTCGGAATGGCCCTGGTGGTGTTCCTCGCCGGCTTCGCCACGCTGGACGCCGCGCTCCTGGACGCCGCCCGGGTGGACGGGGCGTCGCTGCGCCAGGTCATCTGGCACGTGGTCATTCCGAGCCTCGCCCGGACCATCCAGTTCGTCTTCGTGACCACGATGATCGGGATGCTGACCTCGATGTTCGGGTTGCTCTTCGTGATGACCAGCGGCGGCCCGGAGGGCTCGACATACCTGCCGGAGTACTACATCTGGATCCAGCAGGGCCAGATGAACCGCCCGGCCCTCGCGTCGGCAGCGTCGACGATCCTCTTCATGATCATGCTCGTCGTGGGGCTGTTGCAGATCAAGCTGCTCGAGCGATCCGGAAAGGAGGACTGATGTCTCGCATTCGACTGGGACGGTGGTTGGTCGCCATCCCGATGGCACTGCTCGCGCTGGCGACGATCTACCCCCTGCTGTTCACCGCCAACGTCGCGATGAAGACCCGGCGTGACTACATCCTCGACCGGTTCGGCCTAACCGACTCGCTGCGCTGGGAGAACATCAGCACGGCGTGGAACAGCGTCGGCATGGGCCGCTACTTCGTCAACTCGCTGTTCGTGGTGACGGCGTCGGTGCTCCTGCTGCTGCTGTTCGGGTCGATGGCCGGCTTCGCCCTGAGCCAGCTGCGGTTCCGCGGCTCGTCTGCGTTGTTCCTGGGTTGCCTCGCGGGGCTCTTCATCCCGTTCCAGGTGATCATGGTGCCGCTCGCTCGGATCATGGCCGACACGGCGCTCATCGACACGTACCCCGGTCTGATCCTGGTCTATGTGGCCCAGTTCCTGCCCTTCACGGTCTTTCTGATGACGAGCTACTACAAGGGCATTCCGCCGGAGATCGTCGACGCCGCGCGGATCGACGGCAGCACCGTGTACGGCGTGTACCGACGGATCATGCTGCCCCTGGGCACCCCGGCGCTGCTGTCGGTCGGCATCCTCAACGCGCTGTTCTGCTGGAACGACGTCCTCATGGCGCTGGTGATGATGCCCTCGGCCGATCACCGGACGCTCATGATCGGGGTGACCTCGCTGCGCGGGCAGTACTCCGACAACATCCCCACCTTCGCGTCCGGGGTGCTGATCGCCGCGATACCCGTCCTGTTGGTCTACCTGTTCCTCCAGCGCCAAATTGCCGACGGCGTCGCCGCCGGTTCCACGAAGGGTTGACATGCAGATCACGGGATATCGGACGCTTACGACGGTCCAGGAATGGGGGCGGCCCGTCGGCGACGCCAACGGGGTGTTCGCCGACGGGGTGGTCCCGGTCTCGATCGTCATCGTCGACACGGACGAGGGAATCTCGGGAGTCGGCCTCGGGCCGCACGTCGAGATCGAGCGGATCTTCGCAGCCATCGAGGGCGAAGACCCCCGTGCCGTGACGTCCCTGTACGACCGCATGTTGCGGCACACCTTCAAGGCGGGCCACGCAGGGCCGGTGTTCGGCACCATCGGCGCGCTGGACACCGCACTCTGGGACATCAAGGCGCAGGCCGCTGGCGAGCCGCTGTGGCGGCTGCTGGGCGGACGAGACCGCCGGGTCACCGCCTACGCCTCCGGGCTGGACATCGGGCTCACCGACGATGAGCTCGTCGCGGAGTACGAGGTCTACGCGAGCCACGGCCTGCGAGCGGCCAAGCTCAAGGGCGGGCTCGACATCGAGCAGGACCGGCGCCGCCTCGGCCTGGTCAAGGAGGTCCTGACCGAGGCCGGGCACGGCCGGCGGCCCGGCCTGATGCTCGACGTCAACGAGGCGTGGACCCGGAAGCAGGCCGTCCGGCACGTCTGCGAACTGGAGCGCACCCTGGACCTCATCTGGATCGAGGAGCCGGTCCGGCGCTGGGACGCCGAAGGGCTTGCCGCGGTCAGCCGGGGCGTGTCCGCGTCGGTCGCCACCGGCGAGAACCTCACCGGTCTCGAACAGTACCGTCCGCTGATCGCCGCCGGCGCGGTCGACATCGTCCAGATGGCGGCCGTCTGGGGAGTCACCCACTTCCTGCGGGCGTCCGCCCTGGCTCACGCCCACGACCTGCCGGTCAGCCCGATCGGCAACAGCCCGGTCGGGCTGCTGCACGCCGCGACCTCGGTGCCGAACCATCTGACGAGCGAGTTGCAGGACCTGCACCCACCGGTCGGTGTCTCCGTCGACCTGCACGTCGAGGATGGCGCCTTCATCCTCGGCGACGCACCCGGGCTGGGGATCCGGGTGGACGAGGAGCGGATCCGGGTGGCCAACCGCCGCCCGCAGGCGCAGACGGCCGACAGCCCCAACGTCCGGCCGGAGCGGGCCGGACGGCGGCTGCTGGCCGGAGTCGACGGGGTGATACCCGCCCGCCAGGTGCCTGTCAGGTCGCTGCACTCCCACAACGACGTGTCACCGACCGCACGGCACTGAGCTGACCGCCAGAACAGAAGGGCGTGGGTGCATCGCGACGGCGATGCACCCACGACCATGCCCGGTCGGCACGACCGACGTACCGACCGTCGAGACGGAGGAACGATGAAGGCAGTCGTCTACCGGGGGGCGCGAAACCTCGGAATCGAGACCCGCGACCCGGAGCCACCGGGTCGCGGCCAGGTACGGATCGAGGTGGCGTACACCGGCATCTGCGGTACGGACCTGCACATCTACCACGGCGACATGGACGCCCGCGTTGGTGACTCCGCGATCATCGGGCACGAGATGTCCGGGCGCATCGCTGCCATCGGCGAGGGCGTGACCGGCTGGAATGTCGGTCAGCCCGTCACCGTGATGCCGACCCGACCCTGCGGACGGTGCGCCGCCTGCCAGCGGGGCAACTCCCACGTCTGCCACGCGATGAACTTCCTCGGCATCGACTCACCGGGTGCCATGCAGTCGTCCTGGACCGTGCCGGTGGAGTTGGTTCTGCCGCTTCCGGAGGAGCTGCCCCTGGACCACGCGGCGCTCGTCGAGCCGGTGGCGGTCGCCGTGCACGACGTACGCCGGGGGAACGTGACCGCCGACGACCAGGTGGTCGTGGTCGGCGGTGGGCCGGTCGGCGTCCTCATCGCGACCGTCGCGCGGGACCGTGGCGCGCGGGTCCTTCTCGTCGAGCCGGACCCGTTCCGACGCGAGGTGGCGGAGGGGATCGGGATCGAGGCTGTCGACCCGCGATCGACCGATGTGGTGGCGCTGGTCAACGACCGTACCGAGGGCGCGGGCGCCGACATCGCCTTCGAGGTGTCCGGCGCCCCGGCCGGCGTCAGCACGGCGGTCGACGTCCTGACCACTCGCGGGCGGCTGGTCATGGTGGCGATCCATCCCCAGCCCCGGGAGGTGAACCTGCACCGGTTCTTCTGGCGTGAGCTGGAACTCCTCGGTGCCCGGCTGTACCAGCGCGACGACATGGTGGAGGCGATCCGGCTGGTCGCCTCGGGTGCGATCCCGGCACGGCAGCTGATCTCCCGAGTCGAGCCGGTCGAGGCGGCCAGCGGGGCCTTCGCGGCGTTGGAGGGTGGCGGCGTCATGAAGGTGCTGCTCGACGTGCGGGAGGGCAACCAGTGACGGCCCTGTTCGACCTCTCTGGACGGACCGCCGTCGTGACCGGGGCGCGGCGCGGTATCGGCCTCGCCATGGCCGAGGCCCTGGCCCTGGCCGGTGCTGACATCGTGGGCGTCTCCGCTCAGCTCGAAGCGGAGGGCAGCGAGGTCGAGCGTCGGGTCCGAGCCGCCGGCCGCCGGTTCACCGCGCTGCGGGCGGACCTCGGCGACCGGGCGGCCGTGCACCGGCTGGCCCGCGACATCATCGCTCTCGGGCCGATCGACATCCTGGTGAACAACGGCGGCACGATCGCCCGGACCCCGGCTGCGGAGCACCCGGACGAGATGTGGGACCACGTGATCGAGGTGAACCTCAGCAGCCAGTTCATCCTCAGCCGGGAGATCGGCCGGACGATGGTCGAGCGCGGCCGAGGGAAGGTCATCTTCACCGCGTCGCTGTTGAGCTTCCAGGGCGGTATCACCGTGCCCGGTTACGCCGCGTCGAAGTCCGGCGTGGCCGGCCTCACCAAGGCGCTGGCGAACGAGTGGGCGGCCCACGGGGTGAACGTCAACGCCATCGCGCCCGGCTACATCGCCACCGACAACACGCAGGCGCTGCGCGACGACCCCGACCGTAACCAGGCCATCCTCGGCCGGATCCCGGCCGGGCGGTGGGGCCGGGCCGACGATCTCGGCGGTGCCACGGTGTTCCTGGCGTCGACCGCGTCGGACTACGTCAACGGCGTGGTGCTGCCCGTCGACGGCGGATGGTTGGGCCGATGACCGGCGCACAGGAGGCCGGGCGTCCCGGCATCGTCGACGCACACCACCACCTCTGGGTCCGCGCCCGGCACCCGCAGACGTGGATCGACCCGGTGACAATGGCGGCCATCGACGCCGACTTCGAACCCGCCGATCTCGCGCCGCTGGCGCGGGCGGCAGGGGTCACCGCGACCGTCGTGGTGCAGTCCATCGCCTCCGTGGCGGAGACGGTGGACCTGCTGGGCGTCGCAGCCGAGGACACCCTGGTCCGTGGGGTCGTCGGCTGGGTCGACCTGACCGCCGACGACGTCGCGGAGCGCCTCGACCAGCTACGGGCAGCTCGCGGCGGGGAGCGTCTCGTCGGCATCCGCCACCTCGTGCAGTCCGAGACCGACCCGGCGTACCTGGACCGCCCGGACGTCCGTCGGGGGATCGCCGCGGTGGGCGCCGCCGGGCTCGTCTACGACCTGCTGGTACGCCAGCACCAGCTGCCCATGGCCGTGCGCCTCACGCGCGACCTGCCCGAGGTGAGCTTCGTCCTCGACCACCTGGGCAAGCCCGCGCTCGGCCACCCGGAGATGGCGCAGTGGAGCCGGGACCTGCGGGCGTTGGCGGCCTCGCCCAACACGACGGCGAAGCTCTCCGGGTTGGTGACGGAGGTGCCGGCTTCGCACTGGACGCCGGGGGACCTGCGACCCGCAGTCGAGGACGCGCTGGGCGCCTTCGGGCCGGACCGACTGATGTTCGGCTCGGACTGGCCGGTCTGCCTGCTCGCCAGTTCGTACCAGCGGTGGGTCGACACCATGGCGGAGCTGCTGGACGGCCAGGACGGCGCCGACCAGGCGTCGGTCTGGGGCGAGACGGCACGCCGCGTCTACGGGCTGGCGGCGTCATGATGGCTCGTGCCCTGCCGCGTCGCCCGGAGGTACGCCTCAGCGAGCTGGGCTTCGGCGCGGCCCAGGGTGGCAACCTGTACCGGACGACGACGGACGAGGAGTTCGCCTCGGCTGTCGACGCCGCCTGGGAGGCGGGCGTCCGGTACTTCGACACCGCCCCGCACTACGGCCTCGGGCTGTCCGAGCGCCGCCTCGGCGCCGCGCTGCGCCAACGGCGGCGCGACGAGTACGTGGTGTCGACGAAGGTCGGGCGACTCCTGGTGCCATCACCCGAGGACGCGCATCTGCGGGACTCCGACGGGTTCGATGTGCCCGCGACCCACCGACGGGTGTGGGACTTCAGCCGCGACGGCGTACTGCGCTCCATCGAGGCCAGCCTGGACCGGACCGGGCTGGACCGGATCGACATCGTCTACCTGCACGACCCGGACGACCACTGGGAGCAGGCCGCGCACGAGGCCGTACCCGCCCTGATCGACCTGCGCGACCAGGGGGTCGTGGGTGCCATCGGCGCCGGCATGAACCAGTCGGCGATGCTGGCGCGGTTCGTGCGGGAGACCGACGTCGACGTGATGATGTGCGCCGGGCGGTACACCCTGCTCGAACAGGGCGCGGCCGGCGACCTGCTGCCGGCAGCCGAGAACCGGGGGGTGGGCGTGGTCATCGCGGGCGTCTACAACTCCGGGCTGCTTTCGCGGGAGCGGCCGCCGGCCGACGCCGTCTACAACTACCAGCAGGCCCCGGCAGCGCTGATCGAGCGGGCGCGGCGGATCGCCGCGGTCTGCGAGACGTACGGGGTGACGCTGCCACAGGCGGCCCTCGCCTTCGTCCGCCGGCACCCGGCCGTGGTGTCGACGGTGGTCGGCGTCCGCAACGAGGCACAGGCGCTCGAGACGGTGCGACGGTCCGGGATCGTCGTGCCGGGCGAGTTGTGGGACGACCTGGCGGAGGCCGGCCTACTCGCCGCGCCGCCCGGCCGGCACTCTTCGGTCGAGCCCGGCTGACGATGGCGCTGACCTTTGCTCTGCACCCGCGGGTGCGACGGTGACGGCGACCCTGACCTGACCTCTGCTCTGCACCTGCGGGTGCGACGGCGACGGCGACGTCCCGGCCGGGACCGGCTCCGATGCTCGGATACCGGTCCCGACCGGGACGTCAGTTGTTACCGCGACAGCGGCGGGATCACACTGCGGTGAACCGCCACTGCTGGTTGGCGGCGCTGTGGCAGGTCCACTGCAACAGCCGGGCGCCGTCAGCGGTGGATGCGCCGTTGACGTCCACGCAGAGCCCGCTCAGCACATTGCGCACCGTGTACACGCCGGAGGTTCCCGTCGCGGTGGCGGTGAACTTCTGCTGGTTGCCGTTGTTGCAGGTGGCCTGCTGGAGGTAGGCGCCGGCCGCAGTGGAGCTGCCGATCACCTCGACGCACTTGCCGCTGTGCACCGCCTTCAGGTAGACCGCACCGCTGCCGGCGTCGACCGCCTGCCACTTCTGGTTGTTGCCACCGGTGGACGCCCACTGGGTGATCTGGGCGCCGTCAGCGGTGGAGACACCGCTGACGTCCATCAGCTTGCCGCTGTGCTGCGCGGTGACCGTGTAGGTCTTGCCCGCCAGACCGTCGCCGCCACCGTTGGTGGGCGTCCCGACGCCGTTCCCGCCGAAGGTGTGCGAGTCCAGATCGAACCAGTTGTTGCCGCTGCCCTTGAACACCATGTAGAGCGTCTGCGTCCCACTGCTGGCGGCGACGCTCACCGGTGTCGTGGACTGGTAGTTGTCCCAGCCACCGGTGGCGGGCACCGACGTGGTGGCCAGCAGGGTTCCGGTGGGTGAGCCAGACCGCAGCTCGATCGTGCCGCCACCCGACGGCGACGACAGCCGGTAGCTGACCGTCGAAATGCCGGACAGGCTCATCGGGCTGAACGAGATCCAGTCGTTGTTGGAGATGTCACCGACGCGCTTGGTGCTCTCCGCGGCGGCCTGGTCGACGACCCGGATACCGGACTGGCTGGTGAAGTACTCGGACTGCTTGTGCTTCGGCTGCAGGATCGCCTGCGCGGTCCCGGTGAGCGGAGCCGCGCCCCCCGCACCGCCGCTGTCGGTGTAGCGGGCGTTGAGCACGTAGAACAGGTTGGCACCATCGGGGTGCCCACCGAGCAGATCCGTGGAGATGGTGCCCGAACAGCCCGGGTACTCGGTGGTCTCGTGCGCGTGGTCGTCGTGACCGAGCGCCGGGTTCAGGAACACCTTCGAGCAGTCGACGGTGCCGCCGTCCGGGTCGGTGACGGTGATCTGGTACGGCACCTTGTCACCGAAGGTGAGCATGCCACCGTTCGGCGGAGTGGTGATGGTGAGCACCGGCGCGCTGTTACCGACGGTGATCTGGACGTTGGCGAAACCCGTCTTTCCGGTGTTGTCGGTGACCTTCAACTGGGCCGTGTAGTTGCCGTTGGCGGTGTACACCTTCGACGGGTTGGCCGCCGTGGAGGTGGTGCCGTCGCCGAACGTCCACTGGTAGCTCAGCGTGTTGCCCGGGTCCGGGTCGGCCGTGCCCGCGCTGCTGAACTGGACGGTGAGCGGCGCGCTACCACTGGTCGGCGTGCCGGTGGCCTTGGCGATCGGCGATCGGCCGCCCTGGATGTAGTCGATCCGGTAGAGCCCGGAGTCGCTGTTGCCGCCACCGAAGTTGGTGCCCCACTCCAGCAGGTAGAGCGAGCCGTCCTTGCCGAACTCCATGTCCATCGGCTTGTTGAACCGGGTGCTGGGCAGGAACGGGTTGGTCCGGGTGACCGTGGAGGACGAGTCGAAGTGCACTTCCTTGATGTAGTTGCGGGCCCACTCGTAGAAGAAGTGCACGCCGTCGTAGTAGGGCGGGAACTTCGTCGCGGACGGGTTCGACGCGTCGTACCGGTAGATCGGCCCGCCCATCGGCGCCGAGCCGCCGGAGCCCAGCTCCGGGAAGGTCGGCGAGGTGCCGTAGCCGTACCAGATGTTGGGTGCGACGACCGGCTTCAGGCTGGTCAGACCGGTGTTGTTCGGCGAGTTGTTGACCGGCGCCGAGCAGTTGAACTTCGAGCCGACGACGCCGGTGTCCGGGTTGAACGGCGCGTACGGCTGGTTGTCACCGTGGCAGAACGGCCAGCCGTAGTTGCCGGCCTGCTTGATCACGTTGAGCTCGACCAGGCCCTCGGGCCCTCGGTTGGTGGTGGGCGGGTTCCGGTCCGGCCCGTAGTCGGCCAGGTAGACCCAGCCGTTGGCCGGGTCGATCGAGAAGCGGAACGGGTTGCGGAAGCCCATCGCGTAGATTTCCGGCTTGGTCTGCGCCGTGCCCTGCGGGTAGAGGTTGCCGGACGGGATGGTGTAGCTGCCGCTGGCTCCGGGGCGGATGCGCAGCAGCTTGCCGCGCAGGTCGTTGGTGTTACCCGCGCTGCGCGCGGCGTCCAGGTTTGACTTGCCCGAGCGCCAGTCCAGCGGGGCGTACCCCTGCCAGTTGGGGTCGAGGTTCGGTGCGGTGTCGTCACCGGTGCCGATGTAGAGGTTGCCGTCCGGGCCGAACTTGATGTAGCCGCCGGTGTGGCCGGGCTCGGGGAAGGTCCGGTCCCGGTACGCCGGGATGTCGATGATCGTCACGCCGCTGGACGTGTTCAGCGTGTCACCGCTGACCGTGTAGCGGGAGACGCGGTTGACGTCGGTGCTGCTGCTGGCCGGCGAGTGGTACAGGTAGATGTACCCGTTGCTGGCGAAGTTGGGGTCCAGCGCCATGCCGGTGAGGCCGTCCTCACCACCGGTGTAGACGCTGAGCGTGCCGGCGGTGACGGTGCTGTTGGTGGAGGGCTTGAAAATCTTCACCTGGCCGCCGCGCTGGACGTAGAAGACGCGGCCGTCCGGTGCCACACCCATCGCCATCGGGTCGACTGTGTTGTCGTCCAGGGTGCGCTTCTCGAAGTTGCCCCAGACGGTGCCTCCGCAGTCGCCGGCGGCGTTGCCGGCTGCCCACTTGACACCACCGAGGACGTGGTTCTGGAAGTTCGTCTCGCTGTAGGAGGCGATCGCGTGGCCCATCGCGGTGGCCCACACCCGTCCGCCGCCGGCGTTGCGGCACCATGAGATCGGGTGATCTGGGCCCATCGCCCGGGATCCGGGGTTGTAGGTGCGCTCGTCGGCGGTCACCAGCACGTGGACGTTGCCGCGCGGGTTGGTGTCGAAGTTGTACCACTCCTCGCTGCGGGTCCACCGATCCGGCAGGCTGGTCGTCGACGGGTGCTTCTTGTCGGCGACGATGGCGGTGCCCTGCAGCACCCCGGGGGAGTGCTCGGGCATGTGGGCGCCGCCGTTCATGGTCTGGTCCCACCACGGGTATTCGGACTCGATGCCCATGTCGGTGGCGTTGTGGACGCCGACGATGCCCTTGCCGCTGGCGAGATAACCCTCCACCGCCTGGCGCTGGGCCGCCGAGGTCCAGACCATGCCGGAGGTCTGGAACATGATGATGACGTCGAAGGTCGCCAGGTTACTGGCGGTGAAGACGCTTGAGTCCTCGGTCTGCACCAGCTCGAAGTTGTTCGCCGCGGCCTGCTGCTGGAACATGCTGATGCCGGCGGGGATCGAGTCGTGCCGGTAGCCGACGGTCTTGGTGAACAGCAGGGCGCGGAAGGCCGGTGCCGCCGACGCGGGTGGGGCGAGTCCGAGCGCCAGTAACAAGCCGGCGATCACTGAGATGAGCAGTGTGTTGCGACGCATGGCGTCTCCTAGGTTGGACGGGCAACTCCGATAGCGACCCGGGCCCCCGCAGCACGTCAGGTTGTGTCTGGACGCGCGCGACGGCACGAGGGTGGTGGTCGGTCCTCGTGCCGCTCGCCGAAGACGGCAGTCAGACCCGTGGGACGTCACCCAGCGTGATGTTGGCTGTGGTTCTCGTCCGGTGATCCACGGGGTCAGGATGAGCTACAAATAGATGGCTGTCAATCAATGAAGTAACGTCCGACGTTGCGCCCGGATGACGACGGCCGTGATCGGCTCCCTCGCTGCGGCGTCGCTGCCGCTCAAGCTGCGGCCCTGGCAATCGGCCCCGGTCGAGGATTGCGGACCTCCATCCAAACATCTATCTTCATACGTGTGATGTTTCCTCGATGTCAAGGGAATGTTCGCACCATAAGAACGTAAGCATCCGTCGATGGCTACGAAAGTTCGATGCCCAGCACCGCGGGGCCGCCGTAGGGTTCCATCGAATCTTGTTGATGACTACTGTCTGTGAGGGCTTTCGGGATGTCAGATCCGCCGCCGACGCCGCTTCTCACCCTTCGGGGCATCGGCAAGTCCTTCCTTGGAGTACGCGTCCTCGACGGCATCGACCTCGACGTCGCGCCGGGCGAGGTGCACGCCGTCGTCGGTGAGAACGGCGCCGGGAAGTCGACCCTCATGAAGATCGTGTCCGGCGGCTACAGCCCGGACGAGGGCACCGTCGAGTTCGCCGGTGCGCCGCGCAGCTTCCGCGGCCCACGCGACGCGCAGCGAGCCGGGGTCGGCATCATCCACCAGGAGTTCAACCTGCTCCCGGAGCGCACCGTCGCGGAGAACGTCTACCTGGGGCACGAGCCGGTCCGCCGCGGGTTGGTCGACCGCCGGGGCATGCTCGACCGCACCCGGCAGCTGCTCGCCTCGATCGGCGAGACCACGTTGCCGGCCGACGCCCGGGTGGGCCAGCTCGGTGTCGCGCAGCAGCAGGTCGTCGAGATCGCCAAGGCGCTGGCCCTGGACGCGCGGCTGCTCATCATGGACGAGCCGACCGCGGCGCTTGCCGACCACGAGGTCGAGTTGCTCTACGGGCTGGTACGCCGACTCCAGGAGCGGGGCATCGGGCTGCTGTACGTCTCGCACCGACTCGCCGAGGTCTTCGACCTGTCCAGTCGGATCACCGTCCTCAAGGACGGCCGTCGGGTCACCACCGTGGACACCGCGGACACGACCGCCGACGAGTTGGTGCGGCACATGGTCGGCCGGGAACTGTCCAGCTACTACCCGGACCGGGCCGTTCCCGAGGACCGGGGTCCGGTACGGCTCAATCTGCGCGACGCGGGAAACCGGAAGCTGCGCGACGTCAACCTCCAGCTGCGCGCCGGCGAGGTGCTCGGCATCGGTGGCCTACAGGGCTCCGGGCGCTCCGCGCTGGCCCGTGCGATCTTCGGGGTGTCGCCGTTCACGACCGGCGATGTCACGCTCGACGACCGGCCGGTTCGACTGCGCTCACCCCGCACCGCGATGCGGGCCGGCATCGCCTACGTGACCGAGGACCGCAAGGGCGAGGGGATCGTCCCCCGACAGTCGGTGCTCGACAACGCGCTGCTCGCCAGCCGGGCCGTCTTCGCCGCTCGCTCCGGCCGGGCGGCAAGGACCGTCCGGGTGCGCGAGTTGCTGGCCGCCGTGGAGGTCCGTGGCGCCGGCGACGACCAGGAGATCCGCTTTCTGTCCGGGGGCAACCAGCAGAAGGTCGTGCTGGCCCGATGGCTCGCGCTCAACCCGCGGATCCTGCTCTTCGACGAGCCGACCCGGGGCATCGACGTGGGCGCGAAGTCAGCCATCCACGACCTCGTCCGCCGTCTCGCCCGCGATGGCGCGGCGGTGCTGATGATCTCGTCCGATCTACCGGAGCTGCTGGGAATGAGTGACCGGATCGTCGTCATGCGGGACGGCCACGTCGCGGGCGAGCTGCCCGCTGGCGCGACCGAGGAGGAGGTCGTCGCGCTGGCGGTCGGCACCGCCCGGGAGATGGCCCAGTGAGCGCGAGGAGTGAGCCGGGTTTGCGAGCCCCGCAGTCGCGAACGGAGATGGCCCAGTGAGCGCGAGGAGTGAGCCGGGTTTGCGAGCCCCGCAGTCGCGAACGGAGATGGCCCAGTGAGCGCTTTGTCGCTGCTGCCGGCCCGGCGTCCCGTACCGGGTGTCTTCGTGGCCCTGACCCTCACCCTGGCGATCGGCTGGTTGGTCGTCCTGCTCGACGGCGGTCAGCTCTTCAACCAGTCCACGACGGTGAGCCTGCTGCATGTCGCCGCCGGCCTCGGGCTGGTCGCGGTCGGCCAGACCCTGGTCATCCTGGGCGGCTCGCTAGACCTTTCGGTGGCGTACGTGATCAGCCTCAGCACCCTCGTCGCGGCCGAGACGATGAACGGCAGCGATGGTGCGGTGCTGCCGGCGATCGGCCTGGCGCTCGTCGTCAGCGCCGGCGTCGGGCTGCTCAACGGGATCCTCGTCACCAGGTTCCGGGTCAACGCGTTCATCGCGACCCTCGGCGTCGGGCTGCTGCTCAAGGGTTACCTGGACAACGGCTACGACGGTCCGGCCGGTGTCACCGCACCCTCACTCGTGCAGTCGCTCGGCTACCAGCGCGTCGGGCCGGTCCCGGTGTCGTTCGTGCTGCTGATAGCCGTCACCGCGGCGGCCTGGTTCGCGCTCTCGCGGACCCGCTTCGGCCACCACCTGGTCGCCGTCGGCGGGGATCCGGAGGTGGCCCGGCTCTCCGGCGTCCGCAACGACCGGATCCTCGTCACCGCCCACATCCTGTGCTCGATGTGCGCGGGCCTCGCCGGCATCTATCTCGCCAGTCGGCTCGGTTCGGGCGCCCCGCGCGTCGGCACCGAGGGTCTCTACGACCTGGAGTCGATCGCCGCGGTGGTGATCGGCGGGACCGCTCTCGCCGGTGGGCGCGGCGGCGTCATCGGCACGGTCGGCGGGGTGCTGCTGCTCGCCAGCATCGACGCCATCTTCAACCAGCTCGAGGTCGACGCCTTCTTCAAGCAGGTGATCCGGGGCGTCATCATCATCGCCGCGGTCGCCGTCTACGCCCGCCGGGCCATGCGAAAGGCGGCCTAGCCATGCAGACCGTCCAGCCCCGTTCCCTGCCGCTGCGTCTGCCGCGGGTGCGTCCCGGCGGTGTCCTGCCGATCCTCGCGATCCTCGCTGTGCTGTTGGTGCTCGTCGGCATTCGGCAGCCCGACTTCCTGGCCCCGTCGTCGCTGATGTCGTTCCTCGGTCGTTCGGCGCCGATCATCCTGCTCGCCGCCGGTCAGTACTTCGTGATCGTCTCCGGTGAGTTCGATCTCTCGGTCGGGTCCCTGGTCACCGCGCAGGTGGTGGTCGCCGCCCGGCTGATCGACAGCGACCCGGCGCGTACCTGGCCGGTGGTGCTGCTCCTGCTCGCCTTCGGAGCACTGGTCGGGTTGGTCAACGGCCTGGTCACGACTCGGCTGCGGGTGCCGTCGTTCATCACCACCCTCGGCATGTTCCTGATCCTCGTGGGCGCGGTCTACCTGTGGTCCGACGGCGCCCCGAAGGGTGGGCTCTCCGAGGAGTTCCGGCGGTTCGGCCGGCGGGCCTTCGAGGACGTGCCGCTGCTGGGCCGTGTGCCGTACGCGCTGGTGGTCCTGGTGGTCCTGGCGGTGGCGGCCGTGCTGCTGATGCGCTCGGACTTCGGCCGGACGCTGGTCGCCGTCGGCGACAACCCGCGCACCGCCGAGCTGAGCGGTGTACGCGTCTGGCGTACCCGGACCTTCGCCTTCATCCTCAGCGGGCTCGCGGCGGCGGTGGCGGCCATCCTCCTGGGCGGCTACAGCGGCGTGTCGTTCCAGGCCGGTGCGGGCCTGGAGTTCGGTGCGATCACCGCTGTCGTCCTCGGTGGAGTGGCGCTCGGCGGAGGTCGCGGCGCGGTCGTCGGGGCGATGCTCGGGGCGCTGACCCTCGAGCTGCTGTTCGCCCTCATGAATTTCTACGGCGTCTCCGGCGCCCTCAGGTCGACCGTCCAGGGCGCGATCATTTTGCTCGCCGTGGCGGTCTCGGCAACACGTTCTTCGTCGAGATGAAGGGGAAACCATAGTGCGACGTTCCATGGCGGCACTGGCCGCTGTCACCCTGCTGTCCCTCACCGCCTGTGCCACCGACGAGCCGGCCGCGAGCCCGTCGGGAAGCGCGTCCGCCGCCGCTGGTTCCGGCACCGGAGACCAGTCGAAGTTCTTCGTGCAGGCCGACTACGACGCCGAGCTCGCGCTGCTCGACGCGGCACCGACAGGCCCGGCCGACAAGCCGTGGGAGCAGGTGCTCAACCCGACGATGGTTGACACCGCCAAGTTCAAGAAGAAGGGCCCGCACAAGATCTGCTTCTCGAACGCGGCGCTGAACAACCCCTGGCGGCAGGTCGGGTTCAAGACCATGCAGGCCGAGGTCGAGGCGCAGAAGAGCCGCATCAAGGAGTTCGTGCACGTCGACGCCGAAGGTAAGGACCAGAAGCAGATCGCGGACATCAACGACCTGCTCGGCAAGGGCTGCGACGCGCTGATCGTCTCGCCGAACACCACCGCCACGCTCACCCCGGCCGTCGAGGCGGCCTGCAAGGCGGGGCTGCCGGTCGTCGTCTTCGACCGCGGTGTCAACACGAAGTGCCCGGTGACGTTCATCAACCCCATCGGCGGCTATGGGTTCGGCCACGTCGGCGCCGAGTTCGTCAGTCAGAAGATGAAGCCCGGCGGCAAGGTCCTTGCCCTGCGGATCCTGCCGGGCGTGGACGTCCTGGAGACCCGCTGGTCAGCGGCGAAGGTGGCGTTCGACAAGGCGAAGGTCGACGTCGTGGGCGTCGAGTTCACCGACGGTGACCCGGCCAAGACCAAGAAGATCGTCGACGACTACATCCAGCGGTACGGCACGATCGACGGTGTCTGGATGGACGCCGGAGCGACGGCCGTCGCGGCGGTCGAAGCGTTCCAGGACGCGGGCAAGCCCGTTCCGCCGATGAACGGCGAGGACCAACTCGACTTCCTGAAGATCTGGAAGGACAAGAACCTCACCGCGATCGCGCCGACCTACCCGACCTACCAGTGGCGGACGCCGATCCTGGCGGTGCTGCAGATCCTCGACGGCCAGCAGGTGTCCAGCCCGTGGAAGCTGCCACAGCCGACCATCACGCAGGACAACCTCGACCAGTACCTCGACGCGAGCATGCCGCCGCTGCACTACGCGATGTGCGGCTGCACTGACCTGCCCGGCTACCCGCAGCGCTGGAAGTAAGGTCCGATGTACGCCATCGGCGTCAACCCCTGGGTCTGGGCCTCGCCGGTCGACGACAAGGCCCTGGCCGAGCTGATTCCGCGGATCGCGTCGTTCGGCTTCGACGCGGTCGAGTTGCCGATCGAGCAGCCCGGCGACTGGGACCCGATCCGTACCCGGGACCTGTTGGCCGCGCACGGGCTCGTGGCCGCCGGCGTCTGCGCGGTCACCCCGCCGGGGCGGGAACTGGTCGACGCCGCGCCGGCGGTCGTCGAGTCGACGGTGGCGTACCTCATGGACTGCGTGGCGAACGCGGCGGCCGTCGGCGCTGGATGCGTCGGCGGTCCCGCGTACGCCTCGGTCGGTCGCACCTGGCGGATGTCGCCAGCGGCTCGCGCGGCCTGCTACGCGGACTTCCGGCGCAACCTCGCGCCGGTGGCCGAGCGGGCCGGCGAGTTGGGCGTGAGCATCGGCGTCGAGGCGTTGAACCGCTACGAGACGAGCGTCGTCAACACGATCGAGCAGACCGTCGAGATGATCGACGGGCTGCCGTCGAACGTCGGCATCATGATCGACACGTACCACATGAACATCGAGGAGGCCGACCCCTACGCGGCTCTCGCCGTCGCCGGCCGGCACATCAAGCACGTCCAGGTCAGCGGCACCAACCGGGGCGCGCCCGGTGCTGACCACTTCGACTGGCCCCGCTTCTTCACCGTCCTGCGGGACACCGGCTACCAGGGCGCTATCTGCATCGAGTCGTTCACCGCGGAGAACGAGACCATCGCCACCGCCGCGGCGATCTGGCGTCCGTTGGCCCCCTCGCAGGACCGTCTCGCCACGGACGGCCTGCGCTATCTCCGGGAGATCCTCGGATAACCGTCTCGGCCCGTCACCCCCGCGCTCGTCGAGGCCGTCCGCCCACCCCCACCCCGTTCTCACGTCAGGAGCACCGTCCCGTGTCCTCGTCCCTTCCGCCGCTGCGTCGACTGCTGGCCGGCGCCGCCGCGACAGCGGTGACCGCAGTGGTCGCGGTGACCGCCTCGGCCTCCCCGGCCGTGGCGGCCACCACCACCCTCTACGCGTCGCCCGCCGGCACCGGCACCAGCTGTTCCGCCAGCCAGCCGTGTTCGCTGACCGGCGCCCAGACCGCGGTCCGGGCCATCAACAGCGCGATGTCCGGTGACATCGTGGTGGAGCTGGCCAACGGCACGTACCGGCTCTCGTCGCCGCTGCGGTTCACCGCTGCCGACTCGGGCAACAACGGCTACCAGGTGATCTGGCGGGCGGCCTCCGGCGCACGTCCGACCATCACCGGCGCTCGCGCGGTCACCGGTTGGTCGCTCGTCGACTCCGGAAAGAACATCTGGCGGGCCAACGTCGGCGCCGGGCTCGACTCCCGTCAGCTCTACGTCGACGGGGCCGTCGCCACGCGGGCGCGTACCGCCGTGAACCGCTCCGACTTCACCTTCACCACGTCGGGCATGCGGTTCACCAACAGCGCGCTCAACTATCTCAACAACCTCGGCAACCAGAACCGCGTCGAGGTGGAGAGCGTCGGCTCGTTCACCGACCGGTACTCGCCGGTGCAGAGCATCAGCGGAAACTTCCTGACGATGCAGCAGCCCGCGTGGAACAACAACACCTTCGGGTTCGACACCCTCTCCAGCCCGCACCGCGCCGGTCCCTTCTACCTGACCAACGCGTACGAGTTCCTGGACTCGGCGGGGGAGTGGTATCTCAACCCGAGCAACGGTCAGCTCAACTACATCCCGCTCGCCGGGCAGAACATGAGCTCGGTCAGTGTCGAGCTGCCGCAGTTGCAGTCCCTGGTCAACGTCGGGGGCAGCCTCGACGCGCCGGCGCACCACATCTCGTTCAGCGGTATCACCTTCACCGGCACCAGTTGGCTCGGCCCCAGCAGCAGCAACGGCTTCGCCGACCAGCAGACCGGTGCCCACATCACCGGCACCTGGTCCCGTCCGTCCGACGCGCTGACCTCCTGCCAGGCCGGCTGCCCCCAGTTCGAGGCGACCCGACCGAACTGGAACCAGATGCCCGCCGCCGTGCAGGTCTCGGCGGCCAACACCATCACCTTCAGCGACTCCCAGTTCGTCAACCTCGGGCAGACGGCGATCGGCATCGGCAACGACGCCAACGCACACGCCAGCGGTGTCGGCCTGGGCGCCAGCAACATCACCGTCACCCGCTCCGAGATCGCCCGCAACTCCGCCGGTGGCGTCGTGGTCGGTGGGGTGCGGGCCGACGCCCACCACCCGAGCGACCAGCGGATGGTCAACCGCAACATCACCATCAGCAACAACCGGGTGCACGATCTCGGCCTGGAGTACCGGGGTGTGGTCTCGATCCTGACCACCTACGTGAACACGGCACTGGTCTCGCACAACGAGGTCTACAACATGCCGTACACCGGCCTGTCTGTCGGTTACGGCTGGGGCGCCAACGACGCCGGCGGCAGCCAGCACTACGCGAACCGGGGGCTGTACAACTACCAGCCGCGCTACACCACGGCGACCACCGCGGCCAACAACCAGGTGATCGGCAACTACGTGCACGACGTCATGCAGCAGATGACCGACGGTGGGTGCATCTACACGCTGTCGGCCAACCCCGGCGGGACGATCAACGAGAACTACTGCCTGCGGACCAACGGCTGGTTCGGGCTCTACTTCGATGAAGGTTCCCGTTACTACACGGCCCGCAACAACGTGTTCTCCTCCACCGGCACCTGGGCCACCGCCAACTACTGGTACGCGGAGAACATGGGCAACTTCACCGTCACCAACAACTGGTCGACGAACAACAGCACGAACGTGACCAACGGCGACCGCGGCAACGTGGTCAACGGCAATGTCACGGTCAGCAACGGCAGTTGGCCGTCGGGTGCGCAGACGGTGATCAACGCGGCCGGCGTGCAGAGCGGCGGCAGCACCAACCCGCAGAACGTGCAGATCGTGGGCGTCCAGTCGGGCCGGTGCGCGGAGATCGGCAACTCCAGCACGACCAACGGCACGCAGGCCCAGATCTGGGACTGCATCAGCGGGGCCACCAACCAGCGGTGGACCCACACGGCCAGCAGGCAGCTCATGGTCTACGGCACCAAGTGCCTGGACGCCTCCGGCCAGGGCACCAGCAACGGCACCACGGTGGTGATCTGGGACTGCAACGGTCAGGCCAACCAGCAGTGGAACGTCAACGCCAACGGCACGATCACGGGAGTGCAGTCGGGTCTCTGCCTGGACGCCAACGGCGCCGGGACGGCGAACGGCACGAAGCTGATCCTCTGGTCCTGCAACGGCGGCACCAACCAGCAGTGGCAGCTGCGCAGCTGACCCAGGGCACCGACAGGTCCAGACCGAGGCGTGCGCCCCGGCCCGGACCTGTGCGCCTTACTGCCCCACGTTCGCCCTCGCCGGGTCCGCGGTCAACCCGGTCGCGGCTTGGTAGCGGACGGGGATGGGGTCGGTGAGTTCCCCGACGAACGTGTCGTCGACGTGATCGAGGAAGCCGATGAGGGACCAGCCGTCGGCGGGTCCGTGGACCAGCCGGGGCGCGTACAGGTGCGGGTGCGCGAACGGCCGGGCGGACGCGATGTCCCACGGCCCGACGGTGGTCTCGCCGGTCGCCACCCAGATCCGGTGGTCGTCGCGTCGAGCGCTGCCGGTGGCGTCGGTGGAGAACAGCAGCAGCGGCTGCCCGTCGAGCACCGCGACCTGGGGCACCTCAAGGTGACCGAAGCCGGCGGGCGTCGACAGGGGTGGCCGCACCGTCCAGTTCAGCAGATCGGTGGAGGTGGCGTGCCCGACGACGCCACGGGTGTTCGCCGGCCCGGTGTTGGCGCGGGCGGTGATGAGCATGTGCCAACCCTCGCCGTCGGGGTCGGGGAACACCCAGGGGTCACGCCAGGCCTGCTCGTACCACTGGTCCTTGTCCAGCAGTTCGTACCAGGTGGGGTCGGCCTCGACGATCGGCTCGGTGCCGTGCCGGTGCCAGGTCATGAGGTCGTCGGAGACGGCCAGCCCGATGCGTTGGACGAGCCCGTCCTCGGCGCGACCGACCCCGGTGTAGAACAGGTACCACCGTCCGTCCGGCCCGCGGACCGTGCAGCCCGTCCAGGTCGCCAGGTCGTCCCAGCCGGGCGGGTCGCTGGGGACCACGGCGTCGGCCACCAGGCGCCACGAGCGCAGGTCCGCCGAGACGGCGTGGCCGATCGTGGCGCGGCGGTGGCGCCGGTGCGGGTCGTGCAGGGCACGGGACGCGCGCAGGAAGAACACGTGCCAGAGGCCGTTGTCGTCCCGCGCGTACCAGCTGTCCCACACCCAGTGGTCGGGTAGACGAAGCATGGTCCGAAACCTAGCACTAAACCGTTTTAGCGTCGGCCAAGGCCAACCCGGCCGTACGATCGGAGGGGCCGCCGGTCAGCCGGCCGGAGGCGCGAGGGACCGGCGTCTGCGCAGGGGCATCGGCACCAGCGAGGGCTCGGTGGCGCCGCCGTCCAGGAGGAGTTCGACAGCGCGCCGTCCCATCTGCTCGTGCGGCAGGGCCGTGGTGGCCAGACTGGGGCGCAACCAGGCGGCGATCGGGTCGTCGTCGAACGAGATGACCGAGATGTCCTCCGGGACGGTCAGCCCCGCCTCGCCGAGCGCCTGGTAGGCGCCGAAGGCCAACCGGTCGTTCATGCAGATGATCGCGCTGGGTCGCTTCGGCTTGCTCAGCAGGCCGCGCATGGCGGCGTAACCGTGCTCGGGCAACCACTCGGTGCAGAAGCACTCGGCCAGCAGGCTGACGTCCGCCTCGTCCAGCGCCTGCCGGATGCCGTGCAGGCGGGCACGGGCGGCGAGCGAGACCTCCGGGTCGTCCTCCTTGAGTCGGTTGCGACCGATGAGCGCGATCGAGTCGCGGTGGCCGAGCTCCAGCAGGGCGGCGGCGACGGAGCGCCCGGCCCCCTCGTCGTCGGGGACCACGCTGGGCAGGCCGTCGGGGCTGGTGGCGTTGAGCAGCACCACCGGGCCGCCGAGGATGGCCGCGGGCACCGTCAGCCGTCGGGTCGCCATCGCGGCGTAGATCACCCCGTCGACCTGCCGGTCCAGGACGGCCTCGATGGCGTACTGCTCGAAGGTCGCGTCGCCCTGTGTCTCGGTGATGAGCAGGACGTGGTCGCGTTCGCGGGCCGCGTCGAGGGCGCCACGGATGAGGTCACCGGCGAACCGGGTGGTGGCCACGATGTCGGAGACGAACGCGATGGTGGCCGTCTTGCGGGTGCGCAGGCTGCGCGCGGCGAGGTTGGGCCGGTAGCCGAGTTCCTCGGCGGCGGCGAACACCCGCTGGTGCGCCTCGGCCGAGAGTCGGGTGCCCTCTCTGCCGTTGAGCACCATCGACGCGGCGGTCTTGGACAGCCCGGCTCTGCGCGCGACGTCGGCGAGTGTTGCTCTGTTGCGGCCCATCAGTCCTCCGAATCAGGCGCGGTGCACAGGCGCCGCTCCCGCCCATCATGATGCGTCGTCGTCCGGGATCCCGCGCCGGTCACGTCGGCGCGGTGTGAACCAGACGTTTCCGCACCGTTGCGAACTTGTCCTTGACAGCTTCCCGTGCCGCGCGCATGCTCTGCTAAATCAGTTTAGCGACCACTTCTGGTGCATCCAGAGGCGCCTTCGGTGGCCGTGCCGGGCTCTTTCTGCTGACGGTACGGGTGCTGCGCCCGGGCGGCAGGTCACGGCGTACGTGTCGTGGCCGTCACCCGGTCGCGCTGGTCCCGGTGGAGCCGTCGCGCGGCCATGGGTCGCGGGACGCGTGGAGATGTCAAGGAGTCATGAAATGGCAGAATTGCTGACAAAGTTTCCGCGACGGAGAACGGTGCTCCTCGCGTCGCTGCTGGCGGTCGGGATGACCGCCACGGCCTGTAGCGCCCCGGGCGAGGACCGGTCCTCGACCCAGAAGCCCGATGCCGCCGTCAAGACGGAGCTGGGGGCCGACCCGATCACCCTGGAGATGTACGCCGAGACCGGCTTCCCGCTGGCCAAGGCGTTGGCCGAGGAGTTCTCCAAGCAGCACTCGAACGTCAAGTTCAACATCCGCGAGGACCAGTTCACGGTGATCGTGGAGAACGCACCCCGGGTGATGGCCTCGGACAACTCGCCCGACATCATCCGGCTTCCCACCATGGTCGACCTGGTCAAGGACGACCTGCTCAAGAACCTCGACCCGTACTTCACCGCGTACGGCTGGGACAAGTTCCCCGCCTCACAGCTCATGCAGTTGCGCGTCGGCGAGAACACCCGGGGCACCGGTTCGCTGTACGGGATGGGGCTCGGTTACAGCGTCACTGGCGTCTTCTACAACAAGAAGCTGGCCACCCAGATCGGCATGACCCAGCCGCCGGCCACGGTCGCCGAGTTCGAGGAGCTGCTGGCCAAGGCGAAGACCGGCGGGGTTCAGCCGATCATGCAGTTCAACAAGAACACCGCGGGCATCAACTTCCCGCACCAGGCGCTGCAGAACCAGTTCGGTGACCCGACCCAGGTCGCCGACTGGATCTTCCAGAAGCCGGGGGCCACGTTCGACACCCCGGCCGCCCTGAAGGCCACCCAGACCATCCAGAAGTGGGCGCAGGCCGGCTACTTCCCCAAGGACGCCAACGCTCTGGACTACGCGGGCATGGTGGGGGAGTTCCAGAAGGGCAACGGCCTGTTCATGTTCAACGGCGACTGGGAGTCGGCCAACCTGGACAAGTCGATGCCCGGCAACGTGGGCTTCTTCCTCTTCCCCACCGAGTCTCCGGGTGGAAAGCACGTGGCGATGTCCGCCCCTAACACCTTCGGCGTCTCCGCCAAGGCCAAGAACCCGGACGCCGCCGCGTACTTCCTGAACTGGGTCCACACCAACGCCAAGGCCCGCGAGATCTCGGTGACGGTCGGTGGCTCCAGCCCCGGCGGCCCGAGTGACCTGCCGGTGCCGAGCGCCGCACCGAACACCGTGCTCGCCGAGACCCTCAAGGCGTCGCAGCAACTCGGTGCGGACAACGGCGCGGTGGACTTCACCGCGAACGCGACCGGCGGCATCTTCGCCGCCGCGATCACGCCGGAGATGCAGAAGCTGATCGCTGGCCAGCAGACGCCCGAGGGGTACGTGAAGGCGGTCCAGGCCGAGTACCAGAAGGAACTGTCCCGATGACGTCTGCCCTCGGCAGCGCACCGACCGGGCGTGACGATCGTCGCGCCCGTCCGACCCCCACGCGGGCCCACCGATCTCGGTGGGCCCGCGCGGCCGGGACCGGCTGGTTGTACGTCCTGCCGGCCCTGGTGATGTACGCGGTGTTCGTCCTCCGCCCGCTCGTCCTGACGTTTCAGTACTCGCTCTACGACTGGAACGGGATCGGGGTGGCCCGCTGGGTGGGCCTGGACAACTACCTCACCGTCTTCACCGACAGCGACCTGCTGAAGATCATTGGCAACGCGATCCTCCTGATCGTCTTCTTCAGCTTCATCCCCGTCGCGCTCGGGCTGTTGGTGGCGAGCATGGTTCGCCGGATCACCACCGGCGCGTTCGGCACGGTCGTCCGGACCATCCTGTTCCTGCCGCAGGTCATCCCCCTGGTGGCGGCGGGCATCGCGTGGAGCTGGCTGCTTTCGTCGAACGGTCTGGTCAACCAGGTGCTGCGCGCGGTCGGGCTGGGTGGCGTCGCCCGCGCCTGGCTCGGTGACTTCGACACGGCGCTGCCCGCCGTCGGCGTCATCGGGGCCTGGGTTCTGCTCGGCCTCTGCACCATTCTGCTGGTGACCGGCATGAGCAAGATCGACCCGGCACTGTACGAGGCCGCCCGCCTGGACGGCGCCGGTCCGGTCCGCGAGTTCCTCGCCGTGACCCTGCCCAGCCTGCGTCAGGAGATCGGCGTCTGCCTCACCGTGACGATCATCGCGGCGCTGGCGAGCTTCGACATCGTCTACATCTCCACCAGCGGCGGCCCCGGCCTCCAGACCACCGTGCCGGGCCTGGAGATCTACCGCCTGGCCTTCTCGCAGCGGCAGGTGGGGCTCGCCTCGGCGCTCGCCGTCGTGCTCATGCTGCTGGTGCTGGCGTGTGTGCTGCCGATCCAGCGCCTGAGCCGAGGGGAGAAGCCGTGAACCTGAGCCGACGTGAACAGTTGACCGGGCGGGTCTTCCTGATCGCCCTGATCGTCGTGACCCTGCTGCCGTTCGTGAGCATGCTGTCGGCGGCGTTGCAACCCCGTGGCACCGTGCCCAGCGGGCTCGAGTGGCCATCCGACCCGCAGTGGGGCAACTTCGCCGACGCCTTCACCGCCGCGAACATGGGTGCCCTGCTCCGGTCCAGCCTGCTCATCGTGGCCGGTGTCGTGCCGGTTTCGGTGCTCATCGCGACCATGGCCGGCTTCGGTCTCGGCCAGCTGCGGGTGCCCGGTGGCCGGCTCGTCTTCGGTCTCTTCCTGCTGGGGCTGACCCTGCCGTTCGAAGCCGTGGTCACGCCGCTCTACTACCAGATGCAGGATTTCGGCCTGCTCAACACACGCTGGGCAATCATCCTGCCGCTGATCGGCCTGTACATGCCGTTCGCGGTGTTCTGGATGCGGGCGCACTTCACCAACGTGCCGGTGGAGTTGTCCGAGGCAGCCCGGGTGGACGGCAGCAGTACGTGGCAGTTGTTCTGGCGGGTCCAGGTGCCGCTCGCCCGGCCGGCGATCGCCTCGCTGACGATCCTGATGTTCCTCTGGACGTGGAACCAGTTCCTGCTCGCCATCGTCCTGGTCGACGACGCCACCAAGCGCACCATGGCCGGGGCGCTCGGCGCGTTCCAGGGCCAGTGGGGCACCGACCTGGTGCTGCTGTGCGCCGGGTCGTTGCTGATCCTCACCCCGACCCTCATCGTGTTCCTGATCTTCCAGCGACAGTTCATCAAGGCCCTGATCCAAGGGTCAGTGAAGGGGTAGGCAGTGGTCACACAGCCGCAGATCCACGGCGACGTCGACGATCGCTACGGGCGCGTCGCGGACGTCTTCCGGGACAACTTCACCTCCGGCGGAGAGGTCGGCGCCGCGGTCACCGTCTACGTGCGGGGCCGCAAGGTCGTCGACCTGTACGGCGGAGTCGCCGACACCCGTACCGGGCGGTCCTGGGACGCGAACACACCGGTCGTGGTCTTCTCCTGCACCAAGGGAATTCTGGCGATCTGCGCGTACCTGCTGGCCCAACAGGGCCGGCTCGACCTCGACGCTCCCGTGACGCGCTACTGGCCGGAGTTCGGACAGCACGGCAAGGCGCACATCCCGGTGCGCTGGCTGCTTACGCACCAGGCCGGTCTACCCGCGTTGGACCGACCTCTGACCCTCGACGAGGTCCTGGCGTGGGATCCGGTCATCAAGGCGATCGAGGCACAGGCCCCGTTGTGGGAGCCGGGCACGGCGCACGGCTATCACCCGATGACCTACGGCTGGCTGGTCGGGGAGGTGATCCACCGCATCACCGGCCAACTCCCCGGCGCGTTCTTCGCCGACACTCTCGCGGAGCCGCTCGGCCTGCGCACCTGGCTCGGGCTTCCGGCCGCCGAGAGCGACACCGTCGCCTGGGGCCTGGCGCCGCCGCCGGACCCCGACCCGTTCGAGGACCCGGTAGCTGAACGAGGCATCACCATGGGGGGTGCTTTCGCGTTCCCCGCCGACGCCGACGGCCTGGTGAGCTTCAACGACGACGCCATCCGGGCCGCCGGTGTTCCCGGCGCGGGCGCGGTGAGCACCGCCGACGGCCTCGCACGCCTCTACGCCGCGTGCGTCTCCGACCTTCGGGGTGGGCCGCTGCTCACGGCCGCGTCGGTGGACGACGCGGTCGTGGTCCGTTCGCGTGGTCAGCAGCGGCACGGCCCGCCGGACACCGGGCAACGGTGGGGTACCGGCTTCCTGCTGCACTCGCCACCGGCCCGACCGATGCTGGGTGAGCGCAGCTTCGGCCACGACGGCGCGGGCGGGAACCTGGCCTTCGCCGACGCCGAGCATCAGGTGGGATTCGGCTACGTGGTCAACCAGATGCGCGGGATGGGTGACGAGCGCGCCAACCGGCTCGCCGCCGCCGTCCGTTCCTGCCTAACCACCTAACCCACCCCACCCCCCGGGGGCCCCCGGGCCCCCACCCCTCCCCGGTGATCATGAAGTTATTGCCCTGACACGCCGTGGACAGTGGCAATAACTTCATGATCACCGGGGGTGGGGCCGGGGTGGGGTCGGGGTGGGGCCGGGGTGGGTCGGGGGTGGGGCGGTGGCGGGTGGACTGTCCATTGTGGAGCCCAGGTGTTGTTACGGGGATACTTCGGGCACGTTTCATTGAACGTCTTGACAGTGGTTGTTAGCGATAACACGATGGCCTTCACGCCGCTCTCGCGTTTGGAGCTCGCCTTGGTCGTGTTGATCCGTCCGCGTGTCCTGACCTCCGCCATCGCATCCACTGTGACCAGCATCGATGCCGCCGCTCACCGGGTCGCAGACCTGCTGACCCGGAAGGCGTCCACAGTGCGTTCCGGTCGTCTCCGTCCACTGTGCGCGTTCGCATCGGCAGCCGTCCTCGTCGGTTCCGGTCTGGTGGCGACACCCGCCGCCGCGCACGCCGCCGACGGATGGTCGCCCCGATCGTCGTACACCTCGACCGATACCGGCGCCGGCACCTACTCGGTGCCGCTGCTCAACGCCGACGTGCCGGACATCAGCGTGGAGCGCGTACCGGCCGCCGAAAACGACGAGGGCCGCGACATCTACTACATGATCAGCACGACGATGCACCTGAGCCCGGGTGCGCCGATCATGAAGTCGTACGACCTGGTCAACTGGGAGATCGTCAACTACGTCTTCGACCGGGCGAGCATCGGCGACTCCTTCTCGCTGCGCAACGGCCAGAACTCGTACGGCCAGGGCCAGTGGGCGTCCTCGCTGCGCTACCACGACGGCACCTTCTACGCCGTCTTCAACACCAACAACCTCAGCGGCGCGTACCTCTACCGCACCGACGACATCGAGAACGGTCCGTGGCAGCGCACCGCCCTCGGGCGTGGCCTGCACGACCCGTCGCTCTTCTTCGACGTCGACGGCACGCCGTACATCTTCTACGGCTCCGGGGGCACCAGCGCCGTCCGCCTCAACGCGGACCTGACGGCCATCGCGCAGGACTACCCGAACATCTTCACGGCCAACAACTACGCCGGGCAGCCGTTCATCGGCGGCCTGTTCGAGGGCGCGCAGGTCTACCACATCGACGGCTGGTACTACGCCGTCATCATCACCTGGCCGTCCGGGCAGGGCCGCCAGGTCGTGATGTTCCGGTCGAAGGATCTGCTCGGGCGCTACACCTCGGCAGGTGGCGTCAACACCTACGAGGCACGCGGAGTGCTCAACTCCAACGGCTTCGCCCAGGGCAGCCTGGTGCCGATCAGCCGCCCGGGTGGCGAAACCGACTGGCACGGCATGTTCTTCCGGGACACGTTCCCGATCGGTCGGATCCCCGCGCTCATCCCTGCCACCTGGCAGAACGGGTGGCCGACCTTCGGCACGAACGGGGTCGTGCCGGTCAACGGCCTGTTCGACAAGCCGATCCAGCTCAGCCCGGCGGAGGAGGTGTTCGAGCGGCAGAAGAGCATCGTCGCCTCGGACGACTTCGCCAACGACGCGCCGCACAAGGCGTACCAGGACGAGCAGTGGACGATCCCGGCGCCGCTCGACCCGGCGGAGATCGCTCCCAACGGGTCGCGGCTGGACCTGGCGTGGGAGTGGAACCACGCCCCGGACAATCGGTACTGGTCGCTCACCGACCGCGACGGCTGGCTGCGGTTGACCGCCGGCAAGGTCGTCACCGGCCAGTACGTCTACACGAAGCTGTCCAACCGGGCCGAGCTGGCCTGGTTCGAGGAGGCCCGCAACACGCTCTCGCAGCGGACCTTCGGGCCACGGCAGTCGGTGCAGACCCGGATGGACATCTCCGGAATGAAGAACGGCGACGTCGCCGGCCTGGCGGCCTACAACCGCGGATTCTCGTACGTGGCGGTGAAGCGCGTCGACGGCGTCAACACCCTCGGCGTGGTGAACCGGTCGCAGCCGTTCGCCGTCGACCTCGACCAGTCGACGCTGGAGAACTTCGTGGCCGGCACGACGGTGTCGCTGGACGCCGCGACCGAGGTGCACCTGAAGGCCGACCTCGACTTCTCCTCGCCGGTCGGCCAACTGTGGACGACGTTCTACTACAGCCTCGACGGCGTCCAGTGGACCCGGCTGGGCAACCGCGTCGGCCCTCAGGCGCTCGACGGCAGCCTCGCGCACTTCATGGGTCACCGGGTGGGCCTGTTCAACTACGCCACCCAGGAGACCGGCGGCCACGTCGACTTCGACAACTACCTGCTCAGCGACGTGCTGACCGCGCAGGTCCGGCCGCTGGACACCACCGCCCTCGACGCGGCCATCGCCCACGCGCAGACGCTCGACGCGCGCCACTACCCGGCCGACGCCTGGGCCACGACGCAGTCCGCGCTCGCCGCGGCGACGTCGGCACGGGCCGGTCAACTCGGCACCCAGAACCAGATCGACGCGCCGGAGCGGGCGCTGAGCTACCAACTGGCCCGACTCGGAGTGCTGGCGGCACTGCCCGTGACGGCCACCGCCCAGGTGCGCTGCCTGAGTGGCAAGACGTACGTGGCGGTGCAGGCGCGCAACGATTCGACCGAGCCGGTCGAGATCAGCGTGGAAACCCCGTACGGGAACCGGTCGTTCGCGGCCGTCGCGCCGGGGGCGAACGTCTATCAGTCGTTCAACACGCGTGCGGCGTCCGTGGCGGCCGGCTCAGCGACGGTCCGGGTCACCGGCACGGTCGCCGGGCGGGACGTGACCACCGTCCACTCCACGCAGCACCCCGCCAACGCCTGCGGCGGATAACCCCACCACGAGCCCTCGGCTCATCGACCAGCACCACCGGCTCTCGGCCGTGCGGCGCGGAGCAACGGACCTGTCCCGCGCCGCCGGCCACGGTCAGCCGGTGGCGGCAGTCGACCCCTGATGTCCGGACCACCCACCGATCCCCCGTACACCGATGACCGCACGTCAGAGATGAAGGAGGATGTCTCGTGGAACAACGATTGCGACGGGCGACCCGAGGACGGGTCGCAGCGCTCGCGACACTCGGCCTGATGCTGGCCACGGGGTTCGTCGCCGGCGCGTCGCCGGCCCAGGCCGCCGACACGAACCTCGTCGTCAACGGCGGGTTCGAGGACGGCCTGGCCAACTGGTTCATCAACAATGGAAACGCCGCCGACGGCGCCCAGCTGTCCGCCACGTCGGACGCCTTCTCCGGCGCGAACGCCGCGCACGTCACCAGCCGGACGACCACCGGATCCGGCCCGATGCAGGACCTCAGCGGCAAGGTGCAGGCCGGCCAGGCCTACACCCTCACGGCCCGCATCAAGTACGAGAACGAGAGCGGCCCGGCCACGAAGCAGTTCTTCGCCACCATGCACTACGGCGGTGGCACCTACACCAACCTGGTCAGCGTGACGGCGACGAAGGGCCAGTGGGCGCAGTTCGCCGGAACGTTCACGATCCCGACGACGCAGAGCGTGTCGACGGCACGCCTGTTCTTCGAGACCCCCTGGACGAGTACGCCGTCCACCGACCCGGACCTGCACCTGATGGACTTCAAGCTCGACGACGTGTCGGTGATCGGCGCCGCGCCGCCCGCCCCGGCGTCGAAGACCATCGAGGTCGTCGGCAAGCTGCCCAGTGAGCACAACCCGTTGATCGGGCACAAGTTCGGCGCCGACGGCTTCGGTCTCGTGCACGACGGTCGGGTCTACATGTACATGACCAACGACACCCAGGGCTACGCCCCCAACCCGACCACTGGCGTCTCGCCGGGGATCAACTACGGCGACATCAACCAGATCACGGTGATCTCCTCGGAGGACCTGGTGAACTGGACCGACCACGGTGAGATCCAGGTCGCCGGCCCGAACGGGGTCGCCCCGTTCACCACCAACTCGTGGGCTCCGGGCATCACCAAGAAGGTGGTGAACGGAGTGGAGAAGTTCTTCCTCTACTACGCCAACGGCGGTGGCTCCAGCAATGTGATCACGGGCGCGTCGCCGCTCGGTCCGTGGACCAGCGAGCGCACCAGCACGCTGATCGACGGGCGTACCCCCGGTGCCGAGGCCGTCGCGTGGAAGTTCGACCCGGCCCCGTTCGTCGACGACGACGGCCAGCCGTACCTCTACTTCGGTGGTGGTCCCGCGTCGACGAGCATGCCGCCGGCCGAGCGCTTCAACAACCCGAAGAACATCCGGTCGATCGAGCTCGGCGACGACATGGTCTCGACCGAGGGAACGGCCGCGGTGGTCGACGCCCCGGTCGCCTTCGAGGCGGGGCACGTCTTCAAGCGCCAGGGCAAGTACTACTTCTCGTACTCCTCGCACTTCGGCGGGAACGACTTCGGTGGTAGCCAGCAGCCGCTTCCCGGTTACCCCGGAGGTGGTCAGATCGGCTACATGATCTCCGACGGCCCGATGTCGTGGCCGAAGGAGACCTACGCGGGTGTCCTGTTCCCGAACCAGTCGCAGTTCTTCGGTGCCGGCACCGGTGGTAACAATCACCAGTCGGTGTTCGAGTTCGGCGGCAAGTACTACTTCACCTACCACGCCCCGACGCTGAACAAGCGCATCAACGGCAACACCACCCAGGGGTACCGCAGCCCGCACATCCAGGAGCTGACCTTCAACCCGGATGGCACGATCCAGCAGGTCGTCGGGACCTATGCCGGCGTGGACCAGGTCCGGGACTTCGACCCGTACCGCGTCTTCGAGGCCGAGACCTTCGGTTGGAGCAAGGGCATCGCGACCACGAAGGTCGACGGAAGCTCCGCCCAGTTCGGTGGTGCGGCACCGAACCTGGTGGTCCGCGACATCGACAACGGCGACTGGACTGCGCTCTCCTCGGTGAACTTCGGGGACAGCGGCGCGCAGCGCCTGACGGCGCGGGTGCGTGCGCTCGCCGCCGGCGGGCAGGTCCAGGTGCGGCTGGACGACGTCACCGGTCCCGTCGTCGGCACGGCGGAGGTGGACACGCCGGTCGGACAGTGGGCCGAGGTGACCGCCGAGCTTGCGGGCGTCAGCGGCGTGCACGACGTCTACTTCACCTACACCGGCCCGGCCGGCGTCGACCTCTTCGAGATCGACAACTGGGCCTTCCAGGCGGCCACTCTCGACCTGCCCGTCACGGTCACCGCGTCGACGCGGTGCGTGGCCGGCAAGACGTACGTGGCTGTCCAGGCGCGCAACGACAATGACGCGCCGGTGGACATCACCCTGCAGACGCCGTACGGCGAGCGGTCGTTCGCGGCCGTCGCGCCGGGCGCGAACGCCTACCAGTCCTTCAACACCCGCGCGGTGTCGGTGTCGGCGGGTTCGGCGACCGTCCGGGTGACCGGGACTGTCGGCGGACAGGACGTGACGACCGTCCGCACCGCGCAACACCCCGCCGGCACCTGCGGCGGATAACCCCTGATGGCAGAGAACGGAGATCAGATGAACACATACAAACGGCGGCAGCTGCTCGCGGCCTGTTCCGTCGGCGCCGTGCTGACCGGGGCGGCCCTGCTTCCGTCGCCCGCACTGGCCGAACCCGGTGACGACGCCAGCGTGCGGGTCACTGTCGACATCGACGAGATCAGGGAACCGGGCGTCCTCGCCCTGTCGATCGCCGGCGACTCCGTCGCGCTGTCCGAGGACGGCTCGACCCTCCTGGTTCGCCAGTTCGTCGGCACGCTGCCGACGGTGACTGTCACCGACACCCGGGTTGCCGACGAGGTGCCCGACGGTGCCAGCTGGGCGGTGCTCGGCAGCGCGACCGACTTCGCGGGCGCCGCCGGCCAGGCGCCGATCACCGCCGACCACCTCGGCTGGAAGCCGCGCCTGCTCGACGGCGGGGACACCGGCCTGGTCACCGAGGGCGAGGAGGTGGTGACCAGCCTGGACGAGGAAACCCAGCCGGGCAACAATGTCGGCCTTGTCGACCAGGAGCTGTTGGTCTCGGCCTTCGACTCCGCGGCCGTCGTCAGCGACTCGTACTCGGTCAACGCCGACCTGTATCTGCGGACCCCCGCAGAGGTCGCCGCCGGCGAGTACAGCTCCACGCTCACGCTCTCACTGTTCGAATAGTGGCCTGGGCGGGGGCCCGGATCGGGCCCCCGCCCAGCCCCGCGAGTGTCGTCGCGGATCGCCGGGCACAATCCGAAGGGCCGTCTCATGACCGTCACCCCGCTGCGCCGGGCGCTCGTCGTCCTCGCCGTCGCGTCCCTCGCCGTCGTGGCCGCGCCGACCGCGGCGGCGGCGGAACCGGACCCGAAGGCCCTGACCTGGACGGTCCAGCCGGCCACCGCGAGCGGCCCGGACCAACGCCGGTGGATCAACGCCAGCCTCGACCCGGGGCAGACCCTGACCGAGCACCTGGCGGTACGCAACTTCAGCCGCACCGCTGTCGCCTTCTCGCTGAAGGCCGCCGACGGCTACCTCACCGACAAGGGCCGCTTCAACATGCTGTCGTCCGACCGGCCCTCGGTCGACGGCGGCACCTGGATCGACGTGCAGGAGAAGGTCACCGTCGGCCCCAACGAGACGCGGGTGGTGCCGTTCACGATCACGGTGCCCCGAGACGCCACACCGGGTGACCACCCGGCCGGCATCGCCGCGACCGTCACCAGCACCGGCGGGACGGTCAACGTCGAGAGCCGGGTCGGTTTCCGGGTCATGCTGCGGGTCAACGGCTCGGCGCGGGCGGCCCTGGCCGTCCGGGGCCTCGGCGCGACGTACACCCCGTCGTGGAACCCCTTCGCCGGCGGCACGGTGCGGGTCCGCTACACCGTCGAGAACGACGGCAACGTCTGGGTCAGCGGCACGAGCCGGGTGGCGATGTCCGACCTGCTCGGCCGGACCAGCCACGACGCCACCAGCACCGTCGAGGAGTTGCTGCCCGGTGGCAGCCGGACGGTGGAGACCCGGGCCGACGGCGTCTGGGCCCTGGGCCGCCTCCGCACGACCGTTACCACGTCGCCCACGCTGCTCGGCGACGGCCAGGCCGGGGCCGACCTCCGACCGGCCTCCGCCACCGTCACCACCTGGGTCGTACCGTGGGCGCAGCTCGCACTTCTGGGCCTGCTCGCCGTCCTGCTCCTGGGGCTGCGGGCGGCGGCCCGGCACCGGCGGCGTCGGCTGGCCGGGCTGCTGGCCCGCGCCCGGCAGGAGGGTCGGCAGGAGGGTCAGGAGTCGGTGCTCGTCGGGGGCGCATCCACTGCTGTCGAGCCCGACGCGGGCGACGCCCGCCGGTAATCCGGCGACGCGAGGAGTTCGCGTCGCCGGATCGCGGCGAAGCGTCGCCCGGCCCGCGACCTCAGGGCTTGGACTGGTCGAGCAACCAGCGCAGGATGCTGGCGTCCTCGTAGGTCGGCCCGAACGCCGCGTGGTAGTCCGGCAACGAGAACGCGGCGTCGGCGTACTCGGTGTAGCGCACCAGGCCGGCGGCCTGCTCGGGCGTCTTGCCCCGGGCGGCGTACGCCTGCCGCAGCACGGCTGTGGAGTTGCGCGCGCCCGAGACGTTGAGCAGGTGGTCGTGCTCGCCGTGGGTGATCCACACCGGCACCTCGGCCGCCGCGATGGCGGTCGCCTGGGTGGCGTTGACCGGGAAGCCACCGGTCACCAGCCCGCCGGCGAACAGGTCCGGACGCTTGGCGAACGCCTCCCAGAGCAGCTGGGAACCGTACGACACGGTGGTCGCGTACACCCGGCTGGTGTCCACCGCGAACTGGCCGACGAACTGGTCGAGGAGCTTGACCAGCAGGTCCGCCTCGGCGACCCCACCGACGCGCTGGTGCTGGGGGGCCAGGACGATGACGTCCTCGGAGGCGCCGGTCCACTGTGGTTGGAGCCACGCGGTCGCCGGAATGTCGGCGGCGAGCTGGACACCGAGGTTGTCGCCGTCCCAACCCATCCCGTGACCGGGCAGGACGACCATCAGTGGGTAGCGGCGGCCCGGCTGGTAGTTCTTCGGCAGGTGGTAGTGGTACGGCAGCACCATTCCGTTACTGAGGAATGAGCCGTAGCTGAATTCGTCGACCAGTTGGTTGACCGGCTTCGCGGTGACCGGTCGGGACTCGTGCGGGGTGGCCCGGGCGAGCACCGGCCCCTTGCCGGCCCCGCGACCGGGCTGGCCGTGCACGTCCTTGCGTTGCACGACCCGGGTCGGCAGCTCGGGATTGACCTTCACGGTGCAGAGGAAGGTCGGGCACTTGGAGACGATGACCGTCGAGCCACCGGTGTCGGCGGGGTCGAGCTCGACGATGACGTACCTGCCCGGCGTTGACCGGTGGTCGGCCTGGGTGTCCGGTGCGGAGTTGGTGTAGGTGTGGGTGATGGTCCGCTCGGCGAGCTTCGGCAGGTCCTCGATGGGGTTGAAGCGGAAGTTGTAGATGGTGTCGCTCACCGCGAACGTGGCGGTGTCGAGGGTGCGGGGGTTGACCGTGGCCCCGTACTCGATCGCCACCGACGAGACCTTCTGGCCGTACGTGTAGACGGTGGTGATCGGGGTGATGCTGCGGATCCCGTCGGCGGCGCCCGGTCCGCCGTTCGGGCTGCCGTACGCCGTGCCGGAGGCGCTGGCCAGGACGAGGGTGGCGGCGAGCGGGATCAGTCCTTTTCGCAGTCTCATGCGAGTCCTTTCTCGGGGGTGGTGCGCTCAGCCAGCGGCCCGGCTCTGGGTATCGGGGTTGGGACGGGTCGGAGCGAGTCGGCCGCTAAACTGATTTAGCAGAGCATCGACGGCGGGCGCAGCGCTGTCAATACCGCCCGCGCAACAGGCCCGGAAACCTCGCCGTCGAGAGCGTGCCCCCTTCGGCCGACCCTCCCGAGAGCACTGCAACAAACCTGCAAGCGTCAGCTATTGCCTTCGGGGAAACCGCTTTCCTACGATTGCGTTACATCGATGTTTCGTTTGACGGTTGGGCGAGCGGCGTCACCGGGAGCGCCCCGATCGCCCGGCACATCCCTGCTTCCACCAGGGCACGAGAGATCTCGATGAAATCTTCGCGATTGACTGTCGCCAATCTCTGAATGACGCGTGTCGGCAGCTGGGGTCGCGGTGTCCGTCGAGTCGAAACCTGGAACGAGACGAATGCGAAGGTGAGACGACATGAGACGACGAGTCGTGTTGCGGCGTCAGGCGGCGCTGGCCACGGCGGCCGTGCTGATCGTGGCCGGGGTGGCTCTGCCGATCCCGAACGCTTCGGCGGCGGTTGGCAACGCCACCGGCTACGCCACCCAGAACGGCGGGACCACCGGTGGCGCGGGCGGGCAGACGGTGCGGTCCAGCACGGGCACGGCGATCCACGCGGCGCTGTGCGGTCGGCCCAGCAGCAGCACCCCGATCACCATCGAGGTCACCGGGACCATCAACCACGGCAACACCAGCAAGGTGTCCGGGTCGAGCTGCAACACCGCGGCGGGCGTGATCGAGCTCAAGCAGATCAGCAACGTCACCATCATCGGGGTCGGCAGCGGAGCCGTCTTCGACCAGCTCGGCATCCACATCCGCGACTCCAGCAACATCATCATCCAGAACGTCACAGTGCGGAACGTCAAGAAGTCGGGCTCGCCCACCTCCAACGGCGGCGACGCCATCGGCATGGAGAGCACGGTCCGCAACGTCTGGATCGACCACGTCACCCTGGAGGCCTCGGGTGGGGAGTCCGAGGGGTACGACGGCCTCTTCGACATGAAGGACAACACCCAGTACGTGACGCTGTCCTACAGCATCCTGCGCAACTCCGGTCGCGGCGGCCTCGTCGGGTCCAGTGAGAGTGACCTGTCGAACGGCTTCATCACGTACCACCACAACCTCTACGAGAACATCGACTCCCGGACGCCGCTGCTGCGTGGTGGTGTCGCCCACATCTACAACAACCACTACGTGAGCCTGCACGAGTCGGGTATCAACTCCCGGGCGGGCGCCAGGGCCAAAGTGGAGAACAACTACTTCCGCGACTCCAAGGACGTGCTCGGCACCTTCTACACCAACGAGCGTGGCTACTGGCAGGTCAGCGGCAACGTCTTCGACAACGTGACCTGGTCCAGCGCCGGCAGCGAGAACTACCCCGCCGGCCCCAACCCGACCTCCAACACCACGGTCGGCATCCCGTACCCGTACAGCCTGGACGGGGCGAGCTGCGTGCCGGACATCGTCCGCCAGACGGTCGGTGCCAACACGGGCCTGAGGGTGTCGAACGGCAGTTGCTCACCGCAGACCCCACCGCCGACCACGCCACCGCCGACCACGCCCCCGCCCACGACGCCTCCGCCCACCACACCGCCGCCCTCCGGCGGGACCAACCTCAGCCTCGGCGCGGGTGCCGACGGCTCCAGCAAGGCCAGCGGGACCAGCTACGGCAACGTGCGCGACGGCAACCTGAGCAGCTACTGGTCGCCGGCGGGATCGACCGGCACGATCTCGATCAAGTGGGGCTCCGCGACCCGGGTGTCCCGGGTGGTGATCCGCGAGCCGTCCGGCACCCAGGGTTCCATCGGGTCGTGGCAGCTGATCAACAACGACAACGGTGCCGTCCTCACCTCCGGCAACGGGGCCGGTTCGATCACCTTCTCCGCGACCACGTTGAGCAAGATCAACTTCAAGATCAACAGCTCCAGCGGTACGCCACGGGTCGGTGAGTTCGAGACGTACGCCAGCTAGCGCCTGTCTTCGCGGGCGGGGGCGGCAGACCAAGCCGCTCCCGCCCGTGGGCATCCGTCAGGAATCGGTGGACGGCAGGGTGTCCATGAAGGAGCTGACGGAGAAGACCGCTCGCCCAGGCCCCGCGGGGCCGTACCCGGGTGGGCTGGACAGCCCGTGCGCGTCCATCGTCGCGCGGTAGACCTCCAGCAGACGGACGTGGTATTCGAGCGGCGCGCCCTGCGGGTTCGTCCGGCCGAGCGGTGTGGTGGGCTCCGGGCACCAGGTGGTGAAGCGGGGCGTGATCCCCCGGGACATGAAGTAGTCGAGCCCTTCGGCGGTGGAGGCGATCGCCTCGTCGACGCTCGTGAAGCCGTGCGGCGCGGCCATCTCGACGCCCGCCACGAAATTCGGGATCACGTTGCGCGGGCCGAACACCTCGGCGGAGTCGAGGATGCGCCGGTGCCACTCCTCCCGACCGACGTAGCGCTCCTTGCCCGGGCAGTACAGCTCGAACAACCGCTTGTCCCACACCTCGTAGTTGGGGTGGTAGATGCGGATCCCGTAGTCGTGGAAGCGTTGCACGTCGGCTCGGGGTAGCGCCTGGGCCACGACCTTGCCGATCCACCGTCCCGGGAACCGCTCCTCGATCGCCTGCGCGTACTGCCCGTAGAAGTCGGCCTCGGCCAGCCCGTTGACCTGCGAGGTGATGCTGCCGCCGGTCAGCGTGTACGCCTGCGACGCGCGGTCGGTGTCGTGCCGGTTGATGATCTCCAGGGCCTCGAGGACCTCGTCGACGGGCTTGACCCCGGTGTAGGGGCGGCCGGCCTGCTTGTGCTGCCGCCAGTTGTGGTTGATGTCGCAGTACTGGCACTCCTCCTTGGCGCCGAAGTACTGGCAGACCCGAAACGCGGTGAGGTAGATGAGATAGCCCCACTGGATCGTCGGGGCGACCTCCATCACCGACTTGCCGTTGGCGAGCGTGTGGCGGTAGTACGCCGGCATCGGGGGCAACCCGACATCGGCGATCGGCCGTCCGTCCAGGAACAGGCGCAGTCGACCGTCGCTGTCGGTGCCGACGCGGTAGGGCGAGCTGGGATTGACGCGGACCGAGACGACGGTACGACGTAGCTCGTACGGACCCCCGGTGAGCACGATCTCCTCCGGTGGCCGGCGCAGCGCGGCCGTGCCCAACTCCGGCAGCGTCCGGTGGTCGAAGGAGAAGATGAAGTACGACTTGGGCTTGACGTCGCCGTGCTCGTTGTCGGTCAGTGCCCCTTCATCGAAGGCGAGCCCGCCCCGCAGCAGGTCCTCCTTGAGGACCGCCTCCCGTGGGACGTGTGGGAAACGGCTCATCAGATCTTCGATGAGGTCGGTGCGCGACGCCATGCGGTTCCTCCGAACCTGGTACCTGCCGAACCGGGTGGCCGACGCCACCCGGTACCGGGCTGATCAGCTCTGCTTCGTCTCCCAGAAGATCTTCGAGATCTCCTCGATCTTCACGAGGAGCTGCTCGGCGACCGCCGGGTCCGCGGCACCCTTCGCGCCGCCGGCACCTGCCAGCTTGGTCGCCTCGTTGAAGAGGCTGTGCAGCTGGGGGTACTTCTCGAAGTGCGGCGCCTTGAAGTAGTCGGTCCAGAGGACCCAGAGGTGGTGCTTGACCAGCTCGGCCCGCTGCTCCTTGATGAGCAGCGAGCGAGTGCGAAACTCCGGGTCGTCGTTGGCCTGGTACTTCTCGGAGATCGCCTTGATCGACTCGGCTTCGATCCGGGCCTGGGCCGGGTCGTAGACGCCGCAGGGCAGGTCGCAGTGGGCGCTCGCGACGGTACGCGGGCGGAGCAGGCGGGACAGGCGCATCAGAATCCCTTCGACGGTGGCGCTCGGGTGACGTACGTCCGGACGCGGCGGCCCTGACGTGATCATCTAGGGACGCTAGAACCTCAACCGAACTTCATGTCAAGACCGAGGTGATCACGAGCGCTGTCTCCGGACGAGGGTGAGCAGTGCGGCGTGCGTCCGCTCGTCCGCGGCCACGACGAGACCGTCCCCACCGGGATGCAACGAAACGTCGACGACGGCCACGCCGGACGCGGGTCAGTCCGGCAGTTCGATTATCGGTAGCTGGCTGACGACCGCCGTCATGATCATCGGGGCGTCGCCGTCACACTGGTTGACCGAAACCGCGACCCACCGGCCCTCGGTCGCCGTCGGCCCCCAGACCGTCAGGCTGCCGTAGCAGTCCATGTCGCACAGCGACTGGAACAGCGCCGGCATGGGTTCACCGGCCTGGTTCCGAAACAGTGGCACGTGCATGGAGACCCTGCGGTGCGCGCCCCAACGCCGGTCCAGCTCCCGGACGACGAGGGCCAGGTTCGCCGCGGCGGCCTCCTCGGCCTGGTTCCACTCGACGCCGTACACACCGGTGAGGGCGTCGCTCTCCCAGAGCGGGACGATCCGGAAGCCCGGGCCCGACGTGCCGGTCCACTCCCCGGTGGCCGGGTCGCCTTCGCTGACCGGCACGCCGTCGGTGCGCAGTTGCGCGGTGAGGAGCGACTCGATGTCGGACACCGCCCGCCCGATGTCGAACACCTCACCGATCCGGGCCGTCACCGAGCGGCTCGTCTCACCGCTGGCGACCCGCACCACACCGTCCGCACCACAGGCCTCCTTCAGATTCCGGCCCTCGATCATCGCGCACGGCACCGTCATTTGCACCGCCCGGACGACTGCGGCGACGGATCGGCGGTGGATCAGGAAACCGCTGCCCGCACCAGCTCGGTGATCTTCTTCTCCACCGCCGGGCTCCACTTCTGCAGCGCGTACGACACGGGCCAGAGGTCTCCGTCGTCGATGTTGGCCGTGTCCTGGAAGCCCAGCGTCGAGTACCGGTAGTTGAACTTCCCGGAGTCCTGGAAGAAGACCACGATCTTGCCGTCCGCGTTCGCGTAGGCGGGCATCCCGTACCAGGTCTTGGGCGTCAGGTCCGGGGCGGTGGCGGTCACCGTCACGTGTACGCGCTCGGCGAGGGCCCGGTCCTCCGGGTTCATCTGCGCGATCCGGTCGAGGACCGCCTGGAGCCCGTCGGCCTTCTTGGCGCCCTTCCTGCCCTCGGCGCGCAGCTCGGCGGCGCGCTCCTTCATCGCGGCGCGCTCCTCGGCGGTGAAGCCGTCGGACGCGGTGCTGGTCTTCGCGGACATGTGCGGTCTCCCTCTCGTTGCCCGGCTCGGCGTGCCCCCGGCCGTTCTGAGAAAAGGCTAGGCGGGGCGCCGGCCTCGGGGCTTCTTGATTCCTGATCGGTACGGAGCGCCGCCGACCGCCCGAATCGTCACGTTCGCCGGTGCCACGAATTGCGGGCTAGGTTGACGGAGTTTTGAGGACGACAGTTTCACGGGGGAGAGCAGGCATGAGCACCACCGCCGACCGGTTGGCAACGGCGTACTCCGACGCCATAGGGACCCTCTGCCGGGTGACCCCGAAGGGCTGGTACGCCGAACGGGGCACCGCTCGAGCGGGGGTCACCCACGTCGGCGTCGCGTCGCTCAACGGGGTCTTCGACCTGACCATGGACCCGGATCTCGGCTCGCTCGACGAGTTGGCAACCGAGGTCAGCGGGCAGGTCCCGCAGTGGTCCATCATCGTGCGGGATGAGCCCAGCTCCGGGATCGTCGACCTCGCGGCCCGGCACGGGCTCAGCGAACGCAGCACTCTTTCTCTCATGGCCTGCGCCACGAACGACATCGTGTTCCGGCCCGGCTCGCCCCAGCGGACCCTGGTACGCCGCGTCGGCGCCGCCGAGAGCGACACGTACACCGCTGCTTTCACCGAGAGCTTCGAGGTGCCCGAAGGCTCGTTCGGCTCGTTGATGGGCGGCGCGGTGCTCGACACCGACGGCGTGACCGGCTATCTGGCCGAGGAGTCCGAGCGTCCCGTCGGCACCGCCCTCGGAATGCTGACCCCCGGCGTGGTCGGCGTGTTCAACATCGGCGTCGTGCCGTCCGCCCGGGGTCGCGGCCTCGGCCGGGCGCTCACCGAAGCGGTGCTGCGCGACGGCATCGCGGCCGGCGCGGACGCCGCCTACCTGCACACCAGTCCGATGGGCCGGCCGCTCTACGAGTCGATGGGCTTCGCGCTCGTGGAGACCTGGACCATGTTCTCGTCGCGACCGAGCGAAGCGTGACGGGGGAGAAGGCCATGAGCTTCAGCGAGAACGTGCGTTCGGCGTTCCGGCGGGGCGACACCGACGCGGTGGTGCGGATGAGCGAGGCCGAGATCGAGCGGGCCCAGGCGGCCGGCGACCCGGCAGGCGAGGTGGAGGCCCGATACAGCCTCGCCCGCGTCGCCATTCGCGGAGGTGACCTGCCCGGCGGCGAGGCCCGGGCCCGGGAGGCTCTCGCGGTGGCGCTGCGCTCCGGCGACCGGGCCCTGGAGGAACGGCCGAGGCACGTCCTCGCTGCCGTGGCGCGAATGTCCGGCGACCTGCTCCGGGCCCGCGACCTGTATCGGGAGAGCATCGCGCTCAACGAGGCGCTCGGCCAACCCAGGACGGTCAACTCCGAGTATCACAACCTGGCGTTCTGCGAGCTGGGGCTCGGCAACCTCGACGTGGCGCGAACGCTGTTCGCCGAGAACCGCGAGCGGGTGTTCCGCAACGGCTGGGACGACTTCGTGCCGTACGTCTGCGTTGCGGGCGCCGCACTCGCGACCGCCGAAGGGGACCACTCCGGCGCGGCCCGGATGATCGGTGTCGCGGATGCCGCGTTCGCGGCGCTCGGCCAGGTGCCGGACCCGGACGACGCGGCCGACCTGGCCAGGATGCGCGCCGCCGCGATCGGGACGCTCGGCCCGACCGCCTTCGACGAGCAGCACGCCGTGGGCCAGCTGCTCGAACCGAAGGCGGCCTTCGGCGGGCCGACGCCCTAACCGGCCTCGGGTGGGTTCGAGGCTCGGGCGGCGGTGATGATCCGTCCTCGCTCCGACTCCGGGAAGCGGTCGAGCATGGCGCGTACCTCGTCGGCGCTGACGTTGGCGCCGAACAGCTCGCTGCCCGGTTCGAGCCGTACCCCCTCGGCCAGCGGGCCGGCGACGACCGGATCGAAACCGAGCGCGTCCACCAGGGTCGCCACCTCGGTGAGGTCGGTGATGTCGTCGCCGGCGATCGCGATGGCCTTGCGGCCGGTCACCCCCGTCGGCCGGGCCTCGTCCTCCAGGTCGTGGTAGCCCATGTGGTTGAACGCCTTCACCACCCGCGAGCCGGGCAGGAACGCCTGGACGGTCTCGCTCGACGAGGTACGCGGGTTGGTGAGGTCGTCGCGGATGCCGTCGATCTCCCACCAGTAGTTCATGGCATCGACGACGAGCTTGCCCCGCAACGCCTCGACGGGGACGCTGCGGTACTTGCCCAGGGGCAGGGCGAGGATGACGATGTCGGCGTCGGCCGCCGCGTCGACAGCGGTGGTGGCCTCGGCGCCCGGGGCGAGGACCTCGACGGTGAGGGCGATCTTCGCCGGGTCGCCGGAGCCGGCGACCCGCACCCGGTGGCCGGCGGCGACGGCGAGCCGGGCGAGCACGGTGCCCACCTTGCCGGCCCCGAGGATGCCGAGGGTCGCAGGCCGGCTCCGGTCGTTGTCGAACATGGTCGTCCTTTCGCTGGGAGGTGCTGGTCAGGCCAGCAGGTCGCGGACCATGGGGATCACCTTCGAGCCGTACAGTTCCACGGCGCGCATGCGGGCACTCGCCGGTTGTGCTCCGGCCGAGTAGATGAGGTCGAACCGGCCGACGCCGATGCTGCGGATCGCCCGGGCCATCCGGCGGGCCACCGTCTCCGGCGAGCCGATGTAGAGGGAGCCGTTCTCCACCTCGGAGTCGAACTCCTGGCGGCGGATCGGCGGCCAACCCCGTAGTTTGCCGATCCGGTCCCGCATGATCCGGTAGTGCGGCCAGTAGATCTCCTTGGCCTCTTCGTCGGTGTCGGCGATGAAGCCGGGCGAGTGCATCCCGACCGGGTGCGCGGTCGTACCGAGCTGGTCGGCGGCCCGGCGGTAGAGGTCGATGTAGGGCGCGAAGCGTTCGGGGGCGCCCCCGATGATGGCGAGCATGAGCGGAAGTCCGTACTGGGCGGTGCGGACGACCGACTGCGGCGAGCCACCCACGCCGACCCAGGTGTCCAGGTGACCCGATTCGGTCTTCGGGAACACGTCGGCGTTCTCCAGCGGGGCACGCAGGGTGCCGCCCCACGTGACCGGCTTCTCGTCCAGCAACTTCACGAACAGGTCGATCTTTTCCTCGAACAGCGTGTCGTAGTCGCGCAGGTCGTAACCGAAGAGCGGGAACGACTCGGTGAACGAGCCGCGACCGAGGATGACCTGGGCCCGGCCGTTCGACAGCGCGTCCACGGTGGCGAAGCGCTGGAACACCCGCACCGGGTCGTCCGAGCTGAGCACGGTCACGCCGGAGGCCAGTCGGATCCGCGAGGTGCGGGTGGCGATGCCGGCCAGCACCGTCTCCGGCGTGGAGACCGAGTACTCCGGCCGGTGGTGCTCGCCCAGGGCGATGACGTCGACCCCGAGTTGGTCGGCGAGCACGGCCTCGTCGACGACCTGCCGGATCGCCGCCGCGTGGGAGACGAGCTTGCCGGCGTCGTCCTGCGGTACGTCGCCGAACGTGTCCAGGCCGAACAGAATGTCAGACATTGGTGGGCTCCTTCGCGAGCAGCTCCCGGACCCGCGGCGCGACCTCACTGCCCAGCAGTTGGATGGTGCGCGCGCGTGCCTCGCGGGGCAGGTGCATGATGTCGTACTTCAGGTCGAAGCGGCTCAGTCGCAGGTCGCGAGCGACAGTGGCGATCTTCTGCGCCACCGTCTCGGGTGAACCGACGAAGAGCGCCCCGGTGTCGATTTCGGCCTCATAACGCGCCCGGTCCGGTTTGTAGAAGCCGCGTTCGGCGGCGAGGGCCGCAACGACCGGCTGCCAGTATCGCCACCACGTCTGCACCGCCTCCTCGTCGGTGTCTGCGACAAGGCCGAGTGAGTGCTGCCCGATTGGCTGCAGGGTATGCCCGAATTGTTCGAGCGCCCTGGTGTAGAGGTCGACGTGGCCGGCGAAGCGTTGGGGACGGCCACCGATGATCGCGAGCATGAGCGGCAGTCCGTGCCGGGCGGCGCGGATCACCGAGTTCGGGCTTCCCCCGACCCCGATCCAGGTCGGGATGCCGCCGGGGCGCATCCGTGGGTGCAGGCGCTGTCCGGTCAGCGGGGTTCGCACCGTGCCGGACCAGGTGACCGGTTCGTCCTGTTGAAGCCGGAGGAAGAGGTCCAGCTTCTCCTCGAACAACCGCTCGTAGTCGGCCAGGTCGTAACCGAACAGCGGGAACGACTCGGTTGCCGAGGCGCGTCCGAGGACGATCTGGGCGCGCCCGTTGGAGACGGCGTCGAGGGTGGCGAACTCGTGGTAGAGCCGTACCGGGTCGTTGGTGCTGAGCACGGTGACCGAGGTGCCGAGCCGAATTCGTTCGGTCGCCGTCGCGGCCGCAGCCAGCAACACGGGTGTCGCCGAGTCGTTGTGACCCTCGCGGTAGTGCTCACCGATGCTGAACACGTCGATTCCGACCGACTCGGCGAGTCGTGCCTCGTCGACGAGCAGTCGTACGGTTTCGGCGTCGCTCAGGATCCGGTCGCCGTCGGTGGCGACCTCCCCGAACGAGTTCAGCCCCAGCTCGAAGTCTGCAGCTGCCATCGTCTCCTCCTCGGTGCAATCCGGCAGCCCGCGGAAGCAGACCTACCGGTTGACGTGTCAATGATGCTAACTTGCAGATTGACACGTCAATTCCCAGGGAGAGTGAGATGACGGACGCCACACCGGGCCGGCCGGGAGGACGCCAACTCCCGAGCGCCGACGAGCTGCGGATCTGGCGGGACTTCATCGAGACGACGTCGGCGCTCGGCTCCCGGCTCGAGTCCCGGCTACAGAACGACTCCTCGCTCTCGACGGGCGACTACGCGGTGCTCCTCGCCCTCAGTGAGGCGCAGGGTCAGGCGATGCGGTCGTCCGAGCTCGCGTCGCACATCGGCTGGGAGCGGAGCCGGCTCTCCCACCATCTCGGGCGGATGGAGCGGCGCGGCCTGATCCGCCGGCAGGAGTGCGCGACGGTCCCCCGAGGGTCGGAGGTGCTGCTCACGGCGGCCGGAGCCGAGGCGTTCAGGGGTGCCACCTTTCCGCACCTGCGCGCCATTCGGGAGTTCTTCGTCGACGCCCTCACCCCGGATCAGATCGCCGCGGCGGGCGAGATCGCCGCGGCGCTGAGGGCGCGCCTCGACGTCCTGGCCAAGGAGTGATCGCCGCACATCAATAACGGCGAGTGCGCGGATGATTGCCGAGAGCTACATCCGGGTGGTCCAATCCTCCCAAAGGCCTGCTCCGCCGCCCGGGAGGTACGTCCATGAGCGAGACCGCCACCGCTGAGGCCCACCGGGTCAGGCCAGACAGGCCTCACCCTGGGCGTACCGAATCGGTGCTGCCGGAATTGCGGGAGATGTGGTGGGAGACGGGGGTGCGGGCGCGCGCGGAGGCCGGCCTCTTCGCCGTCTTCGCGGAGCTGCCCAGGCTGGTCTGGACGGCTCTGGGCATCAGTTGGCGCGCGGACCGGCTCCGTACCGGTGTGGTCGCCGCGGCGACGGTCGGCGCGGGGGTGATGGCGGCCTTCGGCCTGTTGGCCACCCAGCGGGTGTTGGTGGAGCTGTTCGCCGGTGGGCCGACCGCGGACAAGGTGCGGGCGGCGTTGCCCGCGCTGGCCGTGCTGGCGGTGACGGTCGCGCTCCGCGCCGGGATGGGCATCGCCACCGGGTACGCGCAGAACGGGCTGACGCCCCGGGTGAGCCGCGAGGTGGAGCGGAGTCTGTTCGAGGTGTCGACGGCCGTACGCCTGGAGGCGTTCGACGCCGACGCGTTCGCCGACGACATGGAACGCGCCTCCCGCGGCACCGAGTCGACGATCGAGCTGGTGCAGGCGTCGATGAACCTGCTGGCTGGGCTGGCCGGGCTGCTCGCCGTGGCGGCCGCCGTCATCATCATCCACCCGCTGCTGTTGTGGGCGCTGCTGGTCGCCACGGTGCCCACCGCCTGGGCGTCGCTACGGTCCGGGCATCTGCGCTACCGGACGTACACTGCCGGCTCGGTGCGCCGACGTCGACTGTGGTTGCTGCACAAGCTGATGGCCGAACGTGCCTCGGCCCCCGAGCTGCGCTCGTACGGGCTGCGCGGCTTCCTCCTCGACCAGTACGACCGCGTGATGCGGGTGGAGACCGACATCCAACTCACCCTCGCCCGACGGGTCACCACCACGACCACGATCGGGGCGATCATCGGCGGCATCGCCACGGGCACCGTCTACGTCCTGCTCGGGTTGCTGCTCCTGGACGGGCAGATTCCGCTCGCCGCGGCGGCGACCTGCGTCATCGCCCTGCAGTCCGCGCAGCGGTCCCTGGCCATCGCCACCTTCCAGGTCGACCACGTCTACACCCAGGGCCAACACTTCGGCGACTACACGGGCTTCATGACCCGTGCCGCGGCATACCTGCCGGAGCGCGGGGGACATGCGACCACGGCCGGTCCCGAGCGGCTGCGGGAGTTGACAGTCAACGAGGTGAGCCTGCGCTACCCCGACCGGGAAGACCTCGCTGTGGACGCTGTCACGCTGACCATCACCGCTGGACAGACGGTCGCGTTCGTCGGAGAGAACGGCTCGGGCAAGACGACCCTCGCCGCGATGATCGCCGGCCTCCGCGTCCCCACCGAGGGCACCATCGACTGGAACGGTCGACAGTTGTCGAGCTGGGACGTCGAGGGGCTGCGCGCCCGGATCGCGGTGGTGACGCAGGAATATCACAAGTGGCCGTTCACCGCGGCCACGAACATCGCCATCGGCGACGTCGACAGTGAGGCCCGGCAGGACCGCATCGAGGCCGCCGCCGGCCGCGCGGTCGCCCACGACATGATCAACGAACTTCCCCACGGGTACGAGACGCTGCTCGACCGGACCTTCGCCCGAGGTCAGGACCTCTCCGGTGGGCAGTGGCAGCGCATCACCGCGGCCCGCGGGTTCCTGCGTGACGCCGAACTGCTGATCATGGATGAGCCGTCCTCCGCGCTCGACCCCCGCGCCGAGGACGCCCTGTTCCAGGCCATCCGTGATCGGAAGGGACGCGCCACCACGATCCTCATCACGCACCGGCTCGCGAACGTCCGACACGCCGACCGGATCTTCGTCCTGCACCACGGCCGGCTGGTCGAGTCCGGCTCACACGCCGACCTCGTCGCCACCGGCGGTCGGTACGCCGAACTGTTCGCCCTCCAGGCTGCCGGCTACGGCGCGAACCTGAAGGAAGGCCACCGTTCCGCGCCGACCCCCCACTGAAGACCGTCACCGGCGGCCTCCGCGTCGGACCTTCTCCCGCTCCCCGACCAGAGGCTAGGCTTCGGCGCATGTCAGGGTGGCGAAGCCGGACGGCGAACGCGGCCCTGGTGCTCGCCGTCGGTCTGGTCGCCCTCGTGGGCCTGGTGGTGCAGTCGGGTGGCCTCGACACGGCCGCCGAGTGGGCGGCGCTACCGGTGGTGCTGCTCTCGTCCGGTGCGCTGTACGTCCGCCGGCGTCACCCGGTGCCGGTGGGCGTCGTGGCGCTGGCCGCCGTCGGCGCGTACGGCGCGCTGCTGCACCGGCCCGGTCCGATCATGGTGGTGTTCGTCGTGGCGCTCTACACCGTCGTCGACGAGGGATACCTCGCGGTCGCCATCGGGCTCGGTCTCGCCTCGGTGATCGCCTTCGCCGTGGCGGACAGCTACAACCGGTCCCCGAACAGCATGAACGGGGCGACGCTGCTGCACGCCGGTTGGCTCGTCGCCGTCATCGTCGGGGTGACCCGCAACCGTCGCGCCTACCTCGCCGAGGCGCAGGCCCGCGCGGTCGTCGCCGAGCAGCGGATGGAGGAGGAGGCCCGGCGACGGGCCACCGAGGAACGGCTGCGCATCGCGCGGGAACTGCACGACGTGCTCGGCCACCACCTGTCGTTGATCAATGTGCAGGCCAGCGCCGCGCTGCACCGACCCGACCCGGTCCGGTCCGAGCAGGCACTCACCGCGATCAAACAGACCAGCAAGGAGACGTTGCACGAGTTGCGTGCGACGCTCGGCGTACTGCGGAGCGTGGGTGCCGGGGCGGTCGGGCCCGCACCCGGTCTGTCCCGCCTCGGCGATCTGGTCAGGACGGTTGACCGACCGGAGTTGGAGATCCGCACTGAGCTGGCCGAAACCCGGTCGCTGCCGCCGGCGGTCGACCTGGCGGTGTATCGGATCGTCCAGGAGGCACTCACCAACGTGACGCGACACGCTGGTGCCACCGCCGCGGTGGTCCGGGTCCGGCCCGACCACGACGACGTGGTCGTGGAGGTCGAGGACGACGGCACCAGCCAACCGGGCACGCCGGGCAGCGGGATCGTCGGAATGCGTGAGCGGGCGCGGGCACTGGGCGGCTCGCTGACCGCTGGCGCGCAGCCGGACGGCGGCTTCCGGGTCTGCGCCCGGCTGCCGGTGCGGCCCGGCCTAGCGGGGGAGCAGTCATGATCCGGCTGCTGCTCGTCGACGACCAGACCCTGGTCCGCGCCGGCTTCCGGTCCATCCTGGACGGCGAGGACGGCCTCCAGGTGGTCGGTGAGGCGGCCGACGGTGCCGAGGCGGTGCGGCTGGCCCGGCAGCTACGGCCGGATGTCGTCCTCATGGACATCCGGATGCCCGGGCTGGACGGCCTGACCGCCACCGGTGAGATCAGCGCGAGCACCGATGCTCGCGTCATCATCCTGACCACGTTCGACCTGGATGAATACGTCTACGGAGCGCTGCGGGCCGGCGCCAGCGGCTTCCTGGTCAAGGACACCGAGCCGGCGGAGTTGATCCACGGAGTGCGGGTCGTGGCCCGGGGTGATGCGCTGATCGCGCCGGCGATCACCCGCCGGCTGATCGCCGAGTTCGCGGCCCGGGCCACGCACCCCGACCCGGGGCCGCGACTGAGCGTGCTCACCGAGCGGGAGCGCGAGGTGCTGGCGCTGGTCGCCGCCGGCCTGTCCAACGACGAGATCGCGGCGCGGTTGGTGCTGAGCCCGGCGACCGCCAAGACCCACGTCAGCCGGATCATGACGAAGGCCGGTGCCCGGGACCGAGCCCAGTTGGTGATCCTCGCCTACGAGTCCGGCCTGACCGTGCCAGGTTGGGTCACCCGCTCCTGACCACCGCCTTCGGCTGGCCGGTGCGGCCGGCACGGGGCACACCCCGCGCCGGGACCGGTCAGCCCGTTACCCGATCAGCCCGTCGGTGCGGCGGGCCCGAGCCAGGGCGAGCCCACCGAGGACGGCGCTGACCAGCCCGACCACCACGGCCAGGTAGGCCCCGCCTCGCCCGTTCCCGGTGCCGATGCCACTGTCGGAGGTCGCCACCACCAGCGCGCCGAGCGCCATGCCGAGCAGACCGGCCGCCACGGCCAGGACCGCTCCCAGGCGGCCCGACCCGGCACCGAGGCGACTGGCGGGGCGGGCCAGTGCCACCCCACCGATGACCGCGCCGGCGAGCCCCAGCAGTACGGCGATACTGGCGCCAACCCGTCCGGAGCTCATGGAGACAGCGGCGGCGGTCGACTCGGCCGAGACCGGCGCGGCTACGGCGGTGACAAACAGGTGGACGGACATCGTGGTTCCCCTCGGTCGCTTGACGGCTACAGCGGCAGCGTAGGAACCGCACCCCCCGCGAGTCGTCAGGCCAGAGTTGCCAACGCGGCTACCACCCGGGATGTACGCGCTCCGGCTGTCGTACCGCAGCGGTTGTCCCGTTGGCCGGGCAGCGCATCACGGCGTTGGGGAGTCGCCCTCCGATCTGGGCGCCAGCACCACCACCGGGGTCTCCGACGATCGACGCGCCGCGTGGGCGTCGAAGTTCTTGTCCGCCTCGCGCCAGCGCGGCCACAGCCGGGACCGCTCGTCGTCGGTGGCGACACGGGCGCGGACCAGTCGCCGCCCGTCGGGCAGATCGACGGATGCGTCCGGGTGGGCCTGCAGGTTGAGCCACCACGCGGGGGCGCCCTCGCCCCACCCGTTCATCGCCACCCCGACGAGGTTCGGGCCGTCCTCGAAGTACGCGATGATGACGCTGCGTTGCTGACCGGTGCGGCGACCGGTCGTGGTCAGTCGGAGCGTGCCCCAGCGGTCCTCGCGCGGTCGCCACAGACCGACACGGCTGCCGGTGCCCCGGTACAGACCCCGGTGCACCACCCAGGCGAGACGGATGAACCAACGCGGCGGAAGCCACGGCGCTTTCGTTCCCTGACCGTCCGACATGACGAAACCTCCCCTAGTGGCGAATGTGGTGAGCTGGCATTACCCGTGACGTGCGGCGTACGCCGCGTAGTGATCGGCCCAGCGGCGGGTGACGACCTCGAAAGGTTCGAGCCACTGGGTCGGCTGGCTGGGCAGTGATAGGCCGACCGACTCCAGGAGGCACTCGACCGGGATCATCGAACGGCTTCGTGAGGGCAACAGGCTGATTTCGTCTCGGAGCCGCTCCAGACGGTCGCGCGCTCCGAGACGTAGCGCGGTGCAGCATTCGGCAAGACCGTAGAGGTACCCGATCTTGCCCGTGGACGCCTCGTCCAGCGTCCGTATTCGGTCGATGGTCAGCGCGATGTCCGTCGGGGCCGACCGCCCCAGCAGGACCGTGGTCAGCAGCGCGGTGCGGGTCGCGACCAGGTGACCGGAGAGGTCGGCCTGATCGACGAAGTCGAGCACCTCGTCGGCGCTCACATCGCCGCGGAAGAACGTCCGCCGCATCAGCAGTGTGCTGACCTCATTCAGGTACTCCCGCTGGCGGCCGGCGTCACGCAGCTTCGCCGTCTTGTCGGCGACCTCAGCGAAGTAGCGCTCCGGCCGGCCGTGGGCGTACTCCGCCACCCGCCGGATGAGGTCCCGCACGGGGAGCCCCTGTGCGGCCCGCTCGGCGTCCATGAAGCGCCGGGCCAGGCTCAGAACCTGTGGGCGCTGTCCCCGGTGCAGCGGCGTGGGTTTACGTGCGACCAGCTCGTCGAAGACGGCGAGCGCCTCGTCCCAGCGCTGGCACAGTCGCAGCGTGAAGCCGAGGTGCCGGCCCGCAGGTGTCTGGAGCGGGTGATCAGAGTCGAAGATCTCGCGGAGCAGGCTCAGCCGCTCGTCCATGGGCGTCTCGATGGACTTGGCCGCGATGAAGTTCAGGACCAGGCGCCCGTACTCGGTGCGGCTCGCGGCCGGCGCCCGGGACCGTAGGCCCTGCACCGAGGGACTGAACACGATGGCGCGTGACAGCCAGTCCTCGTAATTTTCGCTCGGAGCTGGCTCCAACGTCGTGCTCTGCTCGCACACCAGCACGACGGCGACACCGATCAGGTCCAGGACTTCTCGATTGTCGTCACGTTCCTTGGCATCGTCGTGCAGACGTCGGGCTGCCGCCGCAGCCCGGCCGGCGGCCAGCTCCCAGTCGCGCTCGGACCAGCCGCCGGAGATCTGGTGATCGGATCGACGGATCGCCTCCCGGACGGCGTCGTGGATCCGGTACGGGAAGCGGTCGCCGTGGTGGTGGTCGATCATCGGACGTCGAACGGCCCGCTCGGCGCAGCCGTGGTCGACGTCCGCCGCGGCTGCCATCAGATGAGTGTCGAAGACCCGGAAAAGGCACGCGGCCCGGATGGCCCGCTGCTCGTCGGCGGGGACGTCGTCGAGGATGCGCATCACCAGCGAGCCAAGGGAACCCGTGACGTCCTGCGCCTCCACCTTGCGTCCGCTCCCGGCATCCGTGATCGAGATGGCGACCTGCCGGGCCAGTTCCAGATACTGCGGTAGCCCGGCCGACGATCGGACCAACTGCTCGACAACGTCATCGCTCATCGGCAGGTCGAGCTGGGCACGTCCACGCAGGATCAGCGCCCGGGTGTCCGAGGGGGAGAGGTTTCCCACGAGTTGCTGCCGAGGATTCTCCGAGGCCCCCGGCACGAGCCCCGGCCAGGTCCATGGGCCGCGGTGCGGAAGGTCGACGCGGCCCTCGTCGTGCCAGCTCAGCAGATCGCGCCCGGTCAGCACGAACAACACGTTCGGCATGCCGTGGACCAGCCGGTTGAGGTGCCCCTCCGAGACCCGTCGCGGGTCCAGTGCCAGGCGCTCGGTGGTGTCGACGAACACCGCCAGCAGGGGTGACGGAACGATCTGGGCCAGCTCCCATGACAGGGCAGCGGCGAGCTCACAGGCCAGCGCTGGTCGAGGCTCGGTGGGGCTCGGTTCGTCAGCGCATCGGAGCAGGAATTCCTCGAAGCCCGGGAACCCGTCGACCGCGAGTCGCAGGTCACGTCGACGTCGGACTTTGCCCACCACCTTCCGGACCCCCCGCACCGCGAGCGAGGTGGCCGTTCCACCGGCGAGGTCCGCCAGCGAGCCGAGGTCCTTGAGCACCTCACCCACCGTCTCCGCCACGGAGTTCTCCAGCTCGTCGCGTCCCCGGAAGCGGGGCAGGGACTCACCGGGACGGAGCGCCGACCAGTAGGCGGTGAACGCCAGGTCGAAGACCGGCCATCGGCGACGGATGCTGGCCACACCGGCCCGCAACGCGAGCAGCGCGGCCGGAAGGTCCATGCGACCGACCGAGCCGTGCAGGTCGATGCGGGCCGTCGCGTCGACGCGGGTGGCCGGAGCCGGCCCCCAGCCATTGACGAGTGGAAGGTCGTGGCGGACCCATGCGTCCAACCGTTCGGAGAGCGCGGTCTTGCCGATGCCACCGAGACCGTGGAAGGTCAGCACGTTGTGGCGGGCGACCCCGACCTCGTCGTCGCTGTCGAGCAACTGCCGAAAACGGCTAAGCGTCGACTTGAACGCTTGCGACTCGCTCTCCCGGTCGGTGAACAGCTCACCGGCATGCGGTGGGCCGTCGCGGTGGGTGCCGGTGCCCGGGGGAGAAACCTTCATCAGCCGCCACATCCAGGGTCGGGTTCACTGTGGACCGAGATCCTCCAGTCTCCGGACGCGAGCGCGACCCGGGTCCAGGTGTCCATGATCCGACGGAGAACCAAACCGATCGGTGGAGGTGTTGGTGGCGGGGACGCCGGCCTACCGCTGCCAGGCGTCGATGGCGCGTACGCCGTCGCGAACGACCCGGTCCAGGATGGCCGGGTTGCCGCTGGTGCCCTCCCACCCCTGGTCGTTGAAGACCGTCACCGTGCTGTCGACGCGAGCCACGGCGATCTGGCTGGACGCGGTGTCGCCGGTGCGTTCACCGTTCAGGCTCGTCTCGGGCCAGGTTCGGGTCAGCAGCAACGCCTCGCCACCGACCCCAGGCAGCACCTCGCTCTTGACGGTGACGCGGTTTCCGGACTGGTCGTACGAGGGGCACGCCTGCACGGCGGTGCGGAGCCGGTCCAGGTAGGCCGAGGCCCCGGCGCCGTCGAAGGTGAAGATGGTCTGGTGGATCATCCCCTGTGGCACGTTGCTGGAGGGCTCGCCGGCCGTCTGGTAGGTGACGGTCATCGCGGCGCTCGCGGTGACCTGCCGGCCACCGGTGCCGAACTCGTTGCCGCACAGCGTCGGCAGGGCCTCCTCGACGGGTGTCGTCCGCCGGGGCGACTTCCGCAGTTCGGCGGGCAACTCGACGAAGGCCGAGGTCGGGATGGTCACCCGAGGGCTGCTCGCGCTCGGAGACGGTGTGTCCGTCGGGGGCGCTGACGCCGACGCGGTCGTCGGTGCGGTGGTCGGCAGGGCCGAGCCGGGCGGATCATCGGTGGTGGTGCAGGCGGCGGCCAAGGCGATGGTGCCGAGCAGCGGAAGCAGCGCGAGCGCACGTCGCGTACGGGCCGGCGGCAGTGGTGTGGATCGGCTCATCGTCACCCCTCATCTGTGCCGGGGGAAGTGCCCTGCGCCGAGCCGGCCGAAACGATCACGCGGCGGCCCGGAGATCGACCGGACCACCGGATTTGAGGCGTCATCGCATCGACCGGGCCGTTAGGCCGCCCCCGCGTGACCAGCGTAATCGCTCAATGCGCCACCGGACTGTCGGATGACGTCCAGGCGTGCGGAGTCGGCTGCTGCCGGCCGAGCTGACGCCCGGACCCTGCGGCAGGGGCTGGACCGCGCCGGAGCGGATGTGACGGGCCAGCTTCCCGGCCCGGTCAGCGGGTCCGCTTCGTCGCCCGCTTCCGGGGCGGCGTCAACAGGTCGGCGATCTGCGCGATCGCGGCGGGCACCAAGCGGTAGTACGCCCAGACCCCGCGCTTGTCGCGTTCGAGCAGGCCAGCCTCGGTGAGGATCCGAAGGTGATGACTCACCGTCGGTTGAGAGAGGTTGAGCGCCGAGGTGAGGTCACTGACGGACGCCTCACCTTCCGGCGCGGACTGGATCAGGCTGAGCAACCGGAGTCGCGCCGGATCGGCGAAGGCCTTCAGGACCCCCGCTAGCTTCTCGGCATCGGCCCGCTTGATGGGATCGCCGGTGAGCGGCGAGATCGCAGGCATGGCAGTTTTCGCAGTTCCCACGCCTGCCATAGTGACACCAACACCATCAATAAACCGGCAGAAACCGGCACCAGTCCTCCGATGGCGTCCAGATGGCGGAACGGAACCACCGAACGTGAGTCGAACGTCGACGTCCGTGCCGGCCGTAGGGCCGTGTGGAGCTTCGGGAAGCTCCACACGGCCCGCACGCCGAGATGCGCGTCAGCGGCGCGGTTTGGGGGCGATGCGGGGCAGCACGTACGGCGGCCCGGCGAAGATCAGGTCGGACTTCAATTCCTGGTACGCCCGCTTGGGCTGGTAGTTCTCGTCGTAGATGGTCGCCAATCCCTCGGGCGGGTCGCTGAACCAGCCCGGCACCCAGGAGTGGTTGTCACTGAAACCCCACACCGTGTACGACAGGCAGCTCCGCACGGCGAGGCACGCCTTCATCAGCACGCTGAAGTTGGCGGCCGAGGCCTGAAGTCGGGGGTTGATCTCCTCCGAGTTGCCCGCCTGGACGGCTTCGGTCAGCTGGCTGCGGACGTCGACCTCGGTGAACGCGGTCGCGACACCGAGCCCGCTGAACTTCTTCAGCGCGGCGGTCACCTGGAGGGTGTCGTAGTTGCCGTACTGGGTGCCCAGGTGGCCCTGGGAACCGACGCCGTCGATCGGCACACCCTGGGCGCGCAGGCTCTTGGTCATGTCGTACACGAACTGGGTCTTGTCGTCCGCCGGGTTGCCCGAGCCGAACGCCTCGATGTTGTAGTCGTTGTAGAACAGCAGCGCCTTGGGGTCGGCGGCCCGTGCCCAGCGGAACGCGTCGGCGATGTAGCCGGGCCCGAGGTTCTGCGCCCAGAAGCCCTTGTAGTGCAGGGTCGACGGGGTGTCCCACGGGTCACTGACCGCCTCGTTGACCACGTCCCACTGCCAGATCTTGCCCTTGTAGCGTTTGACGACTGTGGTGATGTGGTTGCGCAGCAGCTCGCGCAGCTCCTGCTTGCTGATGGAGCCGTCGGCGACGCCACTGGTCAACCAGGCGGGCAGTTGGTTGTGCCAGACCAGCACGTGGCCGCGCACGCTCTGCCGGTTGCGCTTGGCGAACTCGATGAGCTGGTCGGCTGGCGCCCAGTTGTAATTGCCGCGGGTGGGCTCCAGGCTCTCCCACTTCATCGCGTTCTCGGCGGTGACCGAGGCGAACTCGGTGGCGGCCAGCTTGCGGTACTGCGGGTCGCTGGCGTCGTTGAGGGCATCGATGCTCACCGCGGTGCCGACGTGCAGGCCGTGGCGCAGGCCGAGGGTGCCGAGGCTCTGCGTCGTGGGGTCGTACGGCCGACTCGCGGTGGCCGGCACGGCGTTCAACGTCGCGACGGTCGCGACGGCGACCAGGCCGACGGTCGACCACTGTCTCACGTTCATGTGCCTTCCCTTCCAGACGATCAATAGATGAATCTCGATCTAGGAGGTGAGGGTCCGTCCGGTGTTGGCGGGCGGGGACGCCGGCGAGGTTGGTGACGCCGGTAGTTCCGGCCGGAAACCGGAAACTCGCTCGAAACATTAAGCCGGTCAATGTCTGGGCGTCAACGCTGAAAACTTCCGGAAATTCATCACATGACCTGCGTAGCCCCGAGCGATAGGAGGTCGAAACTTTCGGGGTCCGCCCCGCCCCGGCCCCAGCGCAGGATGCGACAGCCCGACGCCGTGCGTGGTGCCATCAGCACGGTGCAGGCCTCTGGGCGTCAGCGCGGCGCACAACGACAGGGCATCGTCGACACGGTGGTCGACGATGCCCTGGTGTCGCTGCGGAAGACCGGTCAGCGCAGACCGGCGAAGAGGTCGTCCTCGGGGATCGGCGCGTCGGTCCGGTCCCGGACCCGCAGGAACGTCTCCACGCCCATCAGCTCGGTGAACCGCTCCTGGCCGAGTTGCAGGAAGAAGATGTTCTCGGTCTGACTGGCGTGAGTGGCCAGCGCCTCGAACTTCTGCGCGCCGTACTTGCTCGTGTCGACCCAGGTGGTGATCTCATCGTCGGGCAGGCCGAGCTGCGGCTCCGTCGCCTCGTCCGGCTCGGCCCACTCGACGCCGAGCTCCTTCATGATCCGACCGAACTCCGCGAACGCCGTACGCGGCACCGTGGTCCAGTAGACCTTCGCCGGGACGTCCGTCTGCTCGACGGCGGCCATGGTGATCCGATGCGCCTGGATGTGGTCGGGGTGGCCGTAGAAGCCGTTCTCGTCGTACGTGACGATCACGTCCGGCTGGTACTGCCGGATCAGCTCCGCGAGCCGGGCCGCCGCCTCCGCCACCGGTGTCGTCCAGAACGCGCCGGGCAGGTCGTTGGTCGGCCAGCCCATCATCCCGGAGTCGGCGTAGCCGAGGGTCTCCAGGTGGGTGACGTTCAGCGCGGCGCAGCTGGCCAGCAGCTCGGCCTGGCGCATCGCCACGACGGCGGCCGGGTCGTGCCCCTCCTCGCCCGGCTTGACCCCACCCGGGCCGTCCCCACACCGCCCGTCGGTGCAGGTCACCAGCACGGTGGTAACCCCCTCGGCGGCATAGCGGGCAAGAACGCCGCCGGTGCTCGTCGCCTCGTCGTCGGGGTGGGCGTGCACCGCCATCAGGGTCAGAGGTCGCTCAGCCATGCCATCACCCTACGGTCACCCGACCACGACCCCACGACCTCCGCCGGGAACGTCCGCGGGGGCGGGGCATCCTACCCAGCTCGACATCGGTCGAGCGGTGCTTGTGTGAACGGTGCTCAGGCTCCGGGCGGGTCGTTAGATTCGGGCGTGATCAGCACATCCGAGCAGGTCCGGACGTGGGGAGACAATCGATGGCAAGGGCCGTTGGCGGGTTCACCGACCTGCGACAGATCGAGGCCGGACTGCTGAACGTCGGATACGTGGACGCCGGGCCGCCGGACGGGGAAGCGGTGATCCTTCTGCACGGGTGGCCCTACGACATCCACAGCTTCGTCGACGTCGTACCGCTGCTCACCGCGGCCGGTCACCGGGTCGTCGTGCCGTACCTTCGGGGCTACGGCACCACCCGGTTCCGCTCCGCCGACACCATGCGAAACGGCGAACCGGCGGCCATGGGGCTCGACCTCATCGCCCTGATGGACGCCCTGAAGATCGACACCGCGAAGCTCGCCGGTTTCGACTGGGGCGCGCGGACCGCCGATGTGGTCGCGGCGCTGTGGCCCGAACGCTGCCGAGGGCTGGTCTCGGTGAGCGGCTACCTGATCGACGGGCAGAAGTCGGGCACGGTGCCGTTGCCGCCGAAGGCGGAGTTCGCGTGGTGGTACCAGTACTACTTCGCCACCGAGCGCGGACGGCAAGGGTACGACAAGAATCGGCGCGACTTCGCCAAGCTGATCTGGCAGACCGCGTCCCCCAGATGGACGTTCGACGACGCGACGTTCGACCGCAGCGCGGCGGCGTTCGACAACCCCGACCACGTCGACATCGTCATCCACAACTACCGCTGGCGGCTGGCCCTCGCCGACGGTGAGCCGCAGTACGACGAGATCGAGCAGCGCCTGGCCGCGAAGCCGAAGATCACGGTGCCCAGCATCTCCCTGGAGGGGGACGCCAACGGTGCGCCGCACCTGGAGCCCACCGTCTACGGCAAGCAGTTCGCCGGCCCGTACGAGCACCGGACCGTCGGCGGTGGTGTCGGGCACAACCTGCCGCAGGAGGCGCCGCAGGCCTTCGCCGACGCGGTGCTGGAGGTTTGAGCCCCTAGCCGCCCGGTCGCCCGGGCGTCGGACGTTCCACGCGCACCGGATCGCCGCGAACCAGCCGGTCGTGGATCCGCCACCGGGCGGTGGTGACGGCCCGCCGCGCCGCCTCGTCACCGCTCTCGATGCGGTGCCGCAGCAGGTCCAGGGCGATCCGCCGGTTCAGGCCGAACTGCCGCTCCTCGTCCACCACGACCACCATGCCTGAGGGACGGTGCGTTGCGCGTACCGCTGTGCTGGCCTTGTTCCGGTGCTGACCACCCGGCCCGCCGGTACGGCAGGCGACGATGTCGACGTCCGCCTCGCGGAACGTCGTCGGTTGAGCGTCGCGTTCGGGCGGCTGGGCGGTGACGTACCAGTTCTTCCGGCCGGTGCCCGACCGGTACGGGCTGGGGGCCTGCCAGCACAGCGTCCCGGTCCACGAGGCCGCGAACGCCTCGGCGTCGACACCCGAGATCCGGATCAGCACCGACCGGTAGGTGCCGGTGCGGTCACCGGGCACCGCCTGAACCTGCTGGATCGTCAGACCTCGGCGGGTGCCCTCTGCGCGCAGACGGTGCAGCAGCTGACTCAGTGCCCAGGCGCACTCCTGCGGCCCGCGTCCGGCCGACAGCAGCAGGAACACGTTCACGACCGGCCTCGCCTGCCGCGGTGGCCCCGCCGGTCCGGTCGTGCCGCGGACCCGAGATCGGGCGTCTTGTAGGTGACCAGGGGAGTCGTGCTGGCCACCGGCGTGGCCAGGCGGTGCTCGACCAGGTCGGCGATCACCTGCTCGATGCGCTTGTACGCCGTGGGCGCCTCCTCGAAGAGCAACTGCCGGTCACCGCACACCACCAGCGACCCCACCGGCGTACGGCGTAGCTCCTCGACCGTGTGCTTGGCCCGACCCCGCCGCAGGGCGTCGGCGCGTGACATTTTGCGGCCAGCACCATGGGCCACGGAATGGTTGGCGTCCGGCCCGGCGTGCGCGGCCACCAGGTAGGACGCCGTTCCCCGGGTGCCGGCGATCAGGACGTCGCGCCCGTCGCCCGGTGCCGCGCCCTTGCGGTGCAGGTAGCCCCCGTCCCGGACCTCGACCAGGTTGTGGCACTGGTCGACGATCGGTGCGGTGGGCTCGGCCCCCAACGCGTGCGCCACCCGGGCGGCCAGCACCCGCCGGTTGAGCGATCCCCAGCGCACGGCGTCGTCGTGCCTGCTCAGGTAGGCGGCGGGGTCGGGGGCCGGCCCCGCGCCGTGGACTTCGGTGTGCGCCCGCAGGATCTGCTCGCCCAGGCCACGGGAACCGCTGTGCACGATCAGCACGAGATCGCCCGCGTCGAGCCCGAGCCGGCTCGCGTGACGTCCGTCGAGGATGGTGTCGACGCGGGCCAGCTCCACGAAGTGATTGCCTCGGCCGACCGTCCCGAGACCGTCCAGGTAACCGGCCGGAACGGCACAGTCGACGGCGGCCCAGGCGGGGTCGTCGGCGTCCCGCACCGGATCGAGTGGCTGGTCGAGGTCGGGGAACCGGGCGGCGAGCCGTTCCGGTACGGCGCGCTTGAGCTTGATCGGAAACACGGCGATGCCGCAGCCGATGTCGGAGCCCACCAGGAACGGGTACAGCACTGTCGACGCCATGGCCGCGCCGATCGGCGCGCCCTTGCCGGGGTGCAGGTCCGGCATCGCGGCGACGTGCCGCATGCCGTTCAGGGCGGCGACCTGCTGGCACTGGGCGAGCGCTTCGGACTCGATCCAGCTCGCCGGCGAGGCGAACACCGTGACGGTGGCCGGGGCGGACGGGGGCAGGGTCTCCCGAGGGAGGTGGTGCTGGGACAAGGAGGCTCACTTCTCGCGGCGGACGTGGGAACGGACGGCGTCACGGCCCCGGGGAGGCATTCACCGGTGGCGCGGAGCAGGGGAGGGTGTCCGTCAGTACGTCATGGCCGTCACTCTGGCCGAGGCGCGCCAGGCACGACAACCGATTTTCCTTCACCACGTACGCTGCCGCGATGAGCGCACCGCGTCGCATCCTGATCTACGGGGTGTACGGCTCCGGCAAGTCCACCCTCGCCGCGCGGTTGGCCGACCGCCTCGGACTGCCCTGGTATCCGGTGGACGACCTGCTCTGGCAGCCGGGGTGGGTCGAGGTGCCGGTCGATGAGCAGCGCAGCCGGATCGAGAAGATCTGCCGACGGGACCGCTGGATCATCGACGGGGCGTACCACGGTTGGCGGGACGTCCCGATCGCCCGCGCCGATCTGGTCGTCGGCCTGGACTATCCACGGTGGCGCTCGTTCGGGTGGTTGCTCCGCCGCACCGTGCGCCGCGTGCTGACGGGCGAGGTGATCTGCAACGGCAACCGCGAGTCGCTGAGCAGTGTGCTGTCCCGGGACTCGATCCTGGTGTGGCACGTCACCGCGTTCGCCCGGGCTCGACGGCGGATGCGGGCCTGGCAGGCCGACCCGGCCGCGCCGCCCGTGGTGTTACTGCGCTCTCCGGCGGACCTGGACGCCTGGCTCAGCGGGCTGTCGGGGCCGGTTTGACCGCCCGGCCGAGGACGCAGGGGGAGGAGGGGCTGTTGCTGGTGGCCGGGAAACGGAACCGGCGCAGCTCCGCCACCTCGAAGCCGGCCGCCGCGATGGCGGCGACGGTGTCACGGGCGGGGTGGCAGCCGGCGAACAGCTTCGGCCACAGTGTGGCTTCGACGATTCGTTGGGCGCGGCGCAGACCGCTGCCCTCCTCGGCGGCCACGTGCTCGAAGAACCGCACCTGGCCCTCGGGGCGCAGCACCCGGCTGATCTCGGCCAACGCGCTCGCCTGATCGGGCACGGTGCACAACACCAATGCGACCACGGCGGCGTCGAACTCGCCGTCCCCGGCGGGCAGCGCCTGGGCCAGACCGTCGACGACAGTGACCGGAACCGGCGCGTCCGACGCGGCGCGCTCGGCGGAGGCCCGGAGACGCCGCTCCGGCTCGACCGCGAGGACCTGGGTCACCTCCGGCGGATAGTGGGCGAACATCCGCCCGTTGCCCGCACCGATCTCGATCACCCGGCCGGACAGGCCGGCGACCAGCTCCCGCCGGAACGCCGCGGTGCCGGCGCGGTCCATGGCGACGCTGAGTCGCTCGTACACCCGGGCGAACACGGGGTGGGAAACCGTGGCCATGCCGACCTCCTGATCTCCGTCGAAGTGTTCTCTGGCGATTGTCCTGCATCCGCGCACGCTTTCCGTCTTACTGGTTGGCGGCACGATTCAACCCAGGGCAGACAGGACGGTTCGACCATGAAGATCGTCGTCATCGGGGGCAGCGGCCTCATCGGTTCCAAGCTCGTGGCCCGCCTCGACGAGCAGGGCCACGAGACCGTGGCGGCATCGCCGAAGACCGGCGTGAACACCCTGACCGGTGAGGGGGTGGCCGATGCGCTCACCGGCGCCGAGGTCGTCGTCGACGTGTCGAACTCGCCGTCTTTCGAGGACAAGGCCGTGCTGGAGTTCTTCGAGACCTCGACCCGCACGCTCCTCGCCGCCGCGTCGGACGCCGGGGTGCGTCACTACGTTGCGCTCTCCATCGTGGGGAGCGACCGGATCCCGGACAGCGGGTACATGCGCGCGAAGGTCGCCCAGGAGAAGCTCATCGCCGCGTCCGGAATCCCGTACTCGGTGGTGCACGCCACCCAGTTCTTCGAGTTCCTCCAGGGCATCATCGACGCCGCCACCGACGGCGACACCGTGCACCTCGCCCCGGTGCTCATTCAGCCGATGGCCGCGGACGACGTCGCGGCCGCGGTAGCCGAGGTCGTGCTCGGCGCGCCGACGAACTCCGTGGTCGAGGTCGCGGGCCCGGAGCCGTTCCGCCTCGACGAGTTGGGGCGGTCCCTCCTCGCGGATCAGCAGGACCCTCGTTCAGTGGTGGCCGACCCCGACGCCCGGTACTTCGGCGCCAAGCTGGGCGAACGCTCGCTCGTTCCGGCCGACGGCGCCCGCATCCCCGGCACCGCCCTGGACGAGTGGCGTGCGGGGGCCGGCCGGGGACGCTGAGCCCGGCCCCTGCTATCTCGGCGTCGCGGGCGGGCCAGCCCGCCCACCGAGTCGCTGCACCAACTCCTGAACCGCCTCGATGAACGGCTCGTCGGACTCGTCCGGCCAGTGCCCGTGGATGGGTGGGGCGACGCTGTCCCCGGGCGGCGGCACCACGTCGCGTGGATCGCGCTGTCGGCGATCGACCGCTGCGGCCGGATCGCCGGTGGTGGCCGGCGCGGGTGACGGATGCCGGGAGAAGATCCAGCCACCGATGGGATCGGTGTCGCGCCACAGGTTCACCCAGCGCCAACCCACCCGCCGGCCGATCTCGTGTAGTGCCGCGTCGTCGAGGTAGGCGGGGAAGGGCCGCGCGCAGAAACGGCGCAGTGGTGATCCGTAAGTGAGCAGAGCGACCCGGTCGCCGATCTGCGGCGGCAGTTGGAGCACCGCGGCGGCGAGCAGAATCGAGCCGTGGCTGTGCCCGGTCAGCAGCACCGCGTTGCCGCGCTCGACCAGGTAGGTGATCCGGCGGGCCAGTTCCGGCACCGCCCGCCGGGAGTAGCAGGGCGGCGCGAACGGGTGGGCGGCCCGGGGCCAGAAGGTGCCGAGGTCCCAGAGGACGCCGATGTACCGGCGGTACGGCTCGGTCCGGTACGCGAAGATGGCGCCGATGATCAGGACGAGGACGATTGCCCCGATCACCCAGCTACTGAGCGCGATGGTGAAATTGATCGCCTCCGCCGGCAATCCGATGTTTCGCTCGATGACGTTGCCCGGTAAGTGGCCGAGCAGGCCGACCGTGGTGGTGGCCGTGGCGAGTCCGGCGAGGCAACCGTAGACCACTGCCAACGGCACCAGTTTCTCGGTGAAGCGGGCCCGAGCTATCGCGTCTCGGACCTGCCTCAGGCGGGGCTCGGCCTCGGCCGGCGCGTTCGGGAAGTCGCGCGCGACGATCGCCGCCGCAGCCCGGCGTCGACTCCGGCGGGAGATCAGGATGACCAGGCCGGCGACGATCGCGGTGACCACCACTGCGCGGAAGAAGCCGTAGATCGCCCAGGTGTAGGCCCGGGGCGGGCCGGCGAAGATGCCCTCCCCGGTCGGCACGTCGCGATCCAGGAAGTCCGCCACCCGGCAGACCAGCTCCGCGGAGTACGCCACCGCCATGCTGATCCCGGTGGCCGCGACAACGAGAGCGCCCAGCCCGAACAGCGGGGTGGCGTCGCGCTCCCGGCTCCGGTACCAGAGCAGCACCACGCCCAGGGCGGCCAACAGTGTCGTCTGAGCCGCGAACACACCGACCACGGTCGGGTCGTAACCGGGCAGCCCGTGCTCCTGCGGCCACGGCTGCGAACTGGTCGGCACGTAAGCCACGACGACCACGGTCAGGATGATGGCAGCGGTCCGGAGGGTGCGGGTGATCCGGTCGAGCCGCTGGTCGGCGGGGAACCGGTCCATCAGCGGCGGGGTGCAGAGCAGCCCCACGCAGCTCGTCAGGATCACCCCCGTGATCGCCGTCAGCGCGATGGTGGCCGCCGAGGCGTCTCTCGCACCCTGGGCCAGGAGCAGGACGAGGTCCAGCGTCGCGAACGCGGCGGCGACATGGATGGCCCGCAACCGGCCCACCAGCGGCTCGGCGTCCCACTGGCCGACGGTGTCGAGCCGACACGCGGAGCCGCCCTGATCGGGTGGGCGAAACGCCTCGAAGGCTCGCCCCGGACGACAGCTGACCAGCCAGATCAGGCCGATCGCGGCGGCCGGGACCAGTGCGAGCACCGCCAGCCGCAGCTCGATCGTCCGCCCACCCAACCAGGACAACCAGCTGCGCCCGGAGAGGCAGTTCGGCGAGGCCAGGCACTTCCATCCGACGAGATCCAGCGCGACGCCGGCGATGGCGAGCACGTACAGCACGGTGAGCGTGAGCCCCAGCACCCGGCACAGGGACTTGACCGCCGCCTCGGCACCGGGGTTCGCCGGGCGCATCCAGATCGCGACGTTGACCAGCATGAAGGGGAGCAGGAACACCACCGCCAGGGTGCGGGCCACGGTGCCGGAGGGCAGATCACCCCAGCGGTACGCCTCCAGCGTCACCCCCGGCACACCGGCGCTGTCCGAGCACCGGGGGCGCGGCCGGTAGAACCCGCCGCTGCGGTCACCGGCGACCTGCCCGGTCTGTTGCAGGCCCAGCACCTGTGCGGGGCTCGCGCCGGAGACCCCGTGCACCCGTAGCTCCACGACCTCACCGGAGCTGTCCGGCCCGCTCAACCGCGTTGATCCATCCGACGTCCTCCCGAGGCGTCCCGCAATTCATGACCCGCGACCGATCCCCGACGTCATGCGTCGGCGCTGGCGACCGCTGTGACAGCGGAGCCGGGTCTACCCGATCCGGACGCCCTCAATCCCGGCGGCCGGCCTTCGCCATCTCGGCGCGGTAGGCGCGCGGCGAGAGGCCCGTGGTGCGCTTGAAGGCCACGCTCAGCGCGCTCTCCGAGCCGTAACCGACAGATTGGGCGATGGTGGCGACAGTGTCGGAGCCTCGCCGGATGCGATCCGCCGCGAGCTCGATCCGCCACCCGGTCAGGTACTCCAGTGGGCCCACCCCGACGACCTTCTTGAAGCGGGCGGCCAGTGTCGACCGGGAGACGGTGGCTGCCCGGGCCACCTCGTCCACCGTCCACGGGTGTGCGGGTCGCGCGTGCATCGCGCGTAGCGCCGGAGCTACGACCGGGTCGGTCAGGCCGGCCAGCCACCCCGAGGTGGGCTGGTCGTCGCGGGCCAGGTGCAGCCGCAGCACCCGGATCAGCAGGACCAGCGCCAGATGCTCGGCGACGAGGTGGGAGCCGAGCCGCGTCGATCGCAGTTCCGCGTCGATCTCGCCGAGGGCCCACTGGACGGCATCGACCTCCGGGGTGTCGGCGGGCACGTGGATGACCGGCGGGAGGCAGTGAACTCACGCCTCACCACCCCGTTCAACGCCCGCACCACCGCCGCCGAGATCCTCGACGGTGTCGACCTCACCGGGCGCCGCATGATCGTCACCGGGGGTGCCTCCGGCATCGGTGTGGAGACGGTGCGCGCGCTGGCCGGGGCCGGCGCCGACGTCACCGTCGCGACCCGGAACCCCCGAGCGGCCGACCGGCTCGCCGAGGAGTTCGTCACCGACGCCACCCCGGGCACGGTCCGTTCGGCCGCCCTCGACCTCGCCGACCTGGCGTCGGTCGACGACTTCGTCGCAGCCTGGCAGGGCCCGCTCGACGTGCTGGTCGCCAACGCCGGAATCATGGCGATCCCGACCCGCCAGCTGACGGCCGTGGGCTGGGAACTCCAGCTCGCCACGAACCACCTCGGTCACTTCGCGCTGGCCCGGGGGCTGCACGACAACCTGCGCACCGCCACGGCGGCCCGGGTCGTGCTGGTGAGCTCCGGGGCGCACCTGGCCGCGCCGTTCGACTTCGACGACCCGCAGTTCGAGCGGCGCCCGTACGACCCGTGGTCGGCCTACGGCCAGTCGAAGACCGCTGACGTGCTGCTCGCTGTCGGCATCACCCGCCAGTGGGCGGCTGACGGGATCACCGCGAACGCCCTCAACCCCGGGTACATCTTCACCAACCTCCAGCGCCACATCGGCGACGACACGATGCGTGCGGCGGGCGCGATGGACGAAGCGGGCAACCTCGTCGAGGCGGATTACTACAAGACGCCCGCCCAGGGCGCGTCGACGACGGTGCTGCTCGCCGGCTCGCCTCTGCTCGACGGGGTCGGCGGCCGGTACTTCGACGACAACCAGGAGGCCGAAATCGTCGCCGGTGGCCCCGACGCCACCGGCGGGGTCGCCGCCTACGCCCTGGACCCGGCCGCCGCTGACCGGCTCTGGGCTTACGCCGAGAAGACGCTCGCCGCACGCTGAGGGCGCCGACGCCTCTTGGCGAGGATTGAGCCGGTCTTGGCAGGGTAGGCGTCGCCATGGTCGCTGCCGGTCGGCGCGGAGCGGACGCGGGCCCGTCGACCGTCGTCCGGCTCTCGGACCGCGTGCTGGCCACGCTGCGCGACCGGCTCCGTCGGGTGCGGGCCATCGGTGGCCTGGCCCTGCAGGCCGGCCTGGCCGCGGCGCTGTCCTGGTTCGTGGCGCACTCGGTGCTGCATGTGCCGCAGCCGGTCTTCGCGCCGATCTCCGCCGTCTCGACGCTCGCCGCGTCGGTCGGCCAGCGGTTGCGTCGCACCGTCGAGCTGATCATCGGTGTCACCGTCGGGGTGCTGATCGGCGACCTGCTGCTCCTGGTCATCGGCACCGGGTGGTGGCAGCTCGCCCTGATCGTCGTGCTGGCGATCGTCGTCGCGCTGTTCCTCGCGGGCAGCGCGGCGGTGGTGATCCAGGCCGGAGCGACGGCGGTGCTCATCGCCACGCTCAGCCCGGCCGTCCGGGATCTGGAGATCCCCCGGTTCGTGGACGCGCTCATCGGGGGAGGGGTGGCGCTGCTGGTCAGCGCCGTGCTGCTGCCGCTGAACCCGCTGCGGGTGCTCAACCGGGCCGCCCGGCCGGCGTTGGATCTGCTGGTGAGCCAGCTTGAGGCCACCGCCGAGGCGTTGACCGAGCGTGACGCCGCTCGGGCCCGTACCGCCCGGGGTGAGCTCCGCCAGAGCGCGGGCCGGTTGAACGCGTTCGTCGAGGCGACCCAGGGCGCGCGGGAGGCGAGCATGCTGTCGCCGGTGTACTGGCACCACCGGCGCGGGCCGGTGGGCCGCTACGCGCAGGCGGCGGAGCCGATCGACCGGGCGATGCGCAACAGCGGGACGTTGATCCGGCGGTCGGTGACGCTCATCGAGGACGGCGAGCCGGTGCCCGAGTCGCTGCCGAGGTCGGTCGCCGATCTCGCGGAGGCCGTCCGTCTGTTCAAGCGGCAGTTCGCCGCCGGTGCTGAGCCGGATCGGGCGCGGGAGCAGGCGCTGCGGGCGGTCGGGCACGCCGGGCACGCCTATCGCGACGGCGTCGGCTTCTCCGGCGCGGTGGTCGTGGCGCAGGTCCGGACGACCGTCAGTGACCTCCTGCTCGCTTCCGGCCTGGCTCAGGAGGACGCGAATCTCCTGGTCCGGAGGGCTTTCGGCGATCTCTGAGAGCCCGGCTACCCGCCAGCGGAGCCAGGCGACGGCACCTACGTGAGCCATCACTGTTGCATCCTGAGCCAAAATGATGCCATGATGGTGCCATGGAGCTGAGGTCGTACGTCGAGAACCTGCGAGACGAGTTCGCCGTGGCCGCGGAGGGTGTGGACCCGGAGGCCCGGGCGCTTGCCGAACGGCTCTTCGCGCAGTTGGAGGCGGCCACCCGTCTCACGCTGCTCGAAGCGCTCTCCGACGCGGCCGACGAGATCACCCGTGACCTGGCGCCGGGTTCGGTGCACGTTCGGCTGCGCGGGCGCGAGCCCGACTTCGTGGTGACGCCGGCCAGCCCGCCGGTCGAGGTGGCGAGCGAGGCCAGCGGCCCGCCACCGCTGTCGGTGCCGGTGTCCGCGCCCGACGGTGACGAGGGCGGCACCTCGCGGATCAACCTCCGGCTCCCTGACCACCTGAAGGCCAGCGTCGAGGACGCCGCCGGCCGTGCCGGGCTCTCGGTCAACGCCTGGCTGGTGCGCGCCGTCGCCGGTGCCATCGGGGCGGGCGACCCGGGACGCCGTCCACCGCGCCGGGTGGAGCCGACCTCCGGCCAGCGCTTCACCGGCTGGGCCCGCTAACTTCCCGTACCCCTTCCGCCGCGCCGCTGACCTGCGGCGACCTTCGCCGACCACCTTTCGGGAGACCACCATGCCTGTTTTCGAGACGCCAGAGCCGATTTCCGCGCAGATCGAACTGCCGGTCGGCGATGCCTGGATCGCCGCGAGCGACCGCACCGACACGGTGGTGACCGTTCGGCCCCGCGACCCGTCGAGCAAGGCCGACGTGAGCGCCGCCGACCAGACCACCGTGGAGTACGCCGCCGGGAAACTGGTGATCAGGGTGCCGAAGAGTTGGCGCCGCTACGGGTTCGGCCCGGGGCCGTCGGTCGACGTCCTGATCGAGCTGCCGGCCGGTTCGCGAGTGCACGCCGAGGCGTCGTGGGCGGCGTTCCGCTGCGAGGGTCGGCTCGGCGAGTGTCGGATCAAGACCGGGAGTGGCATCCGGCTCGACGAGACCGGGCCATTGGAGATCGACAGCAGCCACGGCGATGTCGCCGTGGAGAGGGTCGTGGGTTCCGCCCGGGTGAAGGCCTCCTCCGGCAAGGTGCGCATCGGCGCGGTCGATGGCACCGCCGAGATCAAGAATTCGTCCGGCGACTGCTGGATCGGTCGCAGCGGTGGCGACGTCCGGATCAACACGGCCTACGGCGACATCACCGTGGACGCGTCGCTGGCCTCGGTGACGGCGCGCACCGCCTACGGCAACCTTCGGCTGGGTGAGGTCGCCCGTGGCGCGATCGACGTGCAGACCTCCTACGGCGCGATCGAGGTCGGCATCCGTCGCGGGACCGCCGCGTGGCTCGACGTCAGTTCCAAGCATGGCCGCGTGCACAACGCGCTGGAGTCGACCGACAGCCCGGCGCAGACCGACGAGACGGTCGAGGTCCGGGCTGACACCTCGTACGGCGACATCATGATCCGCCGCGCCTGACCTCCCACCCCGTCGAGCACGAATGAGGAGACCATGACCAGCTCCCTGAACCCCGCGATCGTCGCTACCGACCTACGCAAGTCCTACGGCGACAAGGTCGTGTTGGACGGCATCGACCTGATGATCACCGAGGGCTCGATCTTCGCGTTGCTCGGTCCCAACGGCGCCGGCAAGACCACCACCGTGCAGATCCTCTCCACCCTGATCAAGGCCGACGCCGGCACTGCGCGCATCATCGGCCACGATCTGACCCACGAGCCCGACGCGGTACGCGCGCTGATCGGCGTCACCGGCCAGTTCTCCGCCGTCGACAACCTGCTCACCGCTCGGGAGAACCTGACCCTGATGGCCGATCTGTGCCACCTGGACCGGGCCGCCGGTCGGCGTCGGATCGCCGACCTGCTCGACCAGTTCGACCTGACCGAGGCGGCGGGCAAGCCGGTGTCGACGTACTCCGGTGGCATGCGTCGGCGGCTCGACCTCGCGATGACCCTGGTCGGCCAGCCCCGCGTCATCTTCCTCGACGAGCCGACCACCGGCCTCGACCCGCGCAGCCGGCGGGCCATGTGGCACATCATTCGGGCGCTCGCCGCCGAGGGCGTCACCATCCTGCTCACCACGCAGTACCTGGAGGAGGCCGACCAGCTCGCCGACCGGGTGGCGTTCCTCGACCATGGCCGGCTGATCGCCGAGGGCACGCCGCGCGAACTCAAGCGGCTCATCCCGGGTGGCCACGTGGTGTTGCAGTTCGCCGACCAGGAGGGGCTCGACTCGGCGGCCCGGACGTTCCGGGCCGCCACCCGGGACGACGCCGCGCTCACCCTGCAGGTGCCGAGTGACGGCGGGGTCAAATCGCTGCGATCCCTGCTGGACCAGCTCGACCGCGCCTCGATCAGCGTGGCGGGGCTCTCCGTGCACACCCCCGACCTCGACGACGTCTTCCTCACCCTCACCGGTCAGCCCGAGGCCCCGGCCAGCCGACCCGACCACGAAAGGGCTCCCGCGCGATGAGCACCCTCTCCCTCGCCGTCCGCGACTCGAACACCATGCTGCGGCGCAATCTGCTGCACATGCGGCGGTATCCGTCGATGACGTTCCTGCTCATCGGCATCCCGATCATCATCTTGCTGCTCTTCGTCTACGTCTTCGGCGGCACGCTCGGCGCTGGCCTCGGCCCGTCCGGCGACCGCTCGCAGTACGCCAACTACGTCACCCCCGGCATCCTGCTCATCACGGTGGTCAGCGCCGCGCAGGGCACCGCCATCTCGGTCGCGATGGACATGACCGAGGGGATCATCGCCCGGTTCCGCACGATGTCGATCTTCCGACCGTCGGTCCTGACGGGTCACGTGCTGGGCAGCCTGATCCAGACCATGCTCAGCCTCGCGGCCGTCACCGGTGTGGCGCTGTTGGTCGGGTTCCGGCCCACGGCCAACCCGGTCGAGTGGCTCGCCGCGGTCGGCGTCCTCGCCATGATCACTTTTGCGCTCACCTGGCTGTCCGTCGCCCTCGGTCTGGTCAGTGACAGCGTCGAGACGGCCAGCAACCTGCCCATGCCGCTGATCCTTCTGCCGTTCCTCGGCAGCGGGTTCGTCCCCACCGACTCGATGCCGGCAGCCGTGCGGCTGTTCGCGGACTACCAGCCCTTCACGCCCGTGATGGAGACCCTTCGCGGCCTGCTGCTGGGCACCGGCATCGGCAACAACGGGACCATCGCCGTCGTCTGGTGCGTCGTCATCAGCGTGGTCTGCTTCCTCTGGGCCAAGGCCCTCTACAACCGCAACCGGACGGCCTGATCCCGCCATCGCAGCAGAGAGCCGGCGGCTCGGCCCCCACTGGGGGTCGGGCCGCCGGCTCGTGGCGTCGCGCGGCCCGCGGGCCGGCTCCACGACCCTCGGGAGACACCAGTCGACCTTGTCTCCGGTGCTGTCCGCCGCGCGGGTCGCTCCGGGCGGTGGCGGCACGGCAAGACGTCGATTGTTATCGATAACACCGCCGCGCCAACCGGTTGCGCGCTGTGCGGGCCGCCGCTGCGGAGCGCTCACCCATGAGCCTGCATGGTCACCAATGGCCGTGGCACGGATCTGAGCACGCGAGCGCGACGGCCCAGCGATGTTATCGCTGCCATCGTCGGCGCGAGAGAGGTGGTCGCTATCGGACGGTCGTCCCGCAGTGTCCGGCGCGCTGGACCTGTCGCCCCGCCGGTAGGCGGCGCTCCGGACGGCATCCGTTCCGCGCGTAGGCCCCCTTCCTCGCCTGGCTGGGGCAGTTGAGGCGGAAATAGAGCGCTTTGCGCCGGTCCGCTATCAACCCTCCCGAGTCGGTGCGCCTTCCGCGTTCCGTTACGGAGCTGTTGCGGGTAGATGTCTTGACGAGGCTGGATGTGAGCGTTAACACTATCCCCGTTAACGGTGGAGGTGAACATGAACCGTGTGGACGGAGCTGACGACCGCTACGTCGTCGGTGTCGATTACGGCACCCTGTCCGGGCGAGCTCTGGTGGTCCGTGTCGGCGATGGTGCCGAGTTGGGGACCGCGGTGCACGAGTACGGCGATGGCGTGATCAGCACGGCGCTGCCAGGAGGGCGAACGCTCCCTCCGGACTGGGCCCTGCAGAACCCGCAGGACTACCGCGACGTGCTGCGGTACGCCGTCCCGGCGGCGGTGTCCGCCGCAGGGGTGGACCCGGCGGCGGTGGTCGGCATCGGCATCGACTTCACCGCCTGCACCGTGCTGCCGACGCTCGCCGACGGCACTCCGCTGTGCGAGACGCCCGAGCTGCGCGATCGGCCGCACGCCTGGGTCAAGCTGTGGAAGCACCACGCCGCGCAGCCGCACGCCGACCGGATCAACGCGCTGGCCCACGAGCGGGCCGAGCCGTGGATCGGCCGGTACGGCGGCAAGATCTCCGCCGAGTGGCAGTACGCCAAGGGCCTGCAGTTGCTGGAGGAGGACCCGGAGGTCTACGACCGGGCCGAGCGCTTCATCGAGGCTGCCGACTGGATCGTCTGGCAGCTCTGCGGCACCGAGACCCGTAACGTCTGCACGGCCGGATACAAGGGCATCCTGCAGGACGGTCACTACCCCTCCGAGGACTTCCTGACCGCGCTCAACCCCAACTTCGGCGACTTCGTGGCCAAACTGGACGGCCCGTTGCTGCCCCTCGGTGCCCGAGCCGGCGCGCTCACCGCCCAGGCCGCCGCATGGACCGGCCTGCCGGAGGGGATCGCGGTGGCGGTCGGCAACGTCGACGCGCACGTCACCGCGGCGTCCGCACAGGCGGTGGAGCCCGGTCGGCTGGTCGCCATCATGGGCACCTCGACCTGCCACGTGGTCAACGGCGCGGAGGTCGCCGAGGTCGCCGGCATGTGCGGTGTCGTGGACGGCGGCATCAGCCCCGGCGCCTGGGGTTACGAGGCCGGGCAGAGCGGCGTCGGCGACATCTTCGGCTGGTTCGTCGAGCACGCCGCCCCGGCTGGCGTCGACTCGCACGAGCGCCTCACCGAGCTGGCCGCGAGCCAGCCCGTCGGCGCGCACGGCCTGATCGCCCTGGACTGGTGGAACGGCAACCGTTCCCTGCTGGTCAACCACGACCTCAGCGGGATGATCGTCGGCATGACCCTGGCCACCCGGCCGGCGGACATCTACCGGGCCCTGCTGGAGTCCACCGCGTACGGCACCCGGATGATCATCGAGGCGTTCGTCGACGCCGGAGTCCCGGTGAACGACCTGGTGATCGCCGGTGGTCTGACCAACAACGCGCTGCTGATGCAGATCTACGCCGACGTGACCAAGCGACCGCTGAACATCATCGCCTCGGCGCAGGGGCCGGCGCTGGGCTCGGCGATCCACGCCGCCGTCGCCGCCGGCGAGTTCCCCTCGATCCACGAGGCGTCGCGGGCGATGGGTCGGGTGCACGAGGCCGTCTACCGTCCGGACCCCGAGCGGGCACGCGCCTACGACGCCCTCTACGCCGAGTACCGGGCGCTGCACGACCACTTCGGTCGCGGCGGCAACGACGTCATGCTCCGCCTGCGGGCGATCCGCAACGCGGCGGTCGAGACCGCCGCGACCACCCACGAGGCCCCGCTGGAGGTGGTGGCGTGAACGCCGAGGTGAACCGACAGATCGGCGAGCTGCGTGAGACGGTCGCCCGCCTGCACGCCGAGCTGACCCGGTACAACCTGGTCGCCTGGACGTCCGGCAACGTCTCCGCGCGGGTTCCCGGCCAGGATCTGATGGTGATCAAGCCGAGTGGGGTGAGCTACGACGACCTCACCGCGGCCACGATGGTGGTGTGCGACCTCGACGGCGTTCTCGTCGAGGGCGACTTCGCCCCGTCCAGCGACACCGCCGCCCACGCCTACGTCTATCGGGCCATGCCCGAGGTTGGTGGTGTCGTACACACGCACAGCTCGTACGCGACCGCCTGGGCAGCGTGTGGGGAGCCGATCCCCTGCCACCTCACCGCTCAGGCCGACGAGTTCGGCGGGGAGATCCCGATCGGCCCGTTCGCGCTGATCGGCGGCGACGACATCGGCAAGGGCATCGTCGCCACGCTCGCCGGGCACCGCTCGCCCGCGGTGCTGATGCGCAACCACGGCGTGTTCACCATCGGCCGCGACGCCCGCGCGGCGGTCAAGGCAGCGGTGATGTGCGAGGACGTGGCCCGTACCGCGCACCTGGCCCACACCCTCGGGCAGCCGGTCCCGATGGCACAGGCCGACATTGACTCCCTCTACGACCGCTACCAGAACGTCTACGGCCAACAACCAGTCGCACCGGCGGGTTCCTGACCCTCACCGAACATCCGGGACCCGTCGGTCTGCACCACGACGCACCAGCACGCACCACCCGCGTACGCCGCTCCTTCGCACCTCGGCGGTTCGCGCGGTTACCCACCACATCCAGCCAAGGAGATTCGATGGGAAAGATGCGAACGCAGTCCGCTCCGTGGCGCGCTGCCGCGGTCCTCGCCAGCGTGCTGCTGGTCGGCGGCGTGGCGGCCTGCGGCAACAGCGACACCGGCGGCGGCGGGGCCAAGGACGACGGCAAGATCACGATGGGCTTCTCCCAGGTCGGTGCGGAGAGCGGCTGGCGTACCGCGAACACCATCTCGATCAAGGAGGCCGCTACTGCGGCCGGGATCGAGTTGAAGTTCGACGACGCGCAGCAGAAGCAGGAAAACCAGATCAAGGCGATCCGCAACTACATCCAGCAGAAGGTCGACGTGATCGCCTTCTCGCCGGTGGTGGAGTCCGGGTGGGACACCGTGCTCAAGGAGGCGAAGGACGCCGGCATCCCGGTCATCCTGACCGACCGCTCGGTGGACTCGGCCGACAAGTCGCTGTACAAGACCTTCCTCGGCTCGGACTTCGTCAAGGAGGGCAAGCTCGCGGGTGAGTGGCTGGTCGAGCAGAAGAAGACCGCCTCGGGTCCGGTGAACATCGTCGAGCTGCAGGGCAGCACCGGCGCGGCACCGGCGAACGACCGCAAGAAGGGCTTCGCCGAGGCGATCGCCGCCAACCCGAACCTGAAGGTCATCGCCTCCCAGACGGGCGACTTCACCCGGGCCGGCGGTAAGCAGGTCATGGAGCAGTTCCTCAAGGCCAACCCGAAGATCGACGTGTTGTTCGCGCACAACGACGACATGGGCCTGGGCGCTCTCGAGGCGATCACCGCCGCCGGCAAGACGCCCGGCAAGGACATCACCATCATCACGATCGACGCCGTCAAGGACGGGATGCAGGCTCTCGCCGACGGGAAGTTCAACTTCATCGCGGAGTGCAGCCCGCTGCTCGGCCCGCAGCTGATGGACCTGGCCAAGAAGGTCCACGCGGGCCAGGAGGTGCCTGCTCGGATCGAGACCGAGGAGACCACCTTCACGTCTGAGCAGGCGAAGGAAGCTCTGCCCAACCGTAAGTACTGATCGACGACGGGGTCGCCGCGCTCGCGTGGCGGCCCCGCCGCGTCGCTTCCCTACCCGAAACGGACCGGGCTTGGCCCGCGACGACCCTCGTAGCACGCCCGCCCGAGCGACCCCCCAGGGGCGATCGGGCGGGCGTCGCGGGGGCGTGGCGGCCCTTCCGTGTCGACAACCCAGAAGAGGTCTGATGGGATGACGGATAGCCGTCCGGTCCTGACGATGACCGGGATCAGCAAGTCCTTCCCCGGGGTGCGCGCACTCCACGACGTCAACTTCCGGCTCTTCCCCGGCGAGGTGCACGCCCTGATGGGCGAGAACGGCGCCGGCAAGTCGACCCTCATCAAGGTGCTCACCGGTGTCTACGACACCGACGAGGGCGCGATCACCCTCCACGACGAGCCCGTGTCGTTCACCGGGCCGATGCAGGCGACCGCCGCCGGTGTGAGCACCGTCTACCAGGAAGTCAACCTCTGCACCAACCTCTCGGTGGCGGAGAACATCTTCATCGGCCGTGAGCCTCGGCTCCTCGGCGCCGTCCGCTGGGGCGAGGTTCGCCGCCGCGCCCGAGCCCTGCTGACCCGCCTCGACCTCGACCTCGACGTCAGCGCGCCACTCGGCTCGTACTCGCTGGCGATCCAGCAGATGGTCGCCATCGCCCGCGCGATCGACATCAAAGCCCGGGTGCTGATCCTGGACGAGCCGACGTCCAGCCTCGACGCCGACGAGGTGGCGCAGCTGTTCCGGATCATGCGGCAGCTGCGCGACGAGGGCATCGCCATCCTGTTCGTGACCCACTTCCTCGACCAGGTCTACGAGATCGCCGACCGGATCACCGTGCTGCGCAACGGCGGGCTGGTCGGCGAGTACCTCACCACCGAGCTTCCCCAGCTCTCCCTGGTCGAGAAGATGATCGGCAAGGAGCTCGACGTCCTGGAGGGCATCGAGGAGCACTCCCGGCGGGACCTGGCCACCCTGGAGGAGGGCACCCCGCTGGTGGCGGTGTCGAACTTCGGTCGGGCGGGTGCGGTCGAGCCGTTCAGCCTCACCATCCACGCCGGCGAGGTGGTGGGCCTGGCCGGCCTGCTGGGCTCGGGGCGTACCGAGGTGGCGCGGTTGTTGTTCGGGGCCGACCGGGCCGACGGCGGTCAGGTCGCGATCGACGGCGCTTCGGGCAGCCTGCGCACCCCCGCGCAGGCCATCGACCACGGCGTGGGCTTCTGTTCGGAGAACCGCCGTGCCGAGGGCATCGTTGCCGACCTGTCGGTCCGCGAGAACATGATCCTCGCCATGCAGGCGGCCCGCGGCTGGCTGCGGCCCGTTCCGCGTCGCCGCCAGGACGAGCTGGTCGACAAGTACGTCAAAGCCCTCAACATCCGGCCCGCCGACCCGGAGATTCCGGTCCGTAACCTCTCCGGCGGCAACCAGCAGAAGGTGCTCCTGGCCCGGTGGCTGATCACCGAGCCACGTCTGCTGATCCTCGACGAGCCGACCCGGGGCATCGACATCGGTGCGAAGACCGAGATCCAGAAGCTCGTGACGCAGCTGTCCGACGGGGGCATGGCGGTGCTGTTCATCTCCGCCGAGTTGGAGGAGGTGCTGCGCCTCAGCCACAAGGTTGCCGTGATGCGGGATCGGCAGATGGTCGCGCAGCTCGCCAACGACGAAAGCCTCGACGCCGACCGCGTCATGCAGACAATCGCCAGCGGATCCCACCGGGAGGAGGCAGACCGATGAACGACACCCTGAGCCGCTATCGGACGATGACCGGACACCGGCTGTTCTGGCCCGCCGCCGTGCTGTTCGTCATGCTCGCGGCGAACACGATCTACCGGCCCGGGTTCCTGTCCATCGAGCTCAAGGACGGGCACCTGTACGGCACGCCGATCGACATCCTGCGGCTGAGCGCACCGTTGATCCTCGTCGCGCTGGGCATGACCCTGGTCATCTCGACCGGCGGCATCGACCTGTCGGTCGGCTCGCTCTGCGCGATCAGCGGCGCGATCGCCTGCATGTACATCAGCAAGCAGCCCGACCAGAGCAGCCTTGGCGTGGTGGTGACCGCCCTCGCGATGGCGATGGGGGTCTCGCTCGTGCTCGGCGCCTGGAACGGGGTGCTGGTGGCCGTGATCGGCATCCAACCGATCATCGCCACCCTGATCCTGATGGTCGCCGGCCGAGGTCTGGCCCAGCTGATCACCGAGGGTCAGATCATCACCATCAACTCCGAGCCGTACCGGGCGATCGGCCTGGGCCACGCGTTGACCCTGCCGCTGGCCATCTTCATCGCGCTCGCCGCGGCCCTGCTCGTCGCCGCGTTCACCCGTCGCACGGCGCTCGGCATGATCATCGAGTCGGTGGGCGGCAACTCGGTGGCCAGCCGGCTCGCCGGCATCCGGTCCGGCCGGGTCATCTTCCTGGCCTACGTGATCAGCGCCGCGTGCGCCGCGGTCGCCGGTTTCATGATGACGGCCAACGTCTCCAGTGCCGACGGCAACGCCGCCGGCCTCTGGGTCGAGCTGGACGCGATCCTCGCGGTCGTGATCGGTGGTACCTCCCTCGCGGGCGGTCGGTTCTTCCTCAGCGGCACGATCATCGGCGCGCTGATCATCCAGACCCTGACCACCACGGTGTACGCCATGGACATCTCACCGCAGACGTCGCTGCTGTTCAAAGCGGTAGTCGTCATCGCCGTCTGCCTCATCCAGGCACCGGCCTTCCGGGCCCGGTTCAGCCGCCGTAGGCGCAACGTTCCGCCGCCCGCCCCCGTCGCCGACAAGCCGAAGGAGCAGGTGCCGGCATGACCACTGGAGCGCTTACCGCCGGTCGTACCCGGTTCCGGCTGCCGAGGAAGCAGATACCGGTCCTGGCGACGCTCGCCCTGCTGCTGGTGATGTACGGCATCGGCGTCTCGCAGTACACGGCGTTCTCCAACGTCCAGGTCATCTTCAACGTCTTCATCGACAACGGCTTCCTGCTCGTCGTCGCGGTGGGCATGACCTTCGTGATCCTCACCGGTGGCATCGACCTGTCGGTCGGTTCGGTCGTCGCCATGACGGCGATGGTGTCGGCCGCGCTGCTGAAGGACGGCATGCCGGCGGCGCTGGTGCTCGTCATCGCCCTGCTCATCGGCCCGACGCTCGGCCTGCTGATGGGCTGCGTCATCCACTTCTTCGAGATCCAGCCGTTCATCGTCACGCTCGCCGGGATGTTCTTCGCCCGGGGCATGTGCACGTTCATCTCCGGCGCGTCGATTCCGATCACCGACGGCTTCTGGACGGCGATGTCGCAGGAGCGGATCGGCAACCCCCGCGGCAACTTCGTGTCGATCAGCGTGCTGATCGCCTTCGTGGTGGTCGTCATCGCCGCGTACGTGCTGGCCTACACCCGGCTGGGACGCAACGTGTACGCCATCGGCGGCAACCCGCAGTCGGCGTTGCTGATGGGCCTGCCGGTGGGGCGGACCCGGATCGCCGTCTACACGATCAGTGGTCTGTGCTCGGCGATCGGCGGCATCCTGCTGTCCTTCTACACCCTCTCCGGCGCGCCGCTGATCGCCGTGGGGATGGAGCTGGACGTCATCGCCGCCGTCGTCATCGGTGGCACGGTCCTCACCGGTGGCGCGGGTTACGTCTTCGGGACGGTGCTCGGCGTGCTCGTCCTCGGCGTGATCCAGACCCTCATCACCTTCGATGGGAGCCTCAACTCCTGGTGGACCAAGATCGTGATTGGCGGCCTGCTCTTCGCGTTCATCCTCCTGCAGCGCCTCATCGGAATCCGTTACAAGTGACCGCCCCTCTCGCGGAAGGCAACTCCATGGCACCACACACCGAACCCGAGATCTGGTTCCTCACCGGCAGCCAAGGCATGTACGGCGAGGAGACGCTCCGCCAGGTGGCCGAGCAGTCCCGCCAGATCGCGGCCGCGCTCGACGACTCACCGCAGATTCCCGCCCGCGTGGTCTGGAAGCCCGTCCTGACCAACAGTGGTGAGATCCTGCAGGTCTGCCGGGACGCCGCCGCCCAGGGTGCCGTCGGGGTCATCGCCTGGATGCACACGTTCTCGCCGGCCAAGATGTGGATCTCCGGTCTGGACGCGTTGCAGACGCCGCTGCTGCACCTGCACACCCAGGCCAACGTTCTGCTGCCGTGGAACGACATCGACATGGACTTCATGAACCTGAACCAGGCCGCCCACGGCGACCGTGAGTTCGGGTACATCCAGACGCGTCTCGGTGTGGCCCGCAAGACGGTGGCCGGGCACGTCAGCGACCCGCGGGTGACCACTCGGATCGGGGCTTGGGCCCGCGCCGCGCTGGGCTGGTCGGCGATGCGGTCGCTGCGCCTGGCCCGCTTCGGTGACAACATGCGCGACGTCGCGGTGACCGAGGGCGACAAGGTCGAGGCCGAGCTGCGGTTCGGGGTCTCGGTCAACACCTACGGCGTCAACGACCTGGTCGAGGTGGTCGGCGAGGTCACCGACGCGCAGGTGGACGACCTGGTCAAGGAGTACGAGGACACCTACCGCATTGTCGGCGAGCTGCTGCCCGGCGGCGGGCAGCACGACTCGCTGCGCTACGCCGCGCGCGTGGAGTTGGGCATGCGCGCCTTCCTGGACGCGGGCGGGTTCCGGGCCTTCACGACGAACTTCGAGGACCTCGGAGGGCTGCGTCAGTTGCCGGGCATCGCCGTGCAGCGGCTGATGGCGGACGGCTACGGCTTCGGCGGTGAGGGCGACTGGAAGACCTCGGTCCTGGTCCGCACCCTCAAGGCGATGTCGGTGGGCGTGAGCGGCGGCACGTCGTTCATGGAGGACTACACCTACGACCTCACCCCGGGCAACGAGTTGGTGCTCGGCGCCCACATGCTGGAGGTCTGCCCGACCATCGCCTCCGACGTGCCCAACGTGGAGATCCACCCGCTGAGCATCGGTGGCCGGGAGGACCCGGTCCGGCTGGTGTTCGACGCCGCACCCGGTCCGGCCGTGGTGCTCGGGCTGGCCGACATGGGGGAGCGCTTCCGACTCGTGGCCAACGAGATCGACGTGGTGTCCCCGCCGCAGCCGCTGCGCCGGTTGCCGGTCGCCCGTGCCGTCTGGCGTCCGCGCCCCGACCTGCCGGTCTCGGCCGAGGCGTGGATCACCGCGGGCGCCCCGCACCACACCGTGCTGTCGCAGGCGGTGGGCGTGGAGGAGCTGCACGACCTGGCGGAGATGAGCCGCACCGAGCTCGTCGTCATCGACGCCGCCACGGAGCCCCGCCGCTTCGCCGACGAGCTGCGCTGGAACCAGGCCTACTACCGGCTGGCCCGCGGCTTCTGATTCGCGCGCTCTGATCGCCCTCGACACGGGTGGTCCATCCCGGCCTGCGGCTGGGTGGACCACCCGTTCGCGTGTGGTCCCGGCGTGACGCGAGGCGGCCGTGTTACGGCTTGACTAACAGCATGTTATCGCTCACAGTCTATAGCCAAGATGGTCGATGTCTTTGACTGTCCGGCCACGCACGCGTTCCACCTCCCTCGGTTGCGGCAGCTCATCGCCGCAACGGTCGGGCTGGCGGTGTTAGCGATCACATGGCCGGACGTCGGTCAGCTCGGTGCCCCGCCCGGTGCCGCGGACGCCGACCCAGATCGCTCGGTTGACGTCAGCAGAGGAGGATCATGCTTTCCATCGGTCGGGTTCCCCGGAGCGCGCCACGTCGGCGCGGGTGGCTGTCAAGACTTGCTGTCGCCGCGATGACACTGGTGGTCGGTGGCGCGGCCGCAGCCGTCGCCTCGGCGCCCGCGTCAGCGGCGACGGTCGACACCAGTGCCTGGTACGTGTTGGTGAACCGCAACAGCGGCAAGGCCCTAGACGTGTACAACCTGGCGACCAACGACGGCGCGCGGATCACGCAGTGGACCCGCAACAACGGCAACCAGCAGCAGTGGCAGTTCGTCGACTCCGGTGGTGGCTACTACCGGGTGAAGTCGCGGCTGTCCAACAAGGTGCTGGACGTCTCGGGCTTCTCGACCGCCAACGGCGCCAGCATCGTGCAGTGGACCGACAACAACAGCACCAACCAGCAGTTCCGGTTGGCCGACTCCGACGGCGGCTACGTCCGGTTGATCAATCGGAACAGCAACAAGGTGATGGAGGTGCAGAGCGCCTCGATCGCCGACGGCGGCAACATCGTGCAGTACGACGACTGGAACGGCGCCAACCAGCAGTGGCAGTTCGTCCGCGTCGGCGGTGGAACCGACCCCACCACGCCGCCCCCGTCGAACGGCACGTTCTCGAACCCGGCCATCTGGCAGGACTTCGCCGACGTCGACATCATCCGGGTGGACAACGCCTACTACCTGACGTCGTCCACCATGCACTACTCGCCCGGCGCGCCCGTCCTGCGCTCGTACGACCTGGTGAACTGGGAGTTCGCAGGTCACGCCGTGCCCCGGCTCGACTTCGGCTCCAAGTACGACATGAGCGGCGGCAACGCGTACGTCGACGGGATCTGGGCGTCGACGCTCAACTACCGGCCGAGCAACAGGCAGTACTACTGGGCCGGCTGCATCGACTTCGCGCAGACCCACATCTACACCGCGTCCGCCGTCGACAGCACCTGGAGCAAGCACGCCACCATCCCCAACTGCTACTACGACGCCGGCCTGCTGTTCGACGACAACGACACCCCGTACATCGCGTACGGCAACGGCACCATCAGCGTGGCCCAGTTGTCCGCCGACGGGAAGTCGCAGGTCCGTGCCCAGCAGGTCTACCAGACGCCGTCGAGTATCGGCACGCTGGAGGGCGCACGCTTCTACAAGCGCAACGGCGCCTACTACATCTGGCTCACCCGCCCGGCCAACGGCCAGTACGTGCTGAAGTCGACGAACGGCCCGTTCGGTCCGTACGAGCAGCGGCAGGTCCTGCTCAACCTGCCCGGCCCGATCTCCGGCGGTGGCGTTCCGCACCAGGGCGGTCTGGTGCAGACCCAGAACGGCGACTGGTACTACATGTCCTTCGTCGACGCGTACCCCGGTGGTCGGATGCCGGCCCTGGCCCCGATCACCTGGACCGGCGACGGTTGGCCCGTGTTGCAGACGGTCAACGGCGCGTGGGGCAGCTCGTACCCGAAGCCGAACCTGCCCGCCCCGCCCCGGGCGGTCAAGCCGCTCACCGGCACCGACACGTTCGCCGGCACCACGCTCGGCCCGCAGTGGGAGTGGAACCACAACCCGGACAACAGCAAGTGGTCGGTCAACAACGGGCTGAACCTGCAGACCGCCACCGTCACCGGCGACCTGTACAAGGCGCGCAACACGCTGACCCACCGGATCCAGGGGCCCACCTCGACAGCGACCATCGAGTTGGACTACTCCACCATGCGCGACGGTGATCGCACCGGCCTGGCGGTGCTGCGCAACTCGTCGGCCTGGATCGGCGTCCGCCGGGACAACGGCTCCACGAGGCTGGTCATGCAGAACGGCCTGACGATGGACGGCAGCTGGAACACCACCAGCACCGGCAGCGAGGTGGCGAGCACGGCCGTCTCCGGTGGCCGGATCTGGTTGCGTGCCAACGCCGACATCAGACCCGGCTCCGGCCGGCAGGCCCGTTTCTCGTACAGCACCGACGGGGTCAACTTCACCTCGTTCGGCAACGCCCTGACGCTGGCGAACAACTGGCAGTTCTTCATGGGCTACCGATTCGCCATCTTCAACCACGCGACGCAGGCGCTCGGTGGCGCGGTCACCGTGCGGCGGTTCGACCTGACCACCCCGTGACACCAGTCACACCACTGTCGGTCTGACCGGTGGCGCTGGCACGACATGCCTGGTGGCATGCCGCGTCCGCGCCACCGCGTCAGGTCCTCGCCGGCCTGCTCCACGCTCTGTCCAGGAGCGAGGGCAGGCCGGCGTACCATGTCGGGACCGTGCGTCGCGCCGGTTGGCCGCGTACTCCCGGTGGGCACTGCGTTGGGCGGCTTCGGCGCGTCGCGCAGTCCCGACAGAGCCATGCCGTGTTTGAGGCCCTTGCTGGCGTAGACTATCGGCGATCCAGCGCTGGTCACCTGGGATTCAGCACCGGCGTGGTGACTGAGCGAGGGGGATCGGGCCGGGCCGCTCCAGTCGACGTCGACGGGCTGCGGGCCGGCGATGTAGCGGGGGGAGTGAAATGGCCGTCCACGGTCCCGCGATGACGGACGTTGCTCGTCTCGCCGGTGTCTCCCATCAGACGGTGTCGCGGGTGCTCAACGGGCACCCCAACGTCCGTGAGCAGACCCGGCTTCGGGTGCGCGCGGCGATCGCCGAACTCGGCTATCGACCCAATGGCGCGGCGCGCGCCCTGGTGACCGGTCGATCGCAGGTCATCGGTGTGGTCGCGCAGAACACGACGCTCTACGGTCCGGCGTCACTGCTGGCCGCGTTGGAGCAGACCGCCGCCGAAGAGGGCTTCGCGGTCAGTGTCGGCAGCGTGCGAAATCTCGACCACCGCTCCATCTCGGCGGCCGTCGAGCGGCACCTGTCGCACCGGGTCGCCGGCATTGTGGTCATCGCCCCGGTCGAGTCGGCCGGTGAGGCGCTGGAGCGCCTGCCCAAGGATGTCCCGCTGGTCACGGTCGACGGTGACCCGAGCCGACCGGTGCCGCTGGTGACTGTCGACCAGGTGGCGGGCGCGCGGGCGGCGACGCAACATCTCCTCGACGCCGGGCACCGTACCGTCTGGCACGTCTCCGGGCCGACCGACTGGTTCGACAGCGTCGGTCGGATCGACGGCTGGCGGCAGGCGCTGCTGGCCGCCGGGGTGGATCCGCCGCCGCCGATGCCGGGGGACTGGTCCGCGGCGTCGGGTTACCGGTGCGGGCAGATGTTGGCGCGGATGCCGGAGGTCACCGCCGTCTTCACTGCCAACGACCATCTCGCGCTGGGCGTGCTTCGGGCGCTGCACGAGTTCGGCCGGCGGGTGCCGGACGAGATCAGTGTGGTCGGCTTCGATGACGTGCCGGAGGCGGCGTACTTCATTCCGCCGCTGACCACCGTCCGACCGGACTTCGACGCGGTGGCGCGGGCGAGCCTGCAGATGCTGCTGTCCCAGATCGAGTCGGGCACCGGTGGGGCGCTGCGGCAGACCGTCGCCCCGGCGCTGGTCGCCCGCCAGAGTGTCGCCCCACCGCGGCGCTGACGGCCGGAGCACCCAGCGGCAGTCCCGCCCGCTTTCCGCTGAGCGGGTCTGGGCTTGCGCATGCCTGCGCCAATTCCCGGCCTTTGTCATCGGTATGACGTGACTCGATGGGTTGCGGTGTGTAGTCAATCGACCCCGAACGATACGGCACCGTGAAGGTATTGAACCTCGTGAAATGTCGCCGTAACATGATGAGCGTCTCTGTTAACGCTAACAAAATTGGTGTACGACTATCGGCGCACCAACCGGGGATCGTAGTCACGGGCGGGCGCCACCGACAAGGAGGCTCGATGAACCGCACTACCCGAGGTCGTCGCTGGGGGAGCGTACTGGCCGCCGGAATACTGCTCGCCGGCGCACTGGTCGGCCTTCGCGCCCCGACGGCGCAGGCACTCGACAACGGCGTGGCGCGCACTCCCCCCATGGGGTGGAATTCGTGGAACTCGTTCGGCTGCAACATCAACGAGGCGCTGATCCGGCAGACGGCGGACGCGATCGTCAGCAGCGGTATGCGGGACCTGGGCTACAACTACGTCGTCGTCGACGACTGCTGGTTCAACCCCAACCGGGACAGCTCCGGCAACATCCAGGGCGACCCCGGCCGGTTCCCCAGCGGAATGAAGGCACTCGGCGACTACCTGCACGCCCGGAACCTGAAGTTCGGCCTCTACCAGGTGCCGGTCGACAAGACCTGCGCACAGTACTTCGGCTCCTACCCGGGCGCGACCGGCAGCCGGGGTCACGAGGTGCAGGATGCCCGCCAGTTCGCCGCCTGGGGTGTCGACTTCCTCAAGTACGACTGGTGCTCACCCGAGGGCAGCATCAACGACCAGGTGACCACCTTCGCCAAGATGCGTGACGCGCTGGCCGCCACCGGCCGGCCGATCGTCTACAGCATCAACCCCAACAGCATCCACGCCAAGACCGGCCCGCAGCGCAACTGGGGCGACGTGGCCAACATGTGGCGAACCACCGAGGACATCACCAACGCGTGGGACACCGGCCAGACCAACGGCTACCCGATGGGCATCCAGAACATCATCAACGTGACCGTTCCGCTGGCGTCCTACGCGAGGCCGGGTGGGTTCAACGACCCGGACATGATGGAGGTCGGCCGCGGCGGCATGAACGACACGGAGATGCGCAGCCACTTCGCGATGTGGGCGATCATGGCGTCTCCGCTGATCGCCGGCAACGACGTGCGGAACATGAACTCCGCGACGCAGACCATCCTGAAGAACGCCAACCTGATCGCGATCAACCAGGACTCGCTCGGGTTGCAGGGGACGCAGGTGTCGTTCGACGGCACGCGCCGGGTGCTGGCCAAGCGGCTCGCCAACGGTGACGTCGCCGTCGCCCTCTTCAACCAGGGCGGCTCGACGACGACGATCTCGACCACGGCCGCGGCGATCGGCAAGTCCGGCTCGTCGTTCACGCTGGTGGACGCGTGGACCGGCGGTACCAACTCCAGCAGCGGAACCATCAGCGCCAGCGTCCCGGCGCACGGCACGGTGGTGTACCGGGTCAGCGGTGGCGGAACGACGACGCCCCCGCCGACCACGGCGAGCGCGTACGCAAGCGCCGCCTCCGGCCGCTGCCTCGACGTGCCGAACAGCAACACCGCCAACGGCACGCAGCCGGTCATCTGGGACTGCAACGGCGCCGCCAACCAGCGCTGGACCCGCAGTGGTCAGACCCTGCAGGCCCTCGGCAAGTGCCTCGACGCGCCCCTCAACGCCACGGCCGGCGTCAAGGTGCAGATCTGGGACTGCAACGGCGGGGCCAACCAGCAGTGGGCGGTCAACGCCAACGGCACGATCAGTGGAGCGCAGTCGGGGCTCTGCCTGGACGTCAACAACAACGGCACGGCCAACGGCACCACGGTGATCCTCTGGACCTGCACCGGGGCGGCCAACCAGCGGTGGTCGCAGCGGTAGCCGATCGGGTCCGCCGACCGCCGAGGTCCCGGCGACCCACCTGATCCGGCAGTAGCGCTGGTGCCCGCGGACGACAGACGTCGTCCGCGGGCATCGTTCTGTCGGTGCTGTGACGACCACGCTGAGTTGTCGCGTCCTGCTCTTCCGGCCGCTCGACCGGATGGCTACGCTCGCCCGGATGCTCCGTTACGAGACCGTGACACCGGTATTTCGGATCAGGTGTTGACGCAATGTTTGTGAGCGCTAACACTACCCGAAAGATGACAGTTGGCCCCGGCAGTCGGCGGGGGAGTCCAGAGAGGAGAAGCCCGTGGGCAGGAAATTCCTGGTTGCTCTCGGCGGCGCGGCACTGGCGCTGAGCTTGGCGGCGTGCAGCGGCGGGGGTGCGGGCAGCGGTGGCGACACCAGCAGCGACAAGCCCAGCGATTTGACCATCGGTGTGTCGATGCCGACCCAGACCTCGGAGCGGTGGATCGCCGACGGCAACGCGGTCAAGTCGAAGCTGGAGGCCAAGGGTTACAAGGTCGACCTCCAGTACGCCGGTGACGACATCCCCACGCAGTCGCAGCAGGTCGACCAGATGATCACCCAGGGCGCTGATGTTCTGGTCATCGCGGCGATCGACGGCACTGCGCTCAACAGCCAGTTGCAGGCCGCAGCCGCCGCGAAGATCCCGGTCATCTCCTACGACCGGCTGATCCGCGGCAGCAAGGACGTCGACTTCTACGTCAGCTTCGACAACTACAAGGTCGGCGTCGCCCAGGGCACCGCGCTGCTCGTCGGTCTCGGCCTGCTGAACAAGGACGGTTCGAAGGGCACGGCCAAGGGGCCGCTGAACGTCGAGCTCTTCGCCGGGTCGCTGGATGACAACAACACCCAGTACTTCTTCAGCGGCGCGATGGACACCCTGAAGCCGTTCATCGAAGACGGCACGCTGGTCGTCAAGTCCAAGCAGACCACCCCCGAGCAGGTCGCCATCCTGCGGTGGCAGCAGGAGACCGCGCAGAAGCGGATGGAGAACCTGCTGACCTCGGCCTACAACGACGGCTCGAAGGTCGACGGGGTGCTGTCGCCGTACGACGGCATCTCCCGCGGCATCATCACCGCCCTGCAGAACGCCGGTTACGGCAAGGGCGCCAAGAAGCTCCCGGTGGTGACCGGCCAGGACGCGGAGATCGCCTCGATCAAGCTGATCAACGACGGCGTGCAGAACTCCACTGTCTTCAAGGACACCCGACTGCTGGCCGAGCAGGCCGTGAACGCGGCCGAGGCATTCCTGCAGAAGAAGCAGCCGCAGGCCAACGACACCCAGACGTACAACAACGGCGTCAAGGTCGTCCCGTCGTACCTGCTGCCGATCGCGACCGTCTACAAGGACGACATCAAGGCGACGCTGATCGACTCCGGCTACTGGACGGCGGAAGAGGTCGCCGCCGGTCAGGCCAAGAAGTAAGCCACTCGTCGGGCCCGGCGGTCACCGCCGGGCCCGACGCCTGGGCGTGTACCGCGTCCAGACCTGACGGAGGACAGTGACAATGGACGACACCATCCTCGAGATGCGTCGCATCACCAAGACCTTCCCCGGCGTGACCGCGCTGGAGGACGTCACCCTCGCAGTGCGCCGCGGCGAGATCCACGCCATCTGCGGTGAGAACGGCGCCGGCAAGTCCACCCTGATGAAGGTGCTGTCCGGCGTCTACCCGTCCGGCTCGTACGACGGCGAAATCTTCTTCGACGGCAAGCCGATGCAGTTCCGCGGCATCCGCGACAGCGAGGCCAACGGCATCGTCATCATCCACCAGGAGCTCGCCCTGGTGCCGTACCTGTCGATCGCGGAGAACATCTTCCTCGGCAACGAGCGGCGTGGCCGCAGCGGGCTCATCGACTGGAACTTCGCCAACGCCGAAGCGGCGAAGCTGCTGGCGTCCGTCGGGTTGCACGAGAACCCGGTCACCCCGGTCATCCAGCTCGGCGTCGGCAAGCAGCAGCTGGTGGAGATCGCCAAGGCGCTGTCGAAGAAGGTGCGCCTGCTCATCCTGGACGAGCCGACGGCCGCGCTCAACGACATCGACTCGGCGCACCTGCTCGACCTGTTGCGGGCCCTCAAGGAGCAGGGCATCACCTGCATCATGATCTCGCACAAGCTCAACGAGATCACCGCCATCGCCGACTCCACCACCGTGATCCGCGACGGGCGCGCGGTGGAGACCCTCGACATGAAGTCCGACGACGTGAACCAGCAGCGGATCATCCGGGGCATGGTCGGGCGCGACCTGGACAGCTTCTACCCCGACCGCGAGTCGTCCCCCGGTGACGAGGTCCTCCGCATCGAGGACTGGACGGTGCGGCACCCGGTCCAGGACCGGATGGTCGTCGAGGGCGTCGGCCTGTCCGTACGCGCCGGTGAGGTCGTCGGCATCGCGGGCCTGATGGGGGCCGGGCGCACCGAGCTGGCCATGAGCGTGTTCGGTCGGTCCTACGGGCGCGACATCCGGGGCCGACTCTTCGTCCACGGGCGGGAGGTGCACGCGCGCACCGTCGCCGAGGCGATCGACAACGGCATCGCCTACGTCACCGAGGACCGTAAGCGCTACGGCCTCAACCTCATCGACGACGTGCGGCGCAACGTGTCCGCCGCCGCGTTGGACCGGCTGTCCCGCCTGGGCTGGGTGAACGGCAACGAGGAGATCAAGGTTGCCGAGACGAGCCGCAAGGAGATGAACATCCGGACGCCGAGCGTCATGGCGGTGGTCGGCAAGCTCTCCGGCGGCAACCAGCAGAAGGTGGTGCTGTCGAAGTGGCTGTTCACCGACCCGGACGTGTTGATCCTCGACGAACCCACCCGCGGGATCGACGTCGGCGCCAAGTACGAGATCTACACGATCATCAACCGGCTGGTGGCGGCCGGTAAGGCGGTGATCGTCATCTCCTCCGAGCTGCCGGAGCTGCTCGGAATGTGCGACCGCATCTACACCCTCGCCGCCGGCCGGATCACCGGCGAGATGCCGGTGGCCGAGGCGACTCAGGAGAGCCTCATGGAGCTGATGACCAAGGACAAGGAGCTCGTCGGATGACCAGCATCAAGACCCCTTCGACGGAGCGCCCCACGCCCCCGGACAGCACGCCCACCGCCGCCCTGCACAGCGGGACGAACGACCTCCGGGCGCTGGTGTTGAACAACCTGCGGCAGAGCGGGATCTACGTCGCCCTGGTCGTCATCGTCGCCCTCTTCGCGGTCCTGACCGACGGGGTGTTGCTGAGCCCCGGCAACATCACCAACATCGTCCTCCAGTACTCGTACATCCTGGTTCTCGCGATCGGGATGGTCATCCTGATCATCGGCGGGCACATCGACCTGTCGGTCGGTTCGGTCGTCGCGCTCACCGGAGCGGTCTCCGCCGTCCTGGTGATCCAGCAGGGCCATCCCTGGTGGATCGGCGTCGTGGCCGCGCTGGTCGTCGGTGTCGCGGTCGGCGCCTGGCACGGGTTCTGGGTGGCGTACGCGGGCATCCCGGCCTTCATCGTGACCCTGGCCGGCATGCTGCTGTTCCGGGGTCTCACCCTGCGGGTGCTCGACAACATCTCGCTGTCCCCGTTCCCCTCCGAATACCAGCAGGTCGCGGCGGGCTTCCTCAACGGCCTGCTCGGCGGGGAGGGCTTCGACGCCTTCACGTTGCTGATCGGCGCCATCGCCGTGGCCGGTTACGCGGTCAGCGGCTTCCGCACCCGCGTGGCACGTATCCGCTACCAGCAGCCGGTCGAGTCGTTCCCGCTGTTCGTCGCCCGGGTCGTGCTGGTCGGCGCGGTCCTCATGTACTTCGCCTGGCAGCTGGCGCACGCCCGAGGGCTGCCGATCGTGCTGATCATCCTGGCGGTGCTGGTGCTGGTCTACGGCCTGCTCACCCGCCGTACCGTCTTCGGTCGCCAGGTCTACGCGATCGGCGGCAACCTGTCGGCGGCGGCGCTGTCCGGGGTGAAGGTCCGCACCGTCAACTTCTGGATGTTCGTCAACATGGGCTTCCTGGCGGCGGTGGCTGGCGTCATCTACTCGTCGCGGTCCAACGGCGCGCAGCCTGCCGCCGGCAACATGTTCGAGCTGGACGCCATCGCCGCGGCCTTCATTGGCGGCGCGGCCGTTACCGGTGGCGTGGGCACCGTGGTCGGCGCGATGGTCGGTGGTCTGATCATGGCGGTGATGAGCAACGGCATGCAGCTGATGGGCATCGACCAGTCGACCCAGTCGGTGGTGAAGGGTCTGGTCCTGCTCGTCGCGGTCGCCTTCGACGTCTACAACAAGCGTCGCGCCGGCACGGCCCGCTGACGCCTGGTCCGTCCGCACGTGTGCCCCGGCCCGTCCTACGGGCCGGGGCACGCGTCGTTTCGCTTCAACGGTGCCGCACCTGTCCGTGGTCGCCCTCAGTCGCCGCCCGATGTCCCGCAAGACGGCGCCGCCCGACGACGATCCCGTAGATCTTGGACAGTTTCCGTTACGGCGTAACGGAAACTGTCCAAGATCTCGATCCGGCGAGGGAGCGGCGTGCGGCGGGCTGGGGCGGGTGGTGGTCCCGCCGCGCCGCGAACGACGCGGCGGGACCCACCGTTCAGTGGCAGGTGCCGGTGCCGCTGTCGGCGTAGGTCTGCCCGGCCACCGGCACGAACTGCCAGTCGTAGCTGCCCGAGTGCAGGGTGAACTTCAGGACACCCCACGCCGAGCTGTTGCGCGCCTCGCTGTTGGGCTGAATGGTGCCGAAGCTGTAGTGACCGGCACCGCCCATCCCGGCGACGAAGCTGCGCATCCCCCGGCTGGAGTCGGCGGCACCGGACGGGTTCATCGGGGCGAACCGCTCGTACACGTGGTTGTGCCCCCACACCACGACGTCGGCGTTGTAGTCGTAGAGGGCCTGGTACAGCGGACGCGTCGACGTCGACGGCGCGTGGTTGGAGCTGGACGTGAACAGCGGGTGGTGCCAGTACGCGAGCGTGCACGGCTTGCCGCTGGCGGCCAGGTCCGCGCGCAGCCACTGCTCCTGCGTCGATCCGGCCGACATGCTGATGTTCGAGTTCAGCGACACGATGTGCCAGTTGCCGAGGTCGTACGAGTAGTAGCCGCGACCGCTCGGGCCGGCGGACGTACCGAAGTAGTTGTAGTAGCCGGTCGCGCCCGACGTGTTGTAGTCGTGGTTGCCCGGCGACGGACGGGTACGGGACTTGTGTCGACCCCAGGTGGGCTCGTAGTAGCTGTTGAACTGCGACGCCGTCCCACTGTCGTAGACGTTGTCGCCGGTGGTGAAGACCGTTCCCGGGATGGTGTCGAGCAGCGCAGCGGTGGCACTGTCGCCGGAGCCCGAGTCGGCGATGTCGCCGGCGCCGACGAAGACCGGGTCGCCCGACGAGGGCGGCGTGGTGGTCCCGGTGGTGACCACCAGCTGCGGGGCGTCCGGCCCGCTCTCGCGGGTGTCGTAGTAGGCGCCATCGCCGCTGGTCGAGGTGGCGCCGAAACTGTACGTACCGTTGCCGGTGACCGCGGCCGTGACATCGACCTCGTACCAGGTGTTGCCGCTGACCGCGCCGATCGTGCCGAGCGTGGCCCCGTCGATGGCCGGCTGGTTGTTCCAGGTGGTGCCGGTCTCCGACCAGGTGGTATTGGACATCCGGCGGAACGTGCCGCCGGCGTCGCTGCCGCTGTTGCCGCTGATCGTGCGCAGTCGCAACGTGGCGGCGGTCACCGTGCCGCTGACACCGCTCACGGTGAAGCGCAGGAACGAGCGCCGCACCGGTGAGTTGTCGACCACGACCTGCGTGGACGTGCCGTAGTTGGTGCTGGCCGTGTCGCTCTGGACGTAGGTGTCGGCGACCGGCGTGAAGGTCACGCTCGCCGCCGACGCCGCGCCAGCGCCGCTCACGACGACGGCGGCGGTCGCGGCGACGATCACCGCGACCACCCCCAGCGTCACCGACGGACGGGGGAATCGAATGTCCATCCAGGACTCCTTACCTCGTGGGAAGAGCGCAACGAATGTAGGAAGGTCGATGGGCCGGCGAGCGACGAGCGGATGAACACCGCGTCCCGGCAGGCGAACACCTCGCTGTTGGACACCCGTTCACCCGGCCCTCGCCCGGAGGCCACCGACGGTCCGTTGTGCCCACTGCGCTGAGTACGGACGATGGCTGCCCGTCAGCCGTCGATCCGAGGAGATGCTCGTGTACCTGTCGACCGTCTCCCGACCGGTCGCCGACCCGCCCGGATCGGGGCCCCGACGTGGCCGGTTCGCGATGGTCAGCGGCAACGTCATCGCGCTCGGCACGGTCAGCCTGATCACCGACGTGTCGGCCGAGATGGTGGCCGCGGTCCTGCCCCTCTACCTGGTGCTGGGCCTGAACCTCAGCCCGGTGGCCTTCGGTGTGCTGGACGGCGTCCACACCGGCGCCACCGCGCTGTTGCGGGTCGTCGGTGGTTTCGCCGCCGACCGGTTCCGGCGGCGCAAACTGATCGCCGGCCTCGGGTACGCGCTCTCCGGGGTGGCGAAACTCGGACTGCTGCTCGCCGGCCGGTCGATCCCGGCGATCGGTGCCGTCATCGCCGTCGACCGGCTCGGCAAGGGCGTGCGCAGCGCCCCACGCGACGCCCTGATCACCCTCTCCACCCCGCCCGAGGCGCTGGGTCGGGCGTTCGGGGTGCACCGGGCGATGGACAGCTTCGGCGCGTTCCTCGGGCCGCTCGCCGCGTTCGCGGTGCTGCTGGTCGTCGGGCAGTCGTACGACGCGGTCTTCGTCACCAGCTTCTGCATCGCCGCACTGGCCGTCGTGGTGCTGGTGCTCTTCGTCCGGGAACGGCCCGCCGGTCCGGCAGCGGACGGCGAGGCGGCGGACGGGCCGGACGACCCGAAGGTGTCCGTCCGCGAGGCGTTCGGCCTGCTGCGCGGCGGGCCTGCCCGGCGATTGGTGCTGGCCGCCGCGATGCTCGGCCTGGCCACCATCGGGGACGGCTTCGTCTACCTGCTGCTGCAGCGCCGGATGGACCTCGGTCTGCGCTGGTTTCCGCTGCTCGCGGTGGGGACCAGCCTGGCCTACCTGGTGCTCGCCGCCCCGCTCGGCGCGCTCGCCGACCGGGTCGGTCGCCTGCCCGTGGTGATCGGCGGCTACACCGCCCTCGGTGCGACGTACCTGCTGCTGGCCGGCCCGGTCGACGGTTGGCCACTGATCGCCCTGGCGCTGACGCTGTACGGCGCCTTCTACGCGGCCACCGACGGCGTGCTCATCGCGCTCGCCGGGCCGGTGCTGCCGGCGCGACTGCGGACGACCGGAATCGCGCTGGTACAGACCGGGCAGGCCCTGGCGTACCTCGTCTCCTCAGTGCTGTTCGGTCTGGCCTGGCAGGCGTGGGGACCGCAGAACGCGGCCCGCGCGGCGGCGGTGGCCGTCGCCGGCGTCCTGGTCGGCACGCTGCTCCTGCTGACCTCCCCGTCCCGACCCACCACCCGGAAGGTGCTCCGATGACCGCGATGTCGACCCGAGCGAAGCTCGGCGTGGTGGTCGCCTCGGCCGTGCTGCTGGGCACGGTGGCGGCCGGCTACGCCGCCACGGCCGCGCGGGATCCCCGGACACCACCGCCCGTCGGCGGCGAGCGGGCGGTCAGCCTGGCACCCGGGCCGCGCCTGCTGGCGATCACCGACCGGCACGTCTCCACCGTCGCCGCGACCGACCCCGCCGGGCCGCGCACGGTCGCCGGTCTGGAATGCCTCCGGGTGTACGCCGCAGCCGGCACCGGGGTCTGCCTGAAACCGGAGACCGCGTGGTCGTACCAGGTTGTCGTGCTCGACGCGGAGCTGCGCCAGACCCGGGCGGTCGGTGTGCCCGGTCTGCCGAACCGGGCCCGGGTCTCGGCCTCCGGCCGGATGGTCTCCTGGACGACGTTCGTCGGCGGCGACTCGTACACCTCCAGTGGCTTCTCCACCCGCACCGGGATCCTCGACACCCTCACCGGCGCCACTGTGACATCGCTCGAAGACTTCGCGATCACGAAGGACGGCCGCCGTCACCGCAACCCGGACGTCAACTACTGGGGCGTCACCTTCACCGCCGACGACAACCGTTTCTACGCGACGATGTCCACCGGGGGCAGGCGATACCTCGTCCGGGGTGACGTCGCCGCCCGCACCGTCGAAACGCTCAAGGACAACGTCGAGTGCCCGTCGCTGTCACCGGACGGCACCCGGCTCGCGTTCAAGGAGGCGATCGACGCCGACCCGGCGAAGGGCTGGCGGTTGTCGGTCCTCGACCTGTCGAGCATGCGGGTCACCGCGACCGCGGAGACCCGCAGCGTCGATGACCAGGCCGCCTGGCTGGACAGCGTGACGCTTGCCTACGCGCTGCGCCGCGACGACGGCCAACCCGACGTGTGGAGCGTCCCGGCGGACGGGTCGGGTACGCCGGCGCTGACGATCCCCGGCGCCGAGTCGCCGTCGCCGCTCACCTGACGCTCAGCTGTGCCGCGATCAGCCGAAGAGCAGGTCCAGGTGGGCGTCCAGCGCACCCAGCGCCTGCTCGGCGGTGTACTGCCCGCCCAGCAGGTAGACACCCAGCCCTTCCATCAGCGCCAGCAGACCGGCCGCGGCGGCGGCGTCGTGCCGGTCGGGCAGGAGGCTGGCGATGAACCCGGTGAACTGCGCGGTGTCGTCGTGCAGGCCGGTCGCGGCGGCCGGACGCACCGCCGTGTAGGCGAGGAACGCGAGCGCCACCCGCCCGTCGTCGCGGGTGCGCTCGTCGAGGGGCAGCAGCGCGGCGAGCAGGGTCCGCAGCAGCAGCCGAGGCGGTGGGTTCGCACCCAGCCCCGCCACCGCCTCGGTGACCCGGATCTGGCTGCGCTCGCGGACCACGCTCAACGCGAACGTCATCATCTCGTCCTTGGTCCGGAAGTAGTGCTGGACCATGCCGGCGGACACACCGGCCGCGGCGGCGACGTGTCGGAGGCTGACGGCCTCCAGCCCCTGAGCTGCGGCGACCCGCATCAACGCGTCCGCGATGAGGGTGCGTCGCTCCTGGTGGTCGACCTTCTTCGGCATGGCCTCGATCGTTTCACAGTGGTTGACCCGGATGCCCCGCCAGCTTTGACGATCAGCGGCTGACGGTGCTGCTCGCGGGCGTGCCCCGCGCACTGCGCAGCAGGCCGTCCGGGTCGTCGGCGTACAGTCGCAGCTCGTTCGTCGGCGCGGACCCGCCCCTGGGCAGGTCGAAGGTCAGCGGCCGGCGCAACAGGACGTCAACGCTTGTCTGGCTGCCGACCGAGATGGACACCACCCGGCGGTCGCCCTCCTGCTCGACCTGCACCGACCTGCTCGACGGCAGCGAACGGTAGCGCTTGCGCAGCGCCTTGACGTCCGTCCACGGGATGAAGATGTCGATGCCCGAGCTGAGCCGCACCCGCAGGCCACGGTCGCCGACGACGTGGGGATGGATGGTCATGCTGGCGAACAGGCCGATCATCCAGAGCAGACCCCAGATGCCGAGGCCGAGCACGATCCACCGCGCGGGCCGCCACGGCACCACGTGGGTGACCACGACGTCGAAGATCGGGATCTCCACGACCGAGAGACCGATGAAGATGCCCAGGATCGGCTTGACCACACCGAGGTAACCGAACGGCTCGTCGCCGGGTTCCAGCGGCAGCGGGTTGCGGCGCGCCCACACGTACAGGCTGCGCCAGGTCGCGGCCTCGGCCCGCGCCGCTCGGCGCAGCAGCGGGCCCATCCGTGCCCTGGACGGCGTCTTCGCGTCGATCATGGTCGTCCTTCTCGCTCGGGACGGTAGTCAGTTGCAATACAACTGCATTGGATTCGACCGTATCCCGTTTACGATGCGACTGCAATGTAAACGGGTGTGGGGCGCGGCCTCGAAGCTGAGCGGTTGCCGGCATCTGCCATGCTCGGGCCGGTGACGACCGGCCGCCCCACCAGAGCCCGTTCCCACCGCCGCCCTCGAAGCCGTGCCATCCGCGTCCTCCTCGCGCTCGTCGCCGTGGCGGCCGTCCTCGGCATCGCGGTGGTCACGGTGCCGATGCTGCGCCCGGCCGGGCCGCGCCCGCTCTTCCAGATGCCGGTGGCCTGTGGCGAGACATGGCAGCTCAGCACCTACCCCGGCCACGACGACTACGACGTCGACTTCTTCCCGATCGAGGGTGAGTCGTGGGGGCGGCCGGTGCTCGCGTCGTACGCCGGAACGGTCACCGTGGCGGGCATCAACGGCTCGCTGGGCGGCCGTACCCCGGAGAACCCGGACGGCCCACGGGGGCGCGGCGGCGGCTACTGGGTGAAGATCGACCACGGCGGCAAGTGGGAGACGCAGTACCTGCACATGCTCGAACCGCCACTGGTGAAGGTCGGTCAGAAGGTCGCCCAGGGTGACCAGATCGGGCGGCTCGGCAGCACCGGCAACTCCGGTGCGCCGCACCTGCACTACGAACAGCGACGCGGTTGGGACAAGGTCGAGACCCACTTCGACGGTACGGCGTCGGGCATCACCACCGACGAACGCGAGCAGATCCTGCGGCGGGTGAGCAACAACTGCCCGACCGTCTCCTGAGGAACGCGGTTTGCCCGGCACGGCTCGGGGCACTGATTCGGGGGACAGCGCAGACGCAGGGAGGGAGCCGGCCATGGTCAAGGGTGACGTCGAGACGTACCACGAGGACGGGCAGTGGAAGAACAAGCCCGAGGGTCACGAGCGGGCCAGCAGCACGCATGACGTGAAGGCCGACGCGCAGGCCCAGGGCCGCGAGATGGCGGCCGACCGGGGCGTCGAACACGTGATCAAGAAGCAGGACGGCACGATCGGGGAGAAGAACACCTACCCCCGTAGCCGTGACCCTCGGGACATCGAGGGCTGACGGCTTTCTCCGTCTCAGCGGGCCGACCTCCCCGGCGTGACCGGGGAGGTCGGTCCGCCGGCGGTTGATCGGTGATCGTTCAGGCCGGGACCACGTACGGGAAGGTAGCGGCGCGGGCGGCCTTCGTGACCTCCGCGGTGAGGCCGGACGTGGTGCCCGTGTTGAGGACCAGGGAGAACATCACCTCGGGTGCGTTGTCGGCCAGGCCGCGCCCGTTGCGGGCCGCGAAGCCGAAGTTCGCGGCCGTGCCGACCTTGTACGACAGCAGGTCGGGGTAGAGCTGCCGGGCGACGCTCCAGCCGTACGCCTGCGGGTCCGCGGCGGTGCCGTTCGCCTTGACGACCCCGGCGACCGCGTTGGCGATCTCCTCGCCGCCTTCGGCGAGGTCGCTGCCGGGGTGCCGGAAGTTGGCGGGGTCGGAGAAGTCGGTGTCGTGGGGCCAGAAGATCGGCCACATCATGGGGTGGCCGGCGCGGTTGATCTGGCGCCACCCGCCGGCGTCGGTGGCCAGCATGGTGCGGCACCACACGCCGATCTCAGTGCCGTCGCGCAGCAGCGGCTCGTCATGGGAGACCTCAAGGACGATCGACTCGACCGTGGTGCCGGCGAAGCTGTTCTTGGCCTGGTCGACCCGCCACGCTGAACGGTCCACCCGCGAACCGTTCTTGACCGCGCCGTTGATGGTGGCGAGTTCGTCGAGATCGATGAAGAAGGGGTCGGTGATTCGGCCGGCCCAGATCCGTACGTTGCTGCCGGCCGTCACCTCGCCGGTTCGCCCCTGGGCGACGGGGGTGCCCATCGCGGCGTCGTCGCGGGCGTCGGCTCCGGTGAGCTCGTACAACTGGAAGGCCTGCCGGGCGTCGCCGTCAAGCTCGCCGAAGGCGAACCGGTAGGTCAGGTCCTCCATCTCGGCCCCATTGATATGAATCTTGATTTCGTAGCGTGCCTCGGCGTGGAAGCCGCGCTTGATGTCGGCCTTGGTCACCGAGCTGTTGACGTCCATGACGAACACCGTGGCGCGGTCGCCGTTGAACACGAACAGGTCGTTGAGGAACAGCTGACCGCCCTGGGCGGCGAGGGGGGTGTCGAGGTGGTGCGACATGAGCTCACTCCTGGAACTGCCGGATTCTGGACTAATCCGAACATAGTGGGCGTGAGCCTGGCCTCCCCACCCATCGAACAATCCGGTCTGCGGAGGTCCGCGTACGGCGGTGGGCCGCCCGAACTGTTCTCGGACGGCCCACCGTTCGGTGCCCGTGTCGTCAGATGCGAGACCACTTCTGGTTGGCGGCGCCGAGGCAGTCCCACAGGTGCAGCTTGCCGCCGTTGTTGGGATTGGCCTCCCGTACGTCCACGCACTTGTTGGCGTTGAGGTTGACCAGGTCGCCGGAGGCGTTGAGGGTGAAGCGTTGCGCGGTATTGCCGTTGCAGCTGACCAGGTTGACCTCGGTGCCGTTGGCGGTGCCGGCCCAGGCCGGGTCCATGCACTTGCCCATCGCGCGGATGGTTCCGTCGGAGGCGAAGGTCCAGCTCTGGGCCGCCGTGGTGTTGCAGTCCCAGATCTGGAGTTTGGCGCCCTCGACCGGGTTGGCGCCGGGGATGTCGATGCAACGACCGCTCTGCGCACCCCTGATCCGGCTGGTGCCGGGAGCCGGGTCGCCCCCGCCCGAGGTGTAGCTGGAAACCCGGACGTAGTCGACGAGCATCTGCTGCGGGAACTGGGTCGAGCCGTCCGGGTAGCCGGGCCAGTTACCACCGACCGCCACGTTGAGGATCATGAAGAAGGGGTGGTCGAACACCCAGCGGCTACCGCCCAGCCGGGCGGGGTCGACCCGGTGGTACTGCACCCCGTCGACGTACCAGGTGATCACGTTCGGTTCCCAGTCCACCCGGTAGGTGTGGAAGGTGTCGGCGAGCGGCGCACCGAGGGTGCGGCTGCCCGTGATGCCGCCACCGCCGGAGTAGCCGGGCCCGTGCACGGTGCCGTAGACGGTGTTCGGCTCCCGGCCGATGTTCTCCATGACGTCGATCTCGCCAGCGTCGGGCCACCCGCCGCCGGTGCCGAGCATCCAGAAGGCCGGCCAGATGCCCTGACCGCGCGGGATCTTGATCCGGGCCTCGAATCGCCCGTACGTCTGGGTGAAGGTGGCCGCCGTCAGCAACCGCGCCGACGTGTACTCGCAGCGCCCGTAGTGGCACTGGTAGTTGGCGGGGTTGTCCCGGCGGGCGGTGATGACCAGGTTGCCCTGGCCGTCGTGGACGGCGTTGCTGGTGCTGTTCGTGTAGTACTGCCGCTCGTTGTTGCCCCAGCCGCCGCCCCCGATGTCGAACCGCCACTTGTTCTGGTCGACGGGCGTGCCGGCGGGGGAGTTGAACTCGTCCTGCCAGCTGATCGGGCCGATGGCGGCCTCGGCCCGGTCGGGGTGCGCCGGGAGGACGAGCGCCGTCGTGGTCGCGACGATGGCGACCACCAGGAGTGCGAGGGGGCGGAAGCGCGGGCTGGGCCGGGCTGTGAACACGGGAGGCTCCTCAGCGTGGGGGTGGTGGAAGCGGTCTACCAGGATAGAGAGCGCTCTCTAAAGCGAAGCATGTCGATATAGTGTCTTTCTGTCAAGACTGTTTCCAATATCACGACCGTCCGTTACCGCCCGATGCTGGCCAGTGAGCGGAGAAGCGCCGGGCCCGGTCGTCACGGTGGGATCGATCGATGCCTCCGAGGTGGACGGCGCTGACCCATCGAAGGAGTTCGGCGCGGCCCGGCGTTACTCGATAGCGGTCGAATCGACCCTTCCTATTGCCGAGGGGCGTCCACCCGGGACAGGATGACGAGGCGTGCCGGAAACTTTCCCGTAACCTGCGCGCTGCTGGTCTCTGTCACAAGGAAGTGGGAGTCAGTCATGAGCGAGGCGTCGACGGCGCTGGGTGTGCGCCTCTACCCGGATCTGGTCGAGCGGGGTGGCCTGGCCCCCGCGCTCATCGAAACCGCTGCCCGCCAGGGGCTCGATGTCGGCCGGGTGACCGCACCCGAGCAGGGGCGGGCCCGGTTCACCTGTGCTGAGCTGCACTCCGACGAGGGCGTGGTCTGCGTGGGGCTGGGATCGCAGGCCCGATACTTCATGATCGACATCCGGGTCGCGGGAGAGGTTCTCGCGCGCGGTGACGTCATGGACCTGGTGCAGGTCGCCCAGGTGGCTGCGGCCTGGCGGGCCGGCCTGACGGCCGCCGAGCTGACCGCCCGGTTTCCGTTCATGGAGGAGATCAAGCGCCGCCCCGCGCCGGTCGCCCAGGTCAGCTAGCCGGCGGAGCCCGGGGCCGGTCAGCTAGCTGGCGTGGCCCGGGCCGGTCAGCAGCGCAGCCGAGGTGGCAGCGGTGACTCGGCACCTACCTCACGGTTGAGGTAGGTCGACTGGGCGAAGGCGACGAAGCGTTCCGCGTCGGTCGCCGTGGAGGCCAGTCCGAACGAGACCCGGACCGCGCCGCCCGTCGGCAGCCGCAGCGCGGTGAGGTACTGGTCGATCGTGTCGACCCCCGCCAACAACCGCTGCCGGGTCGAGGCCCGGCTGATCCCGAACGCGCCCTCGCCCGCGCCCGGGTTGCAGAAACAGCCGGTACGCAGGGAGAGGCCGGCCGCTGCCGCCTCCCGCGCCACGAGCCGTTCGTCGACCAGCGTGCCGTCCGGGTGGCGGAAGTTGAACGTCACCGTGCCACCGCGCCCCAGACCCGTCGTCGGCCCGTGCACCTGGACCAGCGGCCCGCCGGTGTCGTGGCGCAGGGTCGCCAGCCGCTCCAGCAGCCATTCGGTGAGTAGGCCGACCCGGGAGTGGACGAGATCCAGGCCGACCGAGTCAAGCCAGCGCAACCCGAACTCCACGTCCGGGATGCTCAGGAAGTTGAGCGTGCCGTCCTCGAACGCCGACTCGTCGTCCATCGGCCGGTGCCAGTCACCCTGCACGCTCACCGCCCGGATCGTGCCGCCGGCGAACCACGGCCGGCGCAACCGTGCCAGCGCCGATCGGCGGGCCAGCAGCGCGCCGATCCCGGTGGGGTAGCCGAAGAGCTTGTACCAGCTCAGGCACACGAAGTCCGGCCGCACGGCGCTGAGATCCAGCCGGTTCGTCGGCGCGAAGGCGGCAGCGTCGAGCAGCACGTCGTAGCCCCGCTGGTGGGCCAGCTCCACCCAGCTCAGCGGGTGCTGTACGCCGGAGAAGTTGCTCTGCGCCGGATAGGCGAACAACCCACCTCGGCCGGACCGACCCCACCGACGGGTCAGCCCGCCGCGGCCGGCGTCGAGCGCCGCGACCACGTCCGACTCGGCGACCCGTAGCTCCGGCCCGTCCAGCGGCACGTAGCGCACGGACCCGCCGGCCGACCGGGCGTACTCCCGGATGCCGTTGACCGAATTGTGGTTGTCCCAGGTCAGCACCAGTGGCGCGGCACGGCCGAAGTCGTACGCCTCGCCGACCAGCCGGCAGGCGCCGCTGGCGTTCGGGGTGAAGACGACCGCGTACTCGGCCGGGTCGGCGCGGAAGAAGTCGAGCACCGCGCGTCGCGCCGACTCCACCAGCGAGCCCGCCGCCACACTCGTGGGGTTCTCCGAGTGCGGGTTGCTGTACAGGCCGGCGAGCAGCCGGTCGTGATGGGCGCGAACCTGGGCCTGGGCGGCCACCCCGGCACCGGCGTAGTCGAGGTAGACCTGCCCGTCGGCATCCAGGTGTCGGTACTCGGTGGCGCGCAGCTCGTCGATCCGGCCGGTAGCGGCATATCCCGGCAGCGCCGCGGGGGAGGCGTGCGTGGCCGGCTCAGGAGGCACGACGACGATCCCGTCGGACCAGGACCACCCAGGCCGCGCCCAGGAAGAGCAGCGCGAAACCGCCGAGCACCAGCCAGTCGACCCACACCGGCCGGGAGAAGCTGTCGCCGTACGTGGCCAGCAGCGGCGGGCCGAGCGGGGAGCCGCCGTCGCGCCAGAGCCGCTCCACGCCGGCGGTGTGCCCCAGGCCCTCGAACGCCCACCGGTTCGACATCGCGTAGCTGAGCCACTGACCGCCGACGGCCATGGACGGCACCGGCAGGATCGCACCGACGAAGAGCACCTGTGGGAAGCACAGCATCGGCAGCATGAGCGTCGCCTGGGCCGCGTCGGACACGGCCGCCGAGCAGAGCAGGCCGAGGGCGAGCGCCGCCGCTGAGGAGAGCAGGAGGGTCGCGTACAGGGCGGCGAAGTCGGCGCTGCCGACCGGCGGGAGTCGGTCCATGCCGCGCAGCACCCCGAGCAGGGCCAGGTCCACCACGGCCAGCAGCGGCAGCAGCACCGCGACCTTCGCCAACCGGTACGGGGCCAGCCGGACACCGGCCAGCCGCTCCCGGCGCAGGATCGGCAGCTCGGTGCAGATCTGGAGGAGCCCGTAGGTCAGCCCGAAGAAGAAACCGCCGAACGCGATCCAGAACAGGATCATCACGGTCACCGTCGGGCTGGGTCTGCTCGGCTCGAACGCCCCCGGACGGAACAGCAGCGCGAACATGCCGAGGACCATCAGCGGCGAACCGAGCAGGATCGCCAGGGTCAGCCGGTTGCGGACGACGATCTCCGCGTTGCGCGCGGTGAGGACGGCCCACTGGCGCAGCCGGCCGACGTGTCGCGGCGACGTCGCGGCGACGCCAGCATCGGTGCTCGATGGCGGCTGTTCGGCGTCGCGCTGCTCGGCGAAGCGATCGGGCCACTCGGTGGGTCGCGTCGCTTCGTCGAGCCGGAGGTGCACCTCGACGAGGGATCGCAGGCCGAAGAACTCCCGGGCGGCGGCCGGGGTGCCGGTGAACGCCAGGCGGCCCTGACGGGTCAGCACGACGACCCGGTCGCAATGGTCCACGTCGGTGACCTGGTGGGTGGTCAGCACGACAGTGGCGCCGGTGTCGGCGAGCGCGCGGAGCACCCGGAGCAGATCCACGGCGATCGCCGGGTCCAACCCGGAGGTGGGCTCGTCCAGGAAGAACACGCCAGGCCGGGTGAGCAGCTCGACGGCGATGCTGGCGCGCTTGCGTTCACCGCCGCTGAGCAGGCCGACCGGCGTGGCGGCCCGGTCGGTGAGTCGCAGCTCGGCGAGCACCTCCGCGACCCGGGCGCTGATCTCGGCCGGCCGGGTGTCAGCGGGGAGGCGCAGTCGGGCGGCGTAGCTCAGGGTGCGGGCCAGGGGCAGCTCGCGGTGGATGATGTCGTCCTGCGGAACGACACCGACGGTGCCGGCCGCGGCGCTGTCGTCGTACGTCACAGTGCCCGCCGCTGGTTGCCGCACCCCGGCGAGTATCTCCAGCAGTGTGGTCTTTCCGGCGCCGCTGGCACCGATGATCGCGACCACCTCGCCCGGCGCGATGCTCAGGGAGATGTCGTCCAGAATCTGGTGACCGCTTTGGACGCTCTGGCCCAGCCCCCGGGCGGCGATGCCGACACCGGCACGTGGGGGAGACGTGGTCTGCTCGGTCGTCATGTCGAGTGCTCGATCCGGTCGGGGAGTGATCCGCCTGAATATCGTGCCTCGCCGATGTTACTGAGCGACCGCGCAGTGCGCCCGCAGTGGACGGTCAGCGACCGTCGTCCGTTCAGTCGGTCGTGGTCCGCGCCTGCGCCGGCACCTGGAGGAGATCCAGGCAGTTGCGCCACAGCGTCTCCAGCTGGGTCGGATCGTTGAGCAACTTCGCGAGCAGGACCCGCCCCTCGATCTGGGCGACGATCGACCGCGCGGCCTCCCGGCTGTCGACCGCCGGGCCCGCGAGGCCGCGCTCCTTCGCCTCGACGACGACCTGCTCGATGAGACTGATCTGCTCCTCGAAGATCTCCTGGAGCCGGCCGCGGATCTCCTCGGCCTGGTTGCTGAGTTCGAGGGCGAGGTTGCCGAACAGGCAGCCGGCGACCACACCGGCTTTCCGCTGGCCGACGCGCTGGACCTCCTCGGTGGCCTCGAACAGGTCGCGCAGCCGCTGTAGCGGGTCGCGCTCACTGCCGAGCAACTGCTCCCACTGGCGGCGCTGGGTGACCCAGTGCTCGTCGATGACGCTGCGGGCGAGCGCCTGCTTGGACTCGAAGAAGTAGTAGAAGCTGCCCTTCGGCACACCGGCCGCCGCGCAGATCTCGGCCACGCCGAGGGCCGTGTAGCCGCGCTGCTCGATCAGCGTGGCGGCCGCGTCGAGGATCTTGTTCTTCGCGTCACTGGTCCGTCCCATGCTTTGACGATACACGACCGGTCGGCTAGCTTTTAGTAGACCAGTCGTCTAGTGAAGGTGGTTTCCTCATGAACAGCAGTCAGGGACAGAAGGTCGTTGTGGTCACCGGCGCCTCCCAGGGCATCGGCGCCGACCTGGTGACCGCCTACCGCAAGCTCGGGTACGGCGTGGTCGCGACCTCACGCTCGATCGGCGCGTCCGACGACCCGCAGGTCGTCACCGTCCCGGGCGACATCGCCGAGGCCGACACCGCCGAGCGGGTGGTCCGTGCCGCCCTGGACAGTTTCGGGCGGATCGACACCCTGGTGAACAACGCGGGCGTCTTCGTCGCCAAGCCGTTCACCGACTACACCGACGAGGACTTCGACCAGGTCACCGGGATCAACCTCGCCGGGTTCTTCCACCTCACCCGGCGCGTCCTGCCGCACCTGGAGGCCAGCGGCTCGGGCCACATCGTCACCATCACCACCAGCTTCGTCGACCAGCCCAACTCGAACGTCCCGTCGGTGCTCGCGTCGTTGACCAAGGGCGGTCTCAGCTCCGCGACCAAGTCCCTGGCCATCGAGTACGCCCGTCGTGGCGTACGGGTCAACGCCGTCGCGCCCGGCATCATCAAGACCCCGATGCACCCGGTCGAGACGCACCAGACGCTCGCGGGCCTGCACCCGGTGGGCCGGATGGGCGAGACCAGCGACGTGGTCGACGCCGTCGTCTACCTCGAGTCCGCCCCGTTCGTCACCGGCGAGATCCTGCACGTCGACGGCGGCCAGAACGCCGGTCACTGACGCCACCCCACGCCTGGAACGGAGTAGACAATGCCGATCGTGACCATCCAGATCACCCGCGAGGGCAGCACCGCCGGCGCGTCCGCAGCGACCGCCGAGGAGAAGGCCGCCCTCATCAAGGGCGTCAGCGAGCTGCTGCGCGACGTCCTGAACAAGCCGCTGACGTCGACTTTCGTGGTGATCGACGAGGTCGACACCGAGAACTGGGGTCGCGGTGGCCTCCCGGTCGAACAGTTCCGCCAGCAGCAGGCGCCCGAGTAGGGCGACGATGGCGGCGTCGCCGCCGCGGTCACCGTCCCGCCGGGCCGCCGGAATCCGACCGGCCCGGCGGGACCGCCGGGGCCTCGGCGAAGAACTCCCGCAGCGCCTCGGCGAACAGGGCAGGGGCCGTCATGGTCACGAAGTGCGACTGACCCGGCCAGACGACGTGACGCGCCGCCGGAATCGTCCGCGCCAGGGCGTTCATCGTGGTGGGCATCGGCTCCCAGGTGTCCGCGCCAGCCAGCAGGAGAGTCGGTACCGAGATCGAGGACCACCGGCTGATGTCCGTGCTGTCCTGGTCTCGGTCGGCCAGGTGCTCAACGTGGTGTGCACCGCGTCGAGGATCGAATGCCACGACGCGTCGAGGGCGCGGGGATGCCCGAACCCGTCGACCGTTTCGAGGCTTGTGAAGCCGTGGAAGGTAGCACCGCCCCGACCCGCCCCTGGGCCGGGGCGGCATGAACGGACCAGTCGGGGGAAGGCCGCCGGGTCTGTCTGCCGCCGAACAGGAGAGCCGGGATGAGAGCCGTCGTGTACGCGGACGTCCGGACCGTCGAGGTGCGGGAGGTGCCCGACGCGACGCTGGAGGCGGACACGGACGCGCTCGTGCGGATCACCTCGACCGCCCTGTGCGGCACCGACCTGCACATGTACGACGGACGAACCAGTGCCGAGCCGGGCCTGGTGCTCGGTCACGAACCGTTGGGTGTGGTGCAGGAGGTGGGGGCCGCGGTGCAGACCGTCCGGCCGGGCACCCGGGTGGTGATCCCCACGCACCTGTTCTGTGGAACGTGTGTGATGTGCGCTCGCGGGCTCTCCGCGGCCTGTCTGCGGGCGCGGGCCGAGGGGCCGGGCGCGGCATACGGGTACGCGGGGATGGGTCCGTATCGGGGTGCGCAGGCCGATCTGCTGCGCGTGCCGTGGGCCGATGCCAACTGCGTACCCCTGCCCGGCGAGCCGGGGGACGGGTACGAGGACGACTTCGTGCTGCTCGCCGACGCGTTCGTCACCGGGTGGCACGCCGCCGCCACCCTCGCCGAGGTCGAGCCCGGTGACACCGTGGCGGTGTTCGGCGCCGGCACCATCGGTCTGCTCGGCGCCTACTCGGCGCTGCTGCGAGGTGCCCGGGTGGTCTACTCCGTCGACGGCGTCGACGCCCGACTCGACAAGGCAGGCGAGATCGGCGCGGTGCCGATCGACTTCCGGCGGGGCGACCCGGTCGAGCAGATCCGCGCCGACCGGTCGCGGACCGGGCTGCCGCTCGGCGAGGAGAAGCTGGGCGGGGTCGACAAGGTCATCGACGCGGTGGGGTTCCAGGCCCGCGACCGGGAGCACCCGGAGCGGGAGCGTCCGGGCCAGGTCATCGCCGATGCGGCCCGGCTGGTCAACGCCGCCGGCGCGATCGCGGTCGCCGGTGTGTTCCCGGAACGCGACCCGCACCCCGGCCCCGGCGCGGACGGCCACGAGAATCTGGTCGCGCCCTGGGGTGCGCTGTTCAGCAAGGGCGTGGCGGTCCGCTTCGGTCGCACCCACGACCGCCGCTACACCGCCCTGCTGCGGGACCTGGTCGTCGCGGGCCGAGCGCGCCCGAGCATGATCGTGACCCATCACGGCACCCTCGCCGACGCCCCCGAGCTGTATCAGCATTTCGACCGGCGGGAGCACGGCGTGATCAAGGTGGTGCTGCACCCGTCCTGAGCGATCGGCTCCGAAGACGCGGGAGCGGCGAACGCCCCGATTCGCCCTTAAGGGACGCTGAGCCGCACCTGGCCTCCTGGTCGCGGGCGCGACGAGATGATCATCGTCGATCCCAGCATTGAGTGGAGGCGTGGGTCACACCATTGAACCAAGGCCGTCGTGCCGTCCTGGGCTCGATGTCGGCGTCGCGACCCAATCAAGATCACTCAATGGTCCCGAGTTTGTCGCCCAGCGGCCCGTGCTCCGGTTGGTGGCGGATCGTGCCTGGTGGCAGGCTTGTCGAGGATGGCCGGGGTCGATCATGGCGTTGGCCGTCATTTGACAACGTTGCCACCGGCAGGCCAAGGTGCCCTGCGGGGCCATCGGGGCGGCTGTGACAGGCGAATACTGCGTTACGTCTATATTGCCGGATTGTTACTTTTTCAACAGTCTCTCGCCTTGCGGATGGCCCTCCGGCCGCAATACGTTGCCGTCAACAACAAAACCAAGTGAAGGTTCAACCTTCCGGAGGCAACCGATGACGTTGGCGAGGTGGTACGAGCTATGAGCAACGTGCCGATCCTCCTTGAGATGCGCTCCATCACCAAGGAGTTCCCCGGAGTCAAGGCCCTCTCCGACGTCAACCTGGTGGTTCGCGCCGGCGAGATCCATGCCATCTGCGGCGAGAATGGTGCGGGCAAGTCCACGCTGATGAAGGTCCTCAGCGGGGTCTACCCACACGGCACCTACGACGGCCAGATCGTCTACCAGGGGTCGGAGAGCAAGTTCTCCGACATCCGGGCCAGCGAGAACGCCGGCATCGTGATCATTCACCAGGAGCTCGCGCTCATTCCAGGGATGTCGATCGCCGAGAACATCTTCCTCGGCAACGAACCGCGCAAGCGGGGCGCGATCGACTGGAAGGCCGCGAACCGGATGGCGCTGGACCTGATGGCCCGGGTTGGTCTGGAAGAGGACCCGGACACCCTGATCAAGGACATCGGGGTCGGCAAGCAGCAGCTCGTCGAGATCGCCAAGGCGTTCGCCAAGGACGTGAAGCTGCTCATCCTCGACGAGCCCACCGCGGCCCTCAACGAGGCCGACTCCCGCCACCTGCTGGACCTGCTGCGCGGGTTCCGCTCCCGTGGCATCACCTCGATCATGATCTCGCACAAGCTGAACGAGATCGAGGCGATCGCCGACCAGATCACCATCCTGCGTGACGGCCGGACCGTGGAGACCCTCGACGTCAAGGCGGACGGGGTCGACGAGGACCGGATCGTGCGCGGCATGGTCGGTCGTGAGCTGGGCAGCCGGTTCCCGGACCACACGCCGAAGATCGGTGAGGTCTTCTTCGAGGTCCGCGACTGGAACGTCCGGCACCCGATCTCCGCCGAGCGGCAGGTCTGCAAGAACGAGAGCTTCGTGGTGCGCCGCGGCGAGATCGTCGGCTTCGCCGGTCTCATGGGCGCGGGCCGCACGGAACTCGCGATGAGTGTCTTCGGCCGCTCCTACGGGGTGTACGAGTCGGGCACGATCATCAAGGACGGCAAGGAGATCGTCCTGAAGTCGGTCGCCGACGCGATCGACAACGGCCTCGCGTACGTCAGCGAGGACCGCAAGGCGATCGGCCTCAACCTGCTCGACGACATCAAGTCGTCGACGGTTGCCGCCAAGCTCTCCAAGATCAGGCACCACGGCGTCCTGAGTCAGGTCGAGGAGTACCAGGCGGCCGAGGCGTACCGCAAGGAGTTGCGGACCAAGGCCCCGTCGGTCGACGAGGGCGTCTCGAAGCTCTCCGGCGGCAACCAGCAGAAGGTCGTCCTGGCCAAGTGGATGTTCACCGACCCGGACCTGCTGATCCTCGACGAGCCGACCCGCGGCATCGACGTGGGTGCCAAGTACGAGATCTACGGCATCATCCAGCGGCTCGCCGACCAGGGGAAGGGCGTCGTCGTCATCTCCTCGGAGCTGCCTGAGCTGATCGGGCTCTGCGACCGCATCTACACCGTGTTCGAAGGCGCCATCACGGGCGAGATCGCCCGGGCGGACGCCACCCCGGAAAACCTCATGAAGCAGATGACCTCGACGAAGAAGATGGCCACCCGATGAGCCGATTGAAGGACCTTCAGAAGAACCTGTTCGGAGGCACGACCTCCAACGCTCGCCAGTTCGGGATGATCTTTACCCTCGTGGCGATCGTCTTGATCTTCCAGATCTGGACCAATGGGCTGACGCTGCGGTCGGACAACCTGATCGCGCTGTTCCAGCAGAACTCGTACATCCTGATCCTGGCCATCGGCATGCTCATGGTGATCGTCGCCGGGCACATCGACCTCTCGGTCGGCTCCGTCGCCGCATTCACCGGCATCCTGGTCGCCAAGTCGATGACCGAGTGGGATCTGCCCTGGCCCGCCGCCATCGTGTTCGGCCTCGCCATCGGCGCGGTGATCGGCGCGTGGCAGGGCTTCTGGGTGGCGTACGTCGGGGTGCCGGCGTTCATCGTGACCCTGGCCGGCATGCTGCTGTTCCGCGGTGGCAACCAGTTCATCGGCAACGCGCAGAGCATTCCGGTGCCGGAGGGCTTCCGGGAGATCGGCTCGGGCTTCCTGCCCGAGTTCGGGCCGAACACCGGCTACAACAACGCGACGCTGCTGCTCGGTCTGGCCGCCGCGGTGGCCGTGGTGTGGCGCGAGGTCCGAGCCCGCAACACCCGTCGGGCCATGGACGCCAACCCGGCGCCGATGTGGATCTCGATCCTGCGGATGGCCGTCATGGTCGGGGTCATCGCCTTCGCGGCGCTGCGCTTCGCCAGCGGTCGTGTCGGCACCAGCTTCCCGATCTCCGGCATCATCCTGGTGGCGCTGGTGATCGCGTACTCCTTCTACACCCGCAACACCGCCGGCGGCCGGCACATCTACGCGGTGGGCGGCAACTCCCGGGCGGCCGAGCTGTCCGGCGTGAAGCTCAAGCGGGTCAACTTCTTCGTCATGATGAACATGTCCGTCCTGGCCGCGCTGGCCGGCATGATCTTCGTGGCCCGTTCGCAGGCTTCCGGGCCGCAGGACGGCAACGGCTGGGAGCTGGACGCCATCGCCGCGGTCTTCATCGGCGGCGCGGCCGTCGCCGGCGGCATCGGCACCATCAGCGGCTCCATCGTCGGTGGTCTCGTCATGGCCGTGCTCAACAACGGCCTCCAGCTCCAGGGCGTAGGCACCGACAAGGTCCAGATCATCAAGGGCCTGGTCCTGCTGCTGGCCGTCGCGATCGACGTCTACAACAAGAGCCAGGGGCGGTTCTCCATCATCGGGAGCCTGATGCGGCCCTTCCGCCGCGACGACTCCGTCCCACCCGCCTCACCGCCGGACGCGGAGCGCGAGCCCGCCAAGGCAGCGGTGTCCGGCTGACGGTCACCGACCTCACCACCCTGTTACACCTCCAGAAAGGCAAGTCCTCACCATGCGCAAATTCTTCGGCACGTCGGTGGTCGCGGTCAGCGCCGCCGCCATGCTGGCCCTCGCCGGTTGCGGTTCCGGCCGCGACGGCGACAGCAGCTCCAGCGGCGACGCCGCCAAGGGCTTCGCGGCCAACTCCCTGATCGGCGTGGCCCTCCCGGCCAAGACCTCGGAGAACTGGGTCCTCGCCGGCGACCTGTTCAGCAACGGCCTCAAGGAGGCCGGTTTCCAGGCTGACGTGCAGTACGCCGGCGCGTCGACCACGGTCGCCGACCAGCAGGCCCAGATCACCGCCATGACCACCAAGGGCGCCAAGGTCATCGTCATCGGCGCGACCGACGCCGCGCAGCTGGCGACCCAGGTCGCCGCGGCGCACGCCGCCGGCGCCAAGGTCATCGCGTACGACCGGCTCATCACCAACACGCCGGACCTCGACTACTACGTGGCGTTCGACAACTTCAAGGTCGGCCAGCTCCAGGGCCAGGCCCTGCTGGACGGCATGAAGGCCAAGAAGCCGAACGGCCCGTACAACATCGAGCTGTTCTCCGGCTCGCCGGACGACAACAACGCCGGTGTCTTCTTCAACGGCGCCATGGACGTGCTCAAGCCGGAGATCGACAAGGGCAACGTCGTCGTCGCCTCGGGTCAGAAGGACGTCAAGCAGACCGCCATCCAGGGCTGGAAGGCCGAGGGTGCGCAGGCCCGCATGGACCAGCTGCTGACCTCGACCTACGGCAGCAAGGAGCTGGACGGCGTCCTCTCCCCGAACGACACCCTGGCGCGCGCCATCCTGACCTCGGTCAAGGGCGCCGGCAAGCCGACCCCGGTCGTCACCGGCCAGGACTCCGAGGTCGAGTCGGTCAAGTCGATCGTCAAGGGCGAGCAGTACATGACGATCAACAAGGACACCCGCAACCTGGTGAAGGAGACCATCAACATGGTCAAGGCTCTCCAGGCCGGCGACAAGCCGCAGGTGAACGACACCTCGTCCTACAACAACGGCAGCAAGGTCGTCGACACGTACCTGCTCCCGCCGGTCGCCGTCACCAAGGCGAACGCGGCTGAGGCGTACGCCAACGACCCGAAGCTCGCGCCGCTCACCAAGTAATTACCGCACGGTAGGTAGTAACGACGATGGGTCCCGGGTCTCCTCTTCCGGGACCCATCGTCGTCCCTGCACCCCCGCACCAAGCGGCGTCGACCCGGAAGGAGGTCTGACCGTGGCGACACCTGTACGGTCCAGGCCAGCCGGCGTCGGCCGCAACGCCGAATCCCCGTTGCCGGTGCTCCCGGGCGCCAGCCAGGAGGAGATCCGGCGGCAGAACCTTGGCGCTGTGCTGCGCTACGTCCATCTGCACGGGCCGACGTCCCGCGCCGAGCTGACCAGCCGGCTCGGCCTCAACCGAAGCACCATCGGCGCCCTCGCGGCCGACCTGGTCACCAGCGGCCTGGTCACCGAGGACGCGCCGGCCACCACCCGCCGCGCAGGCCGCCCCTCGCTGGTGGTCAGCCCCCGCTCCGACCGGGTCTACGCCCACGCGTTGAGTATCGACGCGGACCGGCTGCGTGCCGCCCGGGTCGGCCTCGGCGGCCAGATCCTCGATCTGCGGGAGGTCCCTCGGCCCAGCGGCATGTCCGCGATCGACGCCGTCGGGCCCCTCGCCGACCTGGTCCGTGACATGGAACGTTCCGTGGTCGGCGACGCGCTGCTGGTCGGTGGTGCCGCCGCGGTCACCGACACCACCCGCGACCCGGACGGCAGGATCCGGATCGCCAGCATCGACGAGACACTCGGCGCGGCCCTGGAGGCGGAACTCTGCACCGGCCCCGGTTTCGTGGCCGGTGATCTGGCCGACATCGCCGGCCTGGCCGAGTACGTCCGGGGCGTCGCGGTCGGCGTCGACGACGCCATCTACCTGCACGGCGACCTGGGCATCAGCGCCGGCATCATCGTCGGTGGCCGACTGGTGGTCGGCCACCGGGGCCACAGTGGCAAGGTCGGCCACATGGTGGTCAATCCCAATGGTCTGCCCTGCGGCTGCGGGTCACGCGGCTGCTGGGAGACCGAGATCTCCGAGGCCGCGCTGCTGCGGCACGCGGGCCGTGACCCGAGCGACCGCGCGGCGGTGGCCGAGGTGCTGCGCGCGGCGGCGGACGGCGACCGGACCGCCCGTGCGGCGGTCGAGCAGGTGGCGGACTGGCTGGGCTTCGGCGTGGCGAACCTGGTCAACGTGGTCAACCCGGACGCTGTGGTGTTCGGCGGCTCGCTGCGCGACATCTTCACCGCCGGGGCGGACGTGGTCCGGGACCGGCTGGACACCATGCCACTGCCGGCCTCCCGCGAGCACCTGCGGTTGCGCGCGGCGGCACTCGGCCGCGACGCGGTCCTGATCGGTGCCGCCGAGTTGGCGTTCGACAAACTCCTGGCCGACCCGCTCAACGTCGGCGTCGCCGGTCAGGTGGATTCCGCCGACCCGGTGTAGGGGATCTCCCGCACCACGCTGGTGCCGCTGCCCGGCCGGGACTCCCAGGGGCTGAGCCGTCGACGGATGCGCCCCCGATGGCTTCCGCCACCGGGGGCGCGGTCGGTCAGCCGCCCGGACGCAGCACCCGGCCAGGGCCGGCGGCGTTGTCGGCGGCGGCCTGGCTGCGCTGCGTTCCGGTGACACAGACATCGTCGCCGATGAACGCCTCCCGCCACACGTAGCCGGCGACGCAGGTGTGCGGGCCGTACGGGCCGCTGACCCAGCGACTCGCGGCGACCGCGTTGTCCGCGAGCACCTGGGAGCGGGTCGTTCCGGTCACGCAGACGTAGTCGGACTGGTCGGCGTCGCGCCACACGTACCCGCTCACGCAGGTGTTCGGGCCGGACACCAGCCGGGCCGGGTTGCGGCGGGACGCGGCGGCGGCGTTGTCGGCGGCGGCCTGGGTGCGCTGCGTCCCGGTGACGCAGACGTCGTCCCCGGCGTACGCCTCCCGCCACACGTAGCCGGCGACGCAGGTGTGCGGGCCGTACGGGCCGTTCACCCAGCGGCTCGCCGCGGCGGCGTTGTCGGCCCACACCTGGCTGCGGGTGGCGCCGGTGACGCAGACCAGGTCGCCCGCGCGGGCCTCGCGCCAGACGTACCCCTGCAGGCAGCGGTTGACCACGTCGGTCGTCACGGTCACCGAGGCGGTGTTGCCGGAGAGCCAGTTCACGCCGATCTGCACGCCGTTGGCGTTGAGCGACTGGGCCGGGCCGCCCCCGGCGCCGGTACGCAGCAGTGTGGGTGTGCCGTTGCGGACCTCGTGCAGCAGCACCGTGTCGGCGGGGATGGCGGCGCTCCAACCGGTCTTCCGGCGGAACTCGACCGTGTAGTAGTGGAACAGGTCGGCCGGGTCGAACGGGATCCGGATCAGCTGTGGGCCGCTCGCGGCGGGCACCTCCAGCGGTGCCAGGGTGAGGCTGCGGGAGCCGACCCCGTCGGCGCCCATGGTGAAGATCCGGTTCTTCGGCAGCCAGCCCAACTCGTCACGGTTGGGGCCGTTGAGCCCGACCGCGCTGGTGCCGTAGTTCGCGGTGCCGAAGGCGTAGATGTGCATCGCGCTCATCTCGTCCCACGGGTCGTCGTACTCGCCGGGCTGGGACCACGGCGCGTTCTGGTAGGTGGTGTCGTTGGAGAACGAGTGGCCCAGGTTGTAGCCGTGCAGCATCTCGTGCGCGGCGAACCCCACGTTCCACGCGCCCGGGTCGAGCAGCACCCGACCGCCGGCCGCGCCGGAGTCCACCCAGTCGTTGAGCATCACCGCGATCCGGTTGCCGGCCGGCACCGCGTAGCCGGCGGCCGCCGCGGTGTCCACGCAGCGCTGGGTCCGGGTCCACCGGTCGATCGACTGGAACTGCGCCAGGGTGTACGGCATCGTGTACCAGCCCCGGACCACCGAGCCGGCCAACGACACCCGTCCGCCGGACTGGTCTGCCAGGTAGTCCGCCACCCCGCCGGTGCCGACGCCGGTCGCCGTGAGGAAGTTGGCGAAGTGCGACGGCGGTTGTGGCTGCGCCGGCTTGTCGCTGAACTTGCACAGCAGCACCGACCAGGGGGTGGCGTTACGGATCGGGCTGGCGGCCGCCGGGGCGGCCGGCAGTGCCACCGCCCCCAACACGGCGCAGGCGAGCGCCGCGGCGGACGCGGCGACCCGACGGAGGACTCTGGACTTCACGCGTACGCTCCCATCGCTGTGGCCCGTCCGACGCGGACCCTGCGGCCCACATCGGAGCACTTTCCGTCATTGGGCAGATGCGTTGAGTCGCGTTGGCGACGGGCTGGAATCCGACTCGCTGGTCAGTAGCAGGTCGGTGCTCGGCGTTAGGCTCGCCGGCGTGGGTGTGCACCGACTCGATCGGGCCCAGGCGCGGCGAATCGCGGTCCGGGCCCAACTGCTGGCCGCTCCGCGTCCGACCGACCTCCTCACCGTGGTCCGTCAGCTGACGCTGGTGCAGATCGACCCGACCGCCGCCGTGGCGCCCAGTGCCGACCTCGTCTGCTGGAGCCGGCTCGGCTCGTCGTACCAGCCGGCGCAGCTGCGCGAGGCCCTCGAACGGGGCCGGACCCTCTTCGAGCACCAGGCCATGGTGCGACCGATGGACGATCTGGGGCTCTTCCTCGCGGCGATGGCGGCGTCGCCCGGTCACGAGCGCCACCGCGAGTGGCTGCGCGCCAACGACTCGTTCCGGCGCGACGTCCTCGACCTGCTCGGCCGTTCCGGTCCGCTGCTCTCCCGGGACATCCCGGACACCAGCGTCGTGCCCTGGCCGTCGTCGGGCTGGACCAACAACCGCAACGTCACCCAGATGCTGGAGTTCCTGGTCCTGCGCGGTGAGGTCGCGATCGCCGGCCGCCAGGGCCGACAGCGGCTCTGGGACGTGGCGGAGCGGGTCTACCCGGCCGGGGTGCCAGTCGTCGAGCTGGAGCAGGCACGCCGGCTCCGCGACGAGCGGCGGCTACGGGCGCTGGGCATCGCTCGGCGGAAGGCGGTCATCGTGCCCGGCGAGCCGGCCGAGGTCGGTGACGCCGGCGAGCCGGCGGTGATCGAGGGCGTTGCGGGGGAGTGGCGGGTGGACCCGGCCGTGCTGGGGCAGCCCTTCACCGGGCGTACGGCGCTGTTGTCGCCGTTCGACCGGCTGGTGCACGACCGCGTCCGCCTCGCGGATCTCTTCGAGTACGAGTACGTGCTGGAGATGTACAAGCCCAAGGCGAGTCGACGGTGGGGCTACTTCGCGTTGCCGATCCTGCACGGCGATCGGCTGGTCGGAAAGGTGGACGCTACGGCCGAGCGACGGCGCGGCACGCTCACCGTGCACGCCGTCCACGAGGACGTGCCCTTCACCCCCGAGGTGACCCGGGCCGTGCGCGAGGAGTTGCACGACCTGGCGTCCTGGCTCACGCTGACCGTCGAGGGCCTGCGCTGACGGGGTGCTCGCTGAGGCCCCCGCGCCCCGACGAGCACCCGTCAACCGGCTAGGCGATCCGCCGGACCCGGCGGATGGCGAGATAGAGCAACAGCAGGGCCAGGGCGACGAAGACGCCCGTCTCGATGCTCTGGAACAGCCAGAACCGGTCCGCCGGCTGGTAGAGCTGCCAGTTGTACGCGCCCGGTTCGAGGCCCAACTCTGCCCCGCAGACCCGACCCTCCGGCCCCTTGCCACCCGGCGGGCACTGGATCCGGGCACCCTCCGCGATCATCGTGCCGTCCGGGTTCCGGACACCCTGGGCGAGGATCCAGTCTCCCCGGCTGACCTCCGGTGGCCCTTCCCCCTCGATCGGGAAGGTCTGCGTCTGGGCCGGCTGATAGTGCCGCCGGGCCAGCAGCTCCACCGCCGCCCGTACGCCGATGAAGCCGGCGAGTGTGATGCCCATGGCGGGCAGCATCCGCTTCCAGACGGTGCCGGCGAAGACGCCCAGCGCCACGGCGAACAGCGTGTACCCGATCGGGACGATGCCCTGCAGATCGAAGACGATCATGCCGAACCGGCCCTCGTGCGCGGCCTTGGTGAGCGGATCGACCCACCAGGACATGCCCAGCCCGTAGACCGTCGCGAGGATCAGAACGGACCCGCTCACCAGACCGAACTTCACCAGGGCCCAGCGGGTCCGGCCAACGCCCTGGGTCCAGACGAACCGGTGCGTGCCGTGCTCCACCTCGCGGGCGACCAGCGGCGCGCCCCAGAAGAGGCCGACCAGCGCCGGCAGGGTGATCAGCAGTACGGCCACCAGGCTGAGGTTGCCGTACTGGTTGCCGAAGCGCCGATAGCCCGCATCGCACGTCTCCCGGGTTGCCTGCGCCACGTCGGCGCGGGCAAGCTGGCTGGCGCAGTCCGCCAGCCCGAGGTCGGCGAAGGTGCTCCGCATCGCCAGGCCGATCGGCACGAGCAGAGCGGCCAGCGCCGCGAGCGCCAGCAGGGTGTAGAGCGCCTGCTTGCGGTGTTGCCGCCAGGTCAGCCAGATCATGCCGGCACCCCCCACTCGCTGTGACTGGTCTGCGTGGTGCCGTCGGCCAGGTAGGCCAGCACGACGTCCTCCAGGCTGACCTCGCGGATCGTCCAGGCCGGATCGGTGATCGGCCCGTCGGTGCGGACCAGCAGCGTGGACTGCCGGTCGGTGTGGCTGGCCCGGACCACGGCGGCGACGCCCCCGATAGCGCCGCCGTCGTGCCGGGGGCCGACCAGTTGGCGGTGTTCGGCGACCAGGTCGTCGACCGCGCCGGTGAGCTGCACCTGGGCCGCGCTGAGCACGATCAGGTAGTCGCAGACGCGCTCCAGGTCGGCGAGCAGGTGCGAGGAGAGCAGGACGGTGGTGCCGGACTCCGCGACGCTGCCCATCAGCGACTGGAGGAACTCCCGTCGGGCCAGCGGGTCGAGGCTGGCGACCGGTTCGTCGAGCAGCAGCAGCCGCGGCTGCTTGGCCAGTGCCAGGGCGAGCGCGACCTGGGCCCGTTGACCGCCGGAGAGCTTGCCGACCGGCTTGTCCGGCGGTATGCCGAGCTGCGCCAGCCGTTGGCGGGCCAGCGCCGCGTCCCACCGCCTGTTCAGCTTGCCGCCGGCGATGACCAGCTCGGCGGCGGTGAAGTCCCGGTACAGCGGGGTGTCCTGGGCGACGAAACCGATGTCGGCCAGGCCCTCCGTGTCGTCGTACGGGGACCGGCCGAACACCCGGACCGTGCCCGCGTCGGGCTTGAGCAGGCCGACGGCCAGGTGCAACAGCGTGCTCTTGCCTGCGCCGTTGGGCCCGACCAGCGCGGCGATCCGGCCGGCCGGCAGATGCAGCGAGCACTCCCGCAACGCCCAGGTGCTGCCGTACCGCTTGCCGAGCCGGTCTGTTTCCAAGACCATGTCCATCCCTCGTCCTCTCGTTGGGCTCATGCGGGCTCCTTCTGTGGGGCGTCGTCGGTGAGGGTGGCGCGCAGCGTCGTCTCCACCAGGGCGATGACGTCCTCGGCCGTGAGGCCGGCAGTTTGCGCCCGGTGCAGCCAGGCGACCAGGTCGTCGCGTAGCTCGGCCTGGTTGGGCAGGGACGCCCCGGCCAGCGTGCGCTGGACGAACGTGCCCACCCCGGGCCGGCCGCCGACCAGACCCTCGATCTCCAACTCCCGGTACGCCTTCAGCACCGTGTTCGGGTTGATCGCCAGGGATTGCGCGACGTCCCGGACCTTCGGCAACTGGTCTCCCGGCGTCAGCAGGCCGACCCGCAGCGCCTGTTTCACCTGCTGCACGAGCTGCATGTAGGTGTTCACCTTCGACCGGCTGTCCAGTACGAACTCGATCACTCGTGATGATCCTTCCTGTTGTCCTACGACAGTAGGACTAATAGACAGCTTCATTGCTGACCCTTCAGCTGTCAAGCCCGACCCAGCACGTTCAGCCCGATGGGCACGTTTCGCCGACGTGGCTCGGCCAGCCCGTGACGTGCCGGCTCGGGGTGGCACCGGCGGGCCAGGGGTTGGCACCGAGGGGCCAGCCCGAGGGGAAGGGACCGGCAGCGATCCGCGTGGACGGGGAGGGGTTCGATGGTCACCAACGAACTGACGACGTCGAGGGCGACTCCACTGCAGGCCGCTCGCGCCCGGGGCCGCGTACGCGGTCGGTTGATCCTGCTCGGCCCGGCGTTCGTGGCCGCCGTCGCCTACGTCGATCCCGGCAACTTCGCCACCAACTCCGCCGCCGGTGCCCGCTACGGCTACCTACTGGTCTGGGTGGTGGTGGTGGCCAACCTGATGGCGATGCTGGTGCAGACACTCACCGCGAAGCTGGGTCTGGCCACCGGGCGCAGCCTGCCCGAGCTGTGCCGGGAACGCCTACCCCGGCCGGTGAACCGGATGATGTGGGTGCAGGCCGAGTTGGTCGCCATGGCCACCGACCTGGCCGAGGTGATCGGTGGCGCGGTCGCCCTGTACCTGCTCTTCGGCATCCCCCTGCTGCCCGGCGGGCTCATCATCGGCACGGCCGCGTTCGCCGTGCTCGCGCTGCGCTCACGCGGTTACCGCGCCTTCGAGGTCGCCATCGCCGTCCTGCTCGGTGTGATCGTGCTGGCCTTCGCCGCCATCCTGTTCACCTCCGGCTCCGATCCCGGCTCGGTCATGGCCGGTCTGGTGCCGCGCCTGCAGGGCACAGACAGCGTGCTGCTGGCCGCCGGCATCCTCGGCGCGACCGTCATGCCGCACGTCATCTACGTGCACTCCGCGCTCACCCGGGACCGCATTCCCGCCGCCGACGACGCCGAGCGCCGGATCCTGTTCCGCGGTCAGCGCACCGACGTACTGCTCGCCCTGAGCGCGGCTGGCGCGGTCAACCTCGCCATGCTGCTGATCGCCGCGGCCAGCTTCCGGGGCGGTGGCCCGGGCGGTGCGGACAGCCTGGAGGGGGTGCACGCCGGGCTCGGTCAGACCATCGGGACCGTCGCCGCGTTCGGGTTCGCCGTCGCCCTGCTGGTCTCGGGGCTCGCCTCCACCAGCGTGGGCACCTACGCCGGAGAAGTGATCATGCAGGGCTTCCTGCGGCGGCGGATTCCGCTGCTGCTGCGTCGGCTGGTCACTCTGCTGCCCGCGCTGGGGGTGCTCGCCATCGGCCTCGACCCGACCCGGGCGCTCGTGCTGTCCCAGGTCATCCTCAGCTTCGGCATCCCGTTCGCGCTGATCCCGGTGGTCGCCTTCACCCGTCGCCGCGACCTGATGGGCAACCTCGTCAACCACCCGCTCACCACCGCCGCCGCGTCCCTGGTGGCCGTGCTGGTGGTAGCGCTCAACGCGTTCCTCCTCTGGCAGGTCGTCGCCGGCTGAGCCGGCTGGTCAGCGTCGCCGGCTGAGCCGGCTGGTCAGCGTCGCCGGCTGAGCCGGCTGGTCAGCGCTGCCGGCTGAGCCTGCTGGTCTGGGGCACCCGATGTTGGTTACTGGGGCCCTGAGTTCTCTTGAGAACGAGGTGGCTGCCTGGGCCCGGATATCCCTACGAGCGTGATGCCGGTGAGTCATATTGATGACTCACAGGCATCACGCGTTGGAGGTTATGTCGGGCCAGCCCGCGTGGGTGGCCGGCGACGTGGTGGCGGTTGCCCGCCTTCGCGGCCGGAGCCGGCCGGAGCCGGCCGAAGCCGGCCGGGCCGGCGGGAGGGGGCGTGGTCAGGTGCGGCGTCCCTCATCGCGGGTCGGGATCTCCTGGCGCTGTTCGAGGGCGTCCGCCGGGTTGGCGTCGGCCGGCAGCGAGGTCACCTCCTCGAGCGTGCCCGCCGGGTAGGCGCCCTGCTCGGCCAGGTCGGCTTCGGCTGCCTCCGGGTCCACGTCACCCGACACCCGGTCCGGCGGCCCGACGTCGAACGCGTCCTGTCGTTGCTCAAGGGCATCCGCCTCCGGAGGCGGGATCGTGCCGCCCTGTTCATCCCGGTACGTGCTCATCGGAGCCTCCTACCCGGCGGGTGTCGACATGCCGCCGGGCCGCTGCCTACCCGCCAGCGCCGCACTCAGGCCGCCATGCGGCTCAAGAGTTGGGCAGTCCGCGACGGGCTGCGGCGGCCAGCCCCAGGGCCACACCGATCAGGGTGTTCACCGTGCCGCGGCGACGGCGTCCCTCGGTGCGCCGACTGACCCAGCCGAAGACCAGCCAACCGGCCACCGCGCCCAGCACCGTGCCGAGCACCCCGGCGGGGACCACGAGGGGCGGCGGCGCGCGGTGCAGCTCAACCGACAGGTAGCTGGCGTCGACGGCTGTCTGCGAGGAGATCGAGGCGTTCAGGATGGCGGCGGCCTCGGCCCGGTCGGGTTGCGGTCGGGACGTCTCCCAGGCGGCCCGGCTCGCCAGCGCGCCGGTGAAGAGGCCGCAGATGACCGCGGCGAGCGGCACCCACGCGACGGCGGCACCGGCCGGGCGGCCGAGGCGGCGCAACAGTCGTCGCCCGAACGAATTGGCCGGCGCGGTGTCGCTCACGGACATGGAGACCCTCCGGCTTCAGAATCAGGCGGAGCGACAGTACATCGATCAGGGGCTGGGCGCGTCCCCCGATGGCCGCCGCCGTGGCCGGGATCGGCCAGGATGGGCGGGTGGCCGTTCACGGCCGCGACGAGGAGGGTGGGCGATGCGGGTACGCGGACGGTTGACCTGGGAGCGGCGTGCTCGTTCGGGGGCGGTGCTGACCGCGTTGCTCGCCGGCGTGCTGCCGCCGGCAGTGGTGCTGGCGCCGGGGGCCGCCACGGCGGGCGCGGCGGCGGGCACGCCGGTCTGCGAGGTGCGGGACAACCGGCTCCGCGAGATCTCCGGGATGGTCGCCACCGACGAAGGGTACGTGGTGATCAACGACGGGGCCGACGACGAGGCCCGCCGGCGGATCTTCTTCCTCGACCAGAGTTGCGCGGTGGTGCGAACGGTCTCCTTCCCGTCCCGGCCCCGCGACACCGAGGACCTGGCCATCGGCCGGGACGGCACCATCTGGGTCGCCGACATCGGCGACAACGACCGTTCCCGGCCGACGATCGGGGTGTGGCGACTCGCACCGGGGGCGAAGCAGCCGGTGCTGCACCGGATGACCTACCCGGACCGTCCGCACGACGCCGAGGCGTTGCTGCTCGACGCGTCGGGTCGGCCGTTGATCATTACCAAGGGCGGCAGTGGCACCGTCTTCCTGTACGCGCCGACCACCGCGCTGCGGGCGGACGCGACGACGCCGCTGACCGCACTCGGCCAGGTGACCCTGCCGAGGACCACGACCAGCAACCCGTTCTCGTTCCTGGGGCGCGGGGTGATCACCGGTGCGGCGAGCGCGCCGGACGGACGGCGGGTGGCGCTGCGCAGCTACGCCGACGCCTTCGAGTACGACGTGCCCGACGGCGACGTGGTCCGCGCGTTGACCACCGGCACCGCGCGGATCACCCCGTTGCCGGACGAGCCCCAGGGCGAGTCGATCACCTACAGTCGCGACGGCCGGTCCCTGCTCACCGTCTCCGAGGCCGCTGGTCAACCATCCGGCACCCCGACCATCCTGCGCTACCCGGCCGCGGCCACCGCGGCCGCCGCACCCTCCACGGAGTCCGTCGGCCCGGTGGCGCCCACTGGGGTCCGTCCGGCCGCTGGAGAGGTCGGCGGCGCGGGTTGGCGGACCTGGCCGGTGGCGGCCGGGGCGGCGGGTCTGCTGGTCCTGCTCGGGCTGGCCGGCATGCTGCGATGGAGGCACACCGCGCGCCGCTGACCGGCCGGGCCTGCGGCAGGATGAGGGGATGTCCGTCCTGTCCACGTTGCGCCACCCGATCATCGCCGCCCCGATGGCTGGCGGCCCGTCCACGCCCGCGCTGGTGGCCGCCGTGTCCGCAGCGGGTGGACTGGGCTTCCTCGCCGCCGGGATGATCGACACCGACCGGCTGGTCGCCGACGTCGCCGAGGTCCGCGCGCGCACCGATCGTCCGTTCGGTGTCAACGTCTTCCTGCCCGACCCCGACGGCGTCGACGAGGCCACCATCCAGGCGTACGCCGAACGGCTCGCCCCGCAGGCCGCGCGGCGCGGGGTGCGCCTGGGCGAGCCGGTGGGCGGCGATGACGCGTACCCGGAGAAGCTGGCCGCGCTGCTCGCGGACCCGGTCCCGGTGGTGTCCTTCGTGTTCGGTCTGCCCGACCGGGCGGCGGTGACCGCCCTGCACGAGCGGGGCACCGAGGTGTGGGCCACCGTCACCCGCCCGGACGCCGCTACCGCCGCCGCCGACCTGGGTGTCGACGCGGTGGTGGTGCAGGGCACCGAGGCCGGTGGGCATCGCGGCGGCCTGCCGGACGACGACGACTACGGGCTGCTGCCGCTGCTCCGGCTGACCGCAGCCCGCTGTGACCGGCCACTGGTGGCCGCGGGCGGCCTCGTCGACGGTCCCGCGGTGGCCGCCGTGCTGGCTGCCGGCGCCGCCGCCGCGCAACTCGGCACGGCCTTCCTGCGCTGCCCGGAGGCGGGCAGCTCACCGATGCACCGGGCGGCGGTGGCCGGTACCACGCCGACAGCGTTGACCCGGTCGTACACCGGCAAGCGGGCCCGTGGCGTGGCCAACGACTTCCTGCGCCAACACGACGCGGTGGCACCGCGCGGTTACCCCCAGGTGCTGCACCTGACACGTCCTCTCCTCGCCGCCGCGCGGCGCGACGGGGACGCGTCGGTGGCCAACCTGTGGGCCGGGCAGGCGCACCCGCTGGCCCGGGACCTGCCGGCGGCGCAGGTGGTCGCGGAGGTGAGTGCCGGCGCCCGGGCCGCGCTGGCCACAGTGGTGGAACGCTCCAGTCGCTGGGGCTGAACAGGCCGCCGGCAACCGGCTCGGGCGGGCGGGACAGGCCGCGCGGGCAACCGGTTAGAGTCTCGCCGTGATCGAGATCGGTGCGCAGGTCGACCTGTCCCACCCGCCTGAGCGGGTCTGGCTCGCCCTGACCGACCGGGAGTTGCTCGGCCGGTGGTTCGCCGAGGCCGAGACGGTCGAGGGCGTACCGGACCGGATGCTGCTGCACACGGCCGGCCTGCCCGGCTTCGAGGCCAACGTCGAGGTCGAGGTGGCCGAGCGGCAGGAGCCGGATCTCCTCGTGCTGGCCTGCGACGAGGCCGGCCGGCTGAGCGAGCTGACCTGCACGGTCACGGCCACCAAGCAGGGCTGCCGGCTGGAGCTTCGGGAGGTCAGCACGCACGGCGCGTGGTCCGCCGAGCAGCACGACCCCCGCGAGCAGCAGTTCCGGCAGGCGCTGACCGTGCGGCTGCCGGCCATCCTCGACTGGCTCGCCTTCCAGCAGGTCGACCTGCGCCGTGCCGACGGCGGGCTGACCGCGGAACTGCCTCTGATCGGCGTACGTGGCAGGGCGGGCCGCAACCCCCGTCGGCGTCGCACGCTGGTCGCCGTGGTTGCCGGGGTTGTGCTGGTGGCGGGGACTGCGGCATGGGTGACGTTGCCGCCCGACTCGAAGCCGGCTGCCGCGCCCGCGCCGACCGCAACCGCGTCGCCGACCGTGACGGCCGGCCGGACCGCCGTCGCGCCCACGCCAACCCCCTCGGCGCGCCCCTCGCGGACCACCGCCTCGGCGACCACCCGCCCGAGCCTGACCCCGTCGGCGAAGCCGTCGCGGACGGCCGCGTCGCTGCCGCCACCCCCGCCACCGGCGCCCGTAACGGCCCGCTACGAGACCGACTCCACCCGTCTGTTCGGCTATACCGGCGAGATCGTGGTCGAGAATCCCGGTGGCGCGCCGGTGGCGGACTGGACCGTGGTGGTCAGCCTCGCCGAAGGCACCACCGTCGACGACGTCGACGGCGCGAACTGGCGAAAGGACGGACGGTCGATCATCTTCACCGGAGCGGCCGTGCGGCCAGGGGGATCCCAGAGGATCAGCTTCGACGTTCGCGACAGCCGGCCGAAGGCCCGGGAGCCGGAGAGTTGCACGATCGGCGGGCAACCCTGCGCGGGCCTCTGACTAGGCTGCTGCCATGGCACTGCTGCACAGGGCGACCCTGCGACCCACGAAGTTGGACCTGCTGACGGCCTGGCTGCCCGGCCGACAGTGGTTCACCGGACCGGCCGGCGTCGAGGTGGTGAGCCGAGGCGCCTACCGCTTCGACGACCCGGCCGGCGAGGTAGGCATCGAGACGATGCTGGTCGGCGCCGCCGACGGGCCGGTCCATCAGGTCCCCCTCACCTACCGCGCCAATCCCCTCGACGGTGCCGAGGACTGGCTGGTCGGCACGACCGAACACTCGGTGCTCGGCCCGCGCTGGGTCTACGACGGCTGCGCCGACCCGGTGTACGCCGCCGCGCTCGCCCACGCGATCCTCGCCGGCAGCGGCCAGGCGGATGAGTACTTCGAGGTCGACGGCCGACGCGAGGTGCGTGAGCCGACGATGACTGTCGTCGCCACTGAGAGCGGCAACGACAACCCGCCCTCGGTCGGCGCCCTGCGCCGGGTCGTCGACCAGGACAGCACCCTCATCAGCACTGACACCGTCGAGATGGTCGTCGTCCGGCGGCCGGGCGTCGGGGCCGACGGGGCAACCGGGGCCACGCTGATCGGCACCTGGGATGGTCAGCCGACCAGCGTGCCACTGGCGTACGCCCGGGTGCGCTGACGCGGCTGCCCCGAGTGTGCGGTGGGCGGCCCGGATCTCGGGCCGCCCACCGCGTTCACCACCGCGAAGGAGGCGGGGGCGGCGACACGGGTGGCCGGTCGTCGCAGGTGATGGTGTTGGGCAGCAGCCACGGCGCGAGCCACCCGCCGTCGTTACCGCCGAGGTCGGTCAGTGTGAACTCCGAGCCGGCCGGGGTGAAGTGGAACGATCCGCAGTTGTTGACGCCGACCGCGCCCACGTTGCGGGCGTCCACGTTGGCGAACGAGGCGGACCCGGCCGAGCGGGCGCTGACCACCGAGGTGCCGGTGCCGTCGACGCGGACGTTCCGGAACCGCACATCGGAGATCGAGTAGAGGTCCTTCACCGGCCAGTCGCTGACCAGCATGATCGCGTTGTACGTGTTGTCGAGGTACGCGTCGCCGGTCACCTCGATGCGCGCCTCGATGCTGCGATCCAGGGCGAAGATCCAGATCGCGCCCAGGCCGATGTTCCAGTTCAGCTCGTACGTGCCGGCGCGGGCGGTGGTGTTGTTGGTGAACCGCAGGTGCCCGGTGAACGGCTCCGCGCCGAAGCGGGACCCGGCGTGCAGGCCGCTGCCCTCGCGTACCGGATCGGCGACCAGGTTGTGTGAGACGGTGGTGTCGGTGCCGCCGTAGATGGCGATGCCGTTGGCCAGGGTCGGTGACTGCACCGTGTTGTGGTCGAACGTGTTCCGCGCGTTGGCCGTCTTCTCCGACCACATGGCCAGGCCGTCGTCGCCGGTGTTGCGGACGAAGTTGTGCGACACGAGCGAGTCGGTCACCCCGGTGTGGAAGTTGAGCGCGTCGGCGATCTGGTCGACGATGATGTTGTTGGTGACGCGGACGTTGCGCATCGGGCCGTCGAACCAGATGCCCACCTTGGTGTGGTGCAGGTAGAGCCCGTCGATCGTGGAGTTGCTCATCGCCCCGCCGATCGCGTTGACCTGGTCGGTGTCGATGCGTTCCCGCACGTCGCCCTCGATGGCGAAGCCGGATAGGTGCACGTTGCGGCTGCCGCCGTCGGCGGCGTCCCGACCGTAGAACCCGACTCCGGTGTGCACCGAGCCGTCCGGCGCGGGGGTCGGCAGGGCGACCTCGCGCCCCTTGATGATGGTGTACCAGTTGCCGGCGCCCTCGATGGTCACGTCGTCGACGATGATGTGCCGGTTGACCTGGTAGGTGCCCGGTGGGACGTACACCTTGAGGTGGGCGCGCCGGGCGAAGGCGATGGCCCGGTCCAGCGCGTCTGCGGAGTCCCGCCGGCCGGTCGGGTCGGCGCCGAAGGCGAGCACGTTCGCCGCGAGCAGCCGGACGTGCGGCGGTGCGACCAACTCGGAGTCGAGCAGGTCGATGACCGTCCAGGCGGCGGCGCTGCCGGGCGGCGCGGTGAGCCGGACCGTGTCGCCGGCCCGGTAGGTACGCCCGAGCAGCAGCCGCTGCTCGTCGTAGAAGTGGGTGGGCCGGAACGGCGTGCTGATGCTCGGGTACGGCGTGGTGGCCGACGGGACGCACTGGCACTCGGTGATCCACCAGTCCGGGTGCAACAGCCCGGCCTGTGGGTCGTTGGTGAACGGGTACTGGTTGTAGAGCCACGAGTACTGCGACGTGAGCGTCATGGTGTGCAGGTGTTTGCCGTTGACCGCGACCTTCAGCGGCGCGGTGATCCCGCCGCCCTGCGGCGCGTCCGGGATGCTGTACCGCACGGTGATCCCGTTCGCCGCGCTGGGCAGAACGAACTCCACGTACTCCCCGGGGGTGAGCCGGACCGCCCGGCGGCCGGAGGCCTCCGCGGGCAGCGTGTAGGCGGATCGGTCGGGCCCGATGATCTCGCCGTTGGTGCGGGCGTTCTCTGCTTCCTGCTCGAGGAAGTCGACGTCCGCGCCGCGTCCGGCGACCAGCGCCGGGTCGAGGGCGGCCCGGGTGACCACCGGCCGCGCGCCTGCGGACGTGGGTGGACTGGCGGCGGCCGAGGTGGGCCCGGCGACCAGCACGGCGAGACCAGCCGCGAGCGCGACGGCGGTGCCGCTGGGCCGGTCGGGGCGTCTCCGGGCCGGCGTGAGGCTGCGAAACATCGGTGACCCTCCTGAGTGGGTGGTGGTGGAGGTCCGCCTGGCGCTCCCCCGACGCCCGACATTGATCGTCATGATGCAGCACCGGACATGGCACTGCAAGACTCCTATCGAACAACGAAAATAGACGACTATCGGACCGCAAGAAGTGGACGATCGTCGAGTTGAGGTGTCGCGCGTCGCCCGCCCCGACCAGCTCACGCCCGGCGTAGGCTGGTCCGCGTGGATCAAGAAGACCGGATCGCCCTGTTCCTCGACTACGAGAACCTCGCGTTGGGCGCGCGCGACCATCGTGGCGGCGCGGCCTTCGACTTCCGGCCCATCGCCGACGCGCTGGCCGAACGAGGTCGGGTGGTGGTCCGCCGGGCGTACGCCGACTGGTCCTACTTCGACGAGGACCGTCGAATGCTCACCCGGTCCCACGTCGAGCTGATCGAGATCCCGCAGCGGATGGGCGCGTCCCGGAAGAACGCCGCGGACATCAAGATGGCCGTCGACGCGATCGAGTTGGCGTTCGAACGGGACTACATCTCCACCTTCGTCATCTGTAGTGGTGACAGCGACTTCACCCCCCTGGTGCACAAGCTGCGCGAGCTGAACAAGCGGGTCATCGGCGTCGGGGTCGAGGGGTCCACGTCGGGGCTGCTGCCCCCGGCGTGCGACGAGTTCCTCTACTACGACCGGCTGGAGGGCGTGGACATCCCGCCGGCCCGTGGCCGGCGCGCTCGGCCCACCACCCGGCAGGCCGGCGCGGAGCAGCGCCCACCCGAGCCGGAGCCGGAGCAGGAGGTGGACCGTCGACCGCAGGAGGCGGAGCCCGATCGGGACGTGGACGCGCTCGCGGTGCTCGTCGCCCAGTCGGTCGCCGGGCTGCAGGGCAGCGCCAACGGTGACGTCACCGCTTCCCGGCTGAAGCGCACCCTGCTGCGCAAGGACCCGACCTTCAGCGAGTCCGACTACGGCTTCCGCACCTTCGGCGAACTGCTGCGTCACCTCGCCGAGCGCAACGTGATCGAGTTGGCCGAGGGGCCGGCCAAGGGTGACCCCGAGGTCTCGCTGCCCGAGCACGGCGACCGCGAGGTGGCGTTCGGCCTGCTCCGGGGCGTCGTGGCGGACCTGGGCAGCGGCGGCAACCCGGTGGCGCTGTCCGGGCTGAAGAATCAGGTACGCCGGGCCCGCCCGGACTTCAGCGAGAAGAAGCTCGGCTACCGCAGCTTCCTGCAGTTCTGCAAGGCCGCCGCCACCGCCGGCGTGCTGGACCTGCGCTGGAGCCCCGAGGCCGACGACTACCTCCTGACAACCCAGGCCTGACCGCCCTGCCCCTCTCGTGTTGATCAAGAGGTTTGCGTCACCGGGAACGCGCTTCGTGACGCAAACCTCTTGATCAACAGCGGCTGAGGTGGGAGTTGCGGGGAGTGGGCAGAGTAGGACGGCGTTCCTGATTCGCAAGTCAGGAGCGGGAGAACCGCCCGTTATGGTTTCGAACCGCCAACGGTTGGGCCGAAATGCGCCTGGAATGTCACCCTTGCCCCGGTCCGGGCCTACCTGCGCCGTACCCTCGGCGCGGGAATTGCTATACGGTCGGCGAATGAAGGTGGAGGAACACTGGTGGAACGGAGACACGACCCCGCGCGGGCGCCGGGACGTGTACATCCGTACTGATGGGCAGGGTTGGGAGGTCCGCGCCCAGATCGGTGGGGCGTCGGGTCGTGAGCGGGTGCAGCAGTGCCCCAGCCGGGCCTCGGCGGCCATCCTCGCCGACGCCTGGCGCGGCACCCACCCATCCTGGCGCGAGCTGAAGCAGCGCTGATCCGGCACCGGGCCGGGTCGGCAAGCTCCCGGGCTCCAGCCCGGCGCGCCCGCCGACCGGCCCGGCGCTCGGTACGTCCGTCCGCCGAAAGCACGCAGCAATTCACCCGCCGCGACGCCGGCTCACAGGTCACCGCTTTTGCAGCATGACGGAAGCAACGTCGGCCAGAAGCGCCAACGCCCAATCTAGCTGCGAGCAGTTGTCGCGACCTTGGCACTCAAGGCAGCCACCAGCTCGCCATGGCCTCTCGAGCGCCCGGGTCCAGTGGGTATCCAATATCCGTTCGGCCGTGAACAACTCGGTCGCCTTGGACACGGGCTCGTCGATCGGCATGATCGGCACCTTTCGCGAGACACGATCAGGCCCCGCCCAGGGTCGATCCGTTCGTGGCCGCCCCCGGCGGGATCGTGGTCCGGTCCGCCGCTTGCCGAACGAAGGAACCGACCACTGCATGTGCAACCTTAGAGACCTTTAGTACCTAAGGCAATGTTGGTCTTGAAGGCATATGGGCGGCGTGATCCGATGGAAGGTGCCGAACGAAGGAACCTTCACATGCCCATACCTACCGGCGGATACCGCGAGGTGGCCGAGGACCTTGCCGCTCGCATCAAGAGCGGCGAGTATGCGGCAGGGGAGCGTCTGCCCACCTACAGCGAACTATCGAACCTCTACGACGTCAGTGTGACCACGGTCCAGCGGGCGATCATCGTCCTTCAGACACGCGGCTTGGTGGTGGGTCTCCAAGGCCGTGGTCTGTGGGTCGCCGAGGACATTTGATTTCAAGGGGCGGTGGCAGACCCCCGTGTCTCCACCCTCAGGTTGGGTACTCCGAGGGCTACCGGTCGCGCCCGATGGAGGTCGCCCATGTCGCAGGGCCCCGACGAGGACAACCCCAGGCTCGACGAGGAGATCCGGGAGGCCGAGCGCCGGCTGGCCGACCTCACCAACTCGTCTGACGACGCGCTGACCGACGACGACGCTCGGGCACCGGACGACGCCCCCTCCGAGGAGAACGCCGACTAAGGCTGTTTCATAAGGGCGGCGAAACCGCAACGCCGCCGGTCGTCGTCCGGGCCCGGCGCAGGCCGGCCAGTTCTTATGAAACAGCCCTTAGGGCTGCCCGGCCGGTCCGGACAGCCCCACGGGTTCAGCGCTTGAGTGTGAAGGCGAAGTCGCCGGAGATCCTGCCGCTCAACCGGACCGCCGAAACCACCATCCCTTCGGTGATCAGTCGGTCGACCTCGGCCCGCGACAAACCGAAACCGTCAGCGATCAGTCGGGTCGGCCGGACCGGGATCGGTGCCGCGAAGCGGACCGCGACCTCGACCACGTCGCAATCCAGGTGATCCGATCCGTCGGTGTCGAGACGCCAGGCGTTGGTCCAGTCCAGGGCGAATCGGTTTCGGCGTTGCACGGCCGGATCCTGCAACAGTTCGCCGGTCAGGCCCGGGTGGTTGTCATGCAGCCGGTCCAGCAGTTCGGGTCGGATGGCGCGCACTGTCACCCGCTCCAGGACGGTGAGCTTCGCCGTCTCCCCGCACGCGGTGCAGAGCGCGAGAAGCCAGACGTCGATGAGCTTGTGGTTGGCGTTGACCCGGAACTTGCCGCTGGCCCGTAGGCGCTGCGATGCACACCCGTGGCAACGGCGTTTGATGATGGGCAGGCAGGTGGGCACGACGGCCCAGTTTTTGAGCACAGAAGTACACCGGTTTCAGTGAGAAGTCCGCAGCAAAAAGGAGCGCGGCGCAGATGCGCGACGCGCGACAGATCAGCTCTCGGGAGGTCTCACAGGGTGTACAACGGCACGTCCTTGCCTAGACGACCTGGTTGCGCAGCACGGTATCGGCGCACGGCTGCGCCGCTCCACTGGTTTTCGGGTACGCCTCAGCAGCCGCCGGTGGCGGGCCGTGTCGACCGGTCGGGTGTCCGGCCCCGGTCAGGCGGTCGGGACCGGCAGTACCACGCCCTCGGCCGCCGACCGGTGCGCCAGCTCGATCAACTCGACAGTGTGGACCGAGTCCCGTGGGTCCACCGGCATCGGTGCGCCGTCGCGCAGCGCGGCAGCCACCTGGGCGTAGAAGCTCTGGTACGCGCCGGGCTCGGTCGGCACCGGCCGCAGGTCACCGTCGACGCCGAGCAGGCCGTAGCGGTCCGGCGGGACCTCGCCCCAGCCCGGCTGGTCCGGTCGGCCGCCGTCGTGCAGCGCCGCCTCCTGCACGTCCAGCCCGTAGCTGGTGTAGCCGGCCCGGTCGCCGAGCACCCGCAGGCGTGGCCCGAGTTGCGCGGTCACCGCGCCCATCCACAGGTGCGAGTGCACCCCGTTGGCGTGGGTCAACGCCACGAAGGCGTCGTCGTCGACGGCTGCGCCCGCGCGGCGACGGTCCACCTCCGCGTAGACGCGGTCGACCCGACCGAACAGCTGCACCGCCTGGTCGACGAGGTGCGCGCCGAGGTCGAAGAGGGCACCGCCGGCCTCCTCCGGGCCGGCGAGCTCCCGCCAGCCCGGCTTGATCGTCGGACGGAACCGCTCGAAGCGGGACTCGAAGCGCAGCACCTGCCCCAACTCGCCCTGCTCGATCAGGCGGCGGACGGTCAGGAAGTCACCGTCCCAGCGCCGGTTCTGGAAGACCGTCAGCGGCACCCCACGCTCGGCCGCCTCGTCGATCAGCGTGCGGCCTTCCGCCGCGGTCGGGGAGAGGGGCTTGTCGACGACGACCGGCAGGCCGGCGGCGAGCGCCGCGCGTGCCATCGGCACGTGCTGGCGGTTCGGCGTCGCCACCACCACCAGGTCCAGGGCATCCGGGGTACGCCACAACTCGTCGGCGTCGTCGACCAGGCGGGCGTCCGGGAAGTGCTGTGTCGCCTGCTCGCGCCGCTGCGGATCACGGGTCACGATGGCGTCGAGCCGTAGCCCGGGGGTCGCGGCGATCAGCGGCGCGTGGAACACCCGGCCCGCCAGCCCGTACCCCAGCAGACCAACCCGCAGCGCCTTCGCCATGCCGTGCCCCTTGTCTCCCTGGTCCGCGCCCTGATCCGGCGCCGGTACCGCTGGGGTGAATCTACGCCGGGGACGGCCGGAGCCGATCTCGGCCCGGTGCCGGTCAGCTCACCGGGTCGGCGCGCAGGTAGGTGAGGACCGCGAGGACCCGCCGGTTGGTGTCGTCGCTGGGCGGCAGGTCGAGCTTCAGCAGGATGTTGCCGACGTGCTTGCCGACCGCCGCCTCGCTGACGTGCAGGCGGCCGGCGATCGACGCGTTGGATCGCCCCTCGGCGAGCAGCGCCAACACCTCGCGTTCCCGGGCGGACAGCGCGGCGAGCGGGTCGCGGGGGCGGTGCAGAAGCTGCCGGACCACGTCCGGGTCGATGGCGGTGCCGCCGTCGGCGACCCGGCGCAACGTGTCGACGAACTCGGTGACCTCGGCGACCCGGTCCTTGAGCAGGTAGCCCACCCGTTGGCCGTCGCCGCTGTCCAGCAGCGCCGCCGCGTACCCGGTCTGCACGTACTGGCTGAGCACGACCACCGGGAGGTGAGGTCGCTCGGCGCGCAGCGCGACGGCCGCGCGCAGCCCGTCGTCGCGGCGGCCCGGCGGCATCCGGATGTCGGTCAGCACCAGGTCCGGTTGGTGTTCGCGGGCCGCCCGCAGCAGTTCCGGCGCGGAGCCGACGGCCGCGCAGACCGTGAAGTCGAAGCGGGTCAGCAGCGCGACCAGACCCTCGCGCAGGAGCACCTCGTCCTCGGCGAGCACCACCCGGGTCACCGACGACATGGCAGCTCCACCCGGACCACGGTAGGCCCGCCCGCTGGGCTGGACAGCAGCAGCCGGCCGTCCACGGCGGCGACCCGGTCGGCGAGCCCGGTCAGACCGGTGCCCCGGGCCGGGTCGGCGCCGCCGTGACCGTCGTCGGTCACCTCGACGACGAGGTCACCGCCGGCCCGGGTGAGGCGGACGTCGGCACGTGCCGCGTCGGCGTGCCGGGCGACGTTGCCCAGCGCCTCGGAGACCACGAAGTAGGCGGTGGTCTCCACGATCTCCGGCAGCTCGCCGTGCAGGTCGGCGTTCACGGTGACCGGGATGGTGGCGGCGTCGGCCAGCTCGCGTACCGCGCCGGCCAGACCGAGGTCGGTGAGGCTCTGCGGGCGGATGCCGTGCACCAACTGCCGCAGCATCACCATCAGACCCCGGGCCTGGTCGTGCGCCACGGCGAGGGGGCGGGAGGCGGGGGAGTCCTCGGGTACGTCCAGCCGGGCCAGCCCCAACTGCAGGGTGAGGCTGGTGAGTCGGGGCTGTGCGCCGTCGTGCAGGTCGCGCTCGATGCGCCGGCGTTCCGCCTCGTACGCGCCGACCAGTCGGGTGCGGGAGCGGGTGACCTCACGCAGCGCCGCCGCGTCCACCGGGTGGGCCAGCAGCCACCGGGCCACCGCCGCCTGAACGGCGGCGAGCAGGCCGACGGCGTACCAGAGCACCGGGATCAGCAGCACCCCCACGATCGCGTACGGAATGGCCTCGCCGGTGCTGTCGATCGGCTGCCAGATCACCACCGGCTGGTCGGCGTCGCCGGCCAGCCAGGGGCTGGAGATCATCCCGAGGTCGAGCAGCACCAGCACCAGGAACACCCAGTAGGCGACCGGAACGAACCCGCCCAGCCAGAACAGGTAACCCACCTCCCGCCAGGTGGCCGTGCCGCGGTAACGGGCGACCAGGCCCGGCCACGGCGACGAGGCCAGCGGACGACCGTCGACGAGCCCGACCCGCCAACGCTCGACGGCGGCCACCGGGAAGCTCACGAGCGGGGCCAACGCCAGCAGGACGAGGCTGCCGGTCGCCAGGAACAGCATCAGCGCGATGCTCGGCGGTCGGCCGTGCAGGCGGAGCGCGTTGACGGCGGCCAGCAGGGGCGCCCCGATGACGAGCAGCCCGATGCTGAGCAGGCCGGCGATCGGCACGGTGGTCACCAGGTAGGCCAGCGCGCGCCAGGGCCACGCGGAGAGCAGCCAGCGGCGGCGGCGCAGCGCCTCGGCCAGGTGCGGAGGGTGTTCCGTGGTCATGCAGCAGACGCTAATCGGGAGCGACGCGGTGCCCCAGCCGTCCAGATCCACTCTTCGGGGTAGGCCCAGCACTACCGACGAACGGGTGTGCGGGGTCCGGGAACGGGAAGAACGGGCCGTCACGCGGTCCGCGTGACCTGTGCTGGCGACGGCTGGAGAGACATGGGTGCCAGAACCTTCGTGGTGGTCGGCGGGACCAGCGGTCTCGGCCTCGCGGTGGCCCGACTGCTCGTCGACGAGCATCAGGTCGTGGTGTTCGGCAACGTGCCGGCCGAGGTCGCCGCCGCGACCGACGAGCTGGGTTGCGACGGCGCCGTCTGCGACATCGCCTCCTACGAGCAGGTCCGCGACTCCTTCGCCGAGGTGGTCGAGCGCTACGGCACGATCGACGGGGTGGCGGCCTGCGCCTCGATGTGGGCGGGCGGCGACCTGGGGGACCTGTCGGTGGAGCACATCCGCCGGGCCGTGGAGATCAACGTTCTGGGCATCACGTACCTGCTGCGGGAGGCGGTGCGGCACCTGCACCGGCAGGGCCACGGCAACGTCGTCTACATCGGCGCGCTGGCGCTGGCGGCGCCCCGGCCCGGCATCCCCGTCTATCGGGCCACCAAGAGCTACGGCAACAGCCTGGTCGACTCGCTGGCCGAGGCCCAGCACAGCAACCGGGTCAAGGTGATGCAGCTGCACCCCGGGCCGATGCCGACACGGCTACAGGAACGGGTGGGCGCCGAGTTCCTCGACGAGGTGTACGCCATGCCCGAACAGGTCGCCACCGAGGTCGTCCGGTTGCTGCTGCTCGAACCCGACGACCTCTACGTCTCCGGTGAGCGCGTGCTGCGCGCGGACGGGCGGTGGTGACGGCCGCAGCCGGACGCGCCGATCGCCCGGCCTCGGCGTGGGCGCCGCTGCGGACGGCGGTCTACCGCAACCTGTGGCTGGCCCTGCTCGCCGCCAACATCGGCACCTGGATGCAGACCGTCGGCGCGCAGTGGCTGCTGATCAACCACTCCAACGCCTCCACCCTGGTCGCGCTGGTGCAGACCGCCAGTCTGCTGCCGGTGCTGCTGCTGGCGTTGCCGGCCGGGGTGCTGGCGGACAGCTTCGACCGCCGGCACCTGCTGATCGCCGTGCAGCTGTTCCTGGTGGCGGTGGCGGTGGCGTTGACGCTGCTCACCCTGACCGATCGGATGCCGCCGGCGCTGCTGCTCACCCTCACCTTCGCGTTCGGGGTCGGGCAGGCGCTGACCCTGCCGGCCTGGGCGGCGGTGATCCCGGAGCTGGTGCCGCAGGAGCAACTGCGGTCGGCGTCCGCGCTCGGTTCGATCAGCGTGAACGTGGCGAGGGCCGTCGGGCCCGCGGTGGCCGGCGTGCTGATCGCCCGTACCGGCGTCGCCCCGGTCTTCGGCATCAACGCGGTCGCGTTCGGCATCTTCGCGTACGCGCTGTGGCGCTGGCAGCCCGGCAACGCCCGCGCGGTCGAGGTGCCCGAGCGGTTCACCGCGGCGTTGCGCGCCGGCAGCCGCTACGTTCGTCACTCGCCGACCGTCCGCCGGCTGTTGCGCCGTGCGCTGGTCTTCGTGATCCCGGCCAGCGCGTTGTGGGCGTTGCTGCCGTTGGTCGCGAGTCGTCGGCTGGGGCTGGGTTCCGGCGGGTACGGGGTGCTGCTGGCCGCCCTCGGCGTGGGGGCCATCGCGGGTGGCGTGCTGCTGGCCGTGATCCGCACCCGGCTGTCGGCCAATCAGCTCCTGCTGATCGCCGGGGCGCTGTTCACCGTGGCGCTGACCGTGGTCGGCACCGTGCGGGTGGTGCCGTTGGTGCTGCTCGCCCTGCTGCCCGCCGGGATGGCCTGGGTGACGGTGCTGGCAAACGTCAACGCCGAGATGCAGCTCTTCCTGCCCAGCTGGGTACGGGCCCGGGGTCTGGCCGTCTATCAGGTGTGCTTCGCCGGTGGGCAGGCGGTCGGCGCGCTGCTCTGGGGTGTGGTGGCAGAGATGGCCGGGTTGGCCTTCGCCTACCTGGCGGCGGCGGCGCTGATGCTGGTCGGCACCCTCACGAGTCGGATCTGGCCGTTGCCGGACCTGCGCTCGGTGAACCGGGAACCGGCGGCGTACTGGCCGCAGCTGCACCTGGCGCACGAACCGGACCCGGGGGTGGGGCCGGTGCTGGTGACGGTGCAGTACACCGTCGCACCGGAGCGGGCCCGACAGTTCCTGGCGGCGATGGACCTGGTGCGTGGCGCGCGGCAACGGACCGGCGCGATGCGCTGGGGGCTGTTCCGTCCGGCCGAGACGGTGGATCGGTTCGTCGAGGTGTATCTGGTGCCGTCCTGGGGTGAGCACCTGCGCCAGCACGGTGGCCGGTTGACCGGTGAGGACCGCGCGGCCGAGCAGCGGGCCCGGGAGCTGACCGACGGAGAACCGGAGGTGCGACACCTGGTGCCCGCCGCCGCCGGCCCGACGCTGTCGGACGACCGCGAGGCGCTCTGACGCACGCCCCGGCGCGACCGGGGGCATTCGGGAGCAGCCGTACGGCGTACGGCCGGGTTGTTAGGATGGTCGCACCATGGCGAGTGAGCGCAAGGCGACCGCGGACCCAGCCCGCAGCCTGGCCCTTCTCTGGCGCACCCGGGAGCCGACCAGCCGCAGTGCCGGTCCGGCGCTCAGCGTCGACCGGATCGTCCGGGTCGCGATCGACATCGCCGACGCCGAGGGTCTCGACGCGCTGACCATGCGCCGGGTCGGTGAGGCGCTGGGGGTCGGCACGATGTCGGTCTACACCTACGTGCCGGGCAAGGCCGAACTCGTCGCCGTCATGATCGACACCGCGTACGGCGAGATGCCGCGCCCCGCCGTCGAGGGCGACTGGCGCATTCGGCTGGAGCGGATCGCCCGCGACAATCTGGCGCTCTACCAGCGGCATCCCTGGATGCTGCGGGCCGAGACGACCCGACCGGTGCTCGGCCCGCAGCTGATGGCCAAGTACGACTACGAGCTGGCTGCGATCGTCGACATCGGGCTCACCGACGTCGAGGTCGACGCGGTGCTCACCCTCGTGCTGGGTCACGTGAAGAGCGCCGCGCGGGCCGCCTCCGAGGTGGTCGACCTGGAGCGCGAGACCGGCATGACCGACGGTCAGTGGTGGCAGTCGCACGCGCCCTGGCTGGAGACGTTCATGACGGCCGGCGCCTACCCGATCGCCTCCCGCGTCGGCAGCGCCGCGGGCCAGCAGCACGGCGCCGCGTACGGCCCGGAGTACGCGTTCGAGTTCGGTCTGCAACGCGTCCTCGACGGGATCTCGGTGGTGGTCGCCGAGCGGGCGGCCAACCGGTAGCCGCGACTCGACCCGGCGCCCTCGCCACCGGCCGCTGACCACGACGGCCCGGCTCGGCCGAACCCGCCCGGTCCCGGCCGTCCGGGTGGTACGACTGGGGTCGGTGGCGGCTGCGGCCGGGGAAGGGTGGCGATGGCGGGCAGGCTTCCGGGACGGCTGCTGCTTCGGCGGGAAAACCCGGGCCGGACGTCGTTCCTGGAGCTCTTCTTCGACCTGGCGTTCATCTTCGCGCTGACCCGGTTGTCCCGGACGCTGCTCGACGACCTCAGCCTCAACGGCGTCTTCCAGGTGTTGCTGATGTTGGCGGCGCTCTGGTGGGTGTGGTTCGTGACCGCCTGGTCGGCGGACTGGTTCGACCCCCGGGCCCCGCTGATCGTCACCCTGCTGCTCTGGGTGATGTTCGGCGGCCTGTTGATGGCCGCGGCCGTGCCCACCACGTTCGAGCGGCACGCCATGGTGTTCGCCGTCGTCTACGTGGCCATCCACCTGGGTCGGGCGGCGATCCTGATCCCCGCCCTGCGGGGGCACCCGCTCCTGGTCCGGAGCCTGCGGGTGGCGATCTGGTTCGCGATCTCCGGCGTGCTCTGGGTGGTCGGGGCGGCCGTGGCCCCGGCCCGGGAGGTGCTCTGGGCGCTGGCCCTCGTGCTGGAATACTCCCTGGCCCGACTGCGCTGGCCGTTTCCGGGCCTCGGACGCAGCACCTGGCCGGAACTCCGGGTGAACGGCAGACACCTGTCCGAGCGGTACCAACAGATCTTCATCATCGCCCTGGGCGAGCTGATCCTGGTCGCCAGCATCGCCTACAGCGAGTCCGGTCTGGATCGGGACAGCACGGTGGCCTTCGCCCTGGGGTTCGTGACCGCGGTGGCCCTGGCCCGGCTCTATCTGGTGCCCGCCGGCGCGCGGCTCGGCGCCAGGATCGAGGCGGAGGGCCCACCCGGCAGCAAGTTGACCCTGTTGGCGGGTTACCTGCACCTCGTCATGATCGCCGGAGTGCTGGCCACCTCGGTGGCCATGGAGATGACGATCGACGATCCGGGCGCACACGGCAGGAGGCAGGTGATGCTTGTCGTCGTCGGCCCCGCGCTGTTCCTGATCGCCCGGATCCTGCTGGCGGCGGTGGTCGACGGCAGCCGGCCCTGGGCCCGCCTGATCGGTGTGCCGGTCATCATCGTGGCTGGGCTGGCCACCGGGAAGCTTCCGCAACTGGTCAACAGTGCCGTCGTCGCCGGGGTGCTGCTGCTGATCGTCCTCTGCGACGCGATGCCGGGACTGTGGCGGTCGATCCGGCGGTCCGGCGAGAGCGACGCGCCCGACCAGCGGCGACACGGATAGCTGCCCCGATGCCTGAGGAAAGAGCACAGCACGGCGACGAGCCGCGACGACCCGACGTGGTGGAGTTGCGGGTGCACGGCGTGTCCGGGGCGGACCCGACGGTCATCCTCGACCGGGCGCAGGTCCGGCAGGTCGCCGGCGACGACAGCGGGGGCTTCCACCGCGCCGCCCGGTCGGACGACGCCGAACCGGACGGGGTGACGCTGGAGGCGTACCGCTGGGGTGACCTGCCCACGGGCACCGTCGGTCGGACCATCGCCATGGTCTTCCTGCTGCCGTTCATGCTCAGCAACGTGGCCGTGTGGATGCGCCCCACGAGCCGCTACCGCGCAGCCGGGGTCAACGTGCTGTGTCGGCTCCTCGCGCTCAACCTCACCGTGGTGTACATGGTGTCCGTCGCCGGGGTCGCCCTCGACCTGCTCGCCTGGCGGTGTCTCGGCGCGGCCCGCTGCCGCCCGCCCTTCGACATGACGGCCGGGCTCGACGGCCGGCAGGTCGGGCAGCGACTGGCCGTGCTGGCGCTCCTGCCGATCGCCGCCATCGCGGTCCTGCGCCTACTCGGCACCCGCCGGGCCGGCCCGACCGGCCAAGCGCTGTGGGCCATGGAGCCGTTGGTGCGCCGGCTGCGCGTGATCCATGTCGCCGCCGCGCTCGCCGTACTCGATCTCGTGCTGCTCACGGCCCGTCGCGCTGGCGGCGCGACGTTCGGGACGACGCTGCTGCTGGCGCTCAACGCGGCGGTTCTGCTGGCCTGCGTCGGCCTGCTCGCCGCTCCGGGGATGATCGACCGGGCCGCGACGACGCGAGCGGTCACCTGGGTTGCCCGCACGGTGGGCGTGGTGGCGGCCGGCCTGAGCGTGGCGACCCTCGTCATCGTGGCGGCCGACCGGCGCGGTTGGCCGCCGACGGCCGGGCTGCCCGGCTACGGCGGCATCGCGGGTGGCGCCCTGCTCGGCCAGATGGCCCTGCTGGTGCTGCTCAGCGGGGTGGTGCTGTCGCACCGCGGTCGGGTGGGCGGCCGGTCAGCGCTGCCCGGTGGCCTGGGCGCGGCGGTCCTTGCCACCATCGCGGTCGGCCTGGCCGGCGGGCTTTCCGCCGGCCTGTTCTACCAGACGGGGGAGTTGCTCGGCGGCTACCGCGATGACGGTGGGCCACCGTTGCCGTACCGCTGGACGCTGCTGGCCTTCTTCCTGCACTTCGTCGCGACGGCGCTGCTGTGCGGCGTGATGACCCTGGTGTCACGGCGGGGCCGGCAGCGGGCGGCGGCGGCGATCGTCGCCCGCGACTTCCCGGTGGTGCCGCCGGAGGCTGTCGGTCGGCTGCGGTTGGCGATGAAGACCGTCGCCCGGGCGAGATTCACCGAGTGGCTGGGTCTGCTGGCCACCACGTACGCGGCGCTCGCGGTGATCGGACTGACCACGAGTCTGGTGGGGGGCACCGGGCGCGAACCGGAGGAGTTGGCGCGGCGACTGCTCAGGCTGCCGACCGGAGTCGTCGAGATGGCACTCAACGGTGGCAGCTACCTCATCGCCGCGTTGCTGTTCACGCTGTTGGTGGGTGGCGTGTTCACCTATCGGACCGGGTGGTTTCGCCGGCACGTCGGCATCCTGTGGGACCTGGGCACCTTCTGGCCCCGGTCCGCGCACCCGTTCGCGCCGCCGACCTACGCCGACCGCGCGGTGCCGGAGTTGGCCGACCGGATCAGCCACCTGGCCGAGCGGCACGCCGGGGTGCTGCTCTGTGGGCACAGCCACGGGTCCGCGCTGCTCGCTCTCGCGCTGCTGCGGCTGCCCCCGCAGGTGTGTCGACGGGTCGCCCTGCTCACCTACGGGTCACCGCTGGACCGCCTGTACGCACGGCTCTTTTCGGCCTACCTCAACGAGGAGATGCTGCGTGAGCTGGGGGAGCGGGTCGAGTGGCGGTGGCTCAACCTCTGGCGGGACACCGACCCGGTCGGCGGCTGGATCTTCTCCGCGCACCGGCCCGGCGATCCGCCTCCGGACCCGGCCGATCCGGCGAGTCAGGTCGACCGGCGGTTGCGGGACCCAGCGGACCTGCTGCCGGCACCGGGGGAGCGGTCCGCGCCGCCGATACGGGGGCACCATCCGGGCGAGACCGACCCCGATTTCCGGGCGGCGGTGCACGACCTCATCGAACGCCTTCGTGCTGCTGGCTGAGCCGTGCCGGTCGCGGGGCGGCCATGCCCAGCCGTGCCGGTCGCGGGGCGGCCATGCCCAGCCGTGCCGGCCGCAGCGCCGTGCTGCCGGTCAACGGTCCATCTCGGGAATCCGGTCGGACTCCGCCACCGTCGCGCGGACCTTCCGCAGCGTGGCGTCCGGGGCACGGATGGCGGCACGCCAGCGGTCCAGTGTCCGAGTGAGCACCCGGACCACGAACTGCAACTGGTTGACCTGCTCGCGAAGGGTGCCCAGCTCGGACCGGGCGCTGAGCGCCTCGCCCTCCAACTGGGTGATCCGGGTCTGCAGCGGCTGCACGAGGGTGAGGGCGGCCTCGGTGAGCGTGTCGGCGGCGTCGGCCTTGAACTTGCCTCGCTGCACCACCACGGCGGCGATCGCGGCCAGGCCGGTGCCTCCGCCCAGGATGCCGAGCACGCTGAGCGCCACCTGTACCCAGTGCGGCGCGGCTGGCGCGGGTGCGGTTATCACGTGACACCTGTCCGCAACTGTTCGTAGGTCGCAGATTCGCAGACGCGGGCCAGGTGGCGCAGGTCGATGACGATCTGTGCGGCCCGCCAGAACGATCCAACGCTGACCGCCATCATGAACGAGATCGCGACGACGGAATTGCGTCCGGACACGACCAACACGGCTACCGCGTACATGCCGGTGATCGTGCCGAGCACCAGCACCGACGCGAGTTCGAGGCCGAGCCCGGTGGAGAGCCGGCCGGGCCACAGGATGCCCAGAAGTCCGACCACGCCCACCGCGATCTGCCCCAGCTCCCAGGCGATCAGGATGGGTGCCGGCATGGACACCTGAACGGATGTCGGACGGACGTTGAGGGTCAGTATCAGTACGCCGGAGAGGGCTGCCGCGACCAGGACAGCGATCTCGTACGGTCGGTGGCGGGCTAGAAGGCGAGCTCTCACGGCAACTCCTTGGTCCAGAACCGACGTCCGTCAGCGGCCGGCGGACCAGTGCCGTTGGGGTGGGTCGCGCCGTCGAACTGCGGTCCGCGCGGCAGGGCCCACTGGCTGCGTCGCCTGCTGACGTGGTTGGGCGAGAAGAGGGAGCGACCAGACGTCGTTGGCTGCCGATATCTGCCTGTGTATCACCGATGACCCGTTGTCGTCCACCTGGTGTAACGCCGCATTACCCCAGGTCAGGGCCCACTTCAGGCGCGTTCGGGTGGTGTCCGCGCGGGAAGTGCGGCGACCCGGTCACTTCGCCACCCCGCTGACTGCCAGTGTCGGATATCCGCCGAGGGTGACAGTGGTGTGACCGGGCCGCCGATCGATCAACGGGCGAGCAGGGCGCGCATCGCCCGGAGCACCTCGGCCGGGGCCTCTTCGGCCATGAAGTGTCCGCAGCTGACCGTCTGGTGGTCCAGATCCGGCGCCCAGGCCCGCCACACCGCCGCCGCGTCGTAGCCCAGCGCCGCGCCCCAGTCCTGCTGGAGCACCGTCACCGGCATCCGCAGTTGGTTGCCGGCAGCCCGGTCAGCGGCGTCGTGCGCCACGTCGATCCCGGCCGACGCCCGATAGTCGGCGACGATCGAGGGAACCGCGTCGCGGGACGCGCACAGGTACGCGGCCCGCACGTCCGCCGGCAGGGCCTCCGGGTCGCGGGTCCAGATGTCCAGGAAGTGACCGAAGAAGGCGTCCGGGCTGCCGGCGATCAGCTCTTCGGGCAGGCCCGGCGGCTGCGCCATCAGGTACAGGTGGAACGCGACCGCGGCGCTGGCGCCGTGCAGCACGTCCCACATGTCCAGGGTGGGTAGCACGTCGAGCAGGGCCAGCTGACTGATCGCCGCCGGATGATCGAGGCCGGACCGGAACGCGACCAGGGCACCCCGGTCGTGCCCGGCCAACGCGAACCGGTCGTGACCGAGCGCGCCGGCCAGCGCCACGATGTCGGCGGCCATGGTGCGCTTGGCGTACCCGGCGCCGTCGGTGTCGAGCGGCTTGTCGCTGTCGCCGTAGCCGCGAAGGTCGGGGCAGATGACCGTGTGGTCGGCGGCCAGGTCGGCCGCGACGTGCCGCCACATGAGGTGGGTCTGCGGAAAACCGTGCAACAGCACGATGGCCGGCCCGGAACCGCCCACTGCGGCGTTGAGCGCCACCCCGTCGGCGACGGTGACGCGTCGGTAGTCGAATCCGTTGATCCTGGGGTCCACGGGGAACCTTCCTGGTGAGCAGTGCCGGCGAGGGCTGCGGCCCGTCGCCGTCGTACCTCGTCGAGCCTGCCCGCCGGTGATCAGCAGCCGGTCAGCGTCGGATCAGTGCCGGCCGGGCCGCCCACCTAGGGTGGTGCCATGACCAGGCAGCTGTCGGCGCCCGTCGCGGTGACCTTCGGCGTACTCGGGCCGGTGACCGCCGCGACCGAGCATGGTCTGGTCCCCCTGCGGGGGCATCGGCAGCGCCTGGTGCTGGGCCGGCTGTTGATCGCCCACGGTCGGGTGGTGCCGGTGGAGCGTCTCGTCGACGACCTGTGGGACGTCGCACCGGACGGTGCGGTGGGCGCGATCCGGACCTTCGTCGCCGACCTGCGCCGGGCCCTCGAACCCGATCGACCACCCCGGCAGCCGCCCCGGATCCTGGTCACCGAGCCGCCCGGGTACGTGTTGAAGGCCGCCCCGGAAACGGTGGACGCCGGACGGTTCGAGGCTGCGGTCGGGGAGGCGGCCCGGCTGCTGGTGGTCGGACGTCCCGCGCCGGCCCTGGCCGCGCTGGACGCGGCGCTCGCACTCTGGCGCGGACCCGCGTACGCCGACTGTGCCAACGAGTCCTGGGCCGTCGCGGAGATCAACCGACTGAACGAGCTGCGGATGCTCGCCGTCGAGCGGCGGGCGGAGGCGCTCCTGGCGGTGGGCCGACCGGACGAGGCCGCCGCGGAGCTACCGGCGCACCTGGCCAGCTATCCGCTGCGCGAGGACGCCTGGCGACTGCTCGCGGTGGCCCGGTACCGCGCCGGCCGGCAGGGCGACGCGCTGGCCGCGCTGCGGGAGGCCCGCCACGTCCTGGTTACCGAGTTGGGCGTGGACCCGGGGCCCGAGCTGCGACAACTGGAAGCCGACATCCTGGCCCAGGCCCCGCACCTCACCCCACCCGTCGACCGGGCCGTCGCCCCCGGCCTCGGGGCACTCGTTCGACCCGTCGAGGCGGGGCAGCGCCCATTCGTCGGCCGCGACGCGGAGCTGGAGCGGCTGCGGCACGCCGCCGAGACCGCGTCCCGAGATGGCCAGCCGACGCTCGCCCTGCTCAGCGGCGACCCGGGCGCCGGCAAGACGGCCCTGGCGGAAGCACTGAGCCGGCGGCTCGCCGCCGAGGGCTGGACCACGGCGTGGGGACGCAGCCCGGAGTACGAGGGCGCTCCACCAGCGTGGCCCTGGACCCAGATCACCGACGCGCTCGCCGGGCCGGCTGCCCCCGTCGTCGCCGCCGACCCGGATGACGGCTCGGCGCACGGGTCGGCCGACCCCGCAACTGTGCGGTTTCGTCGGCACCGTGCGGTGGCGTCGCTGCTGTCGGCGGTCGCCGACCGGGGGCCGGTCCTCCTGGTCCTCGACGACCTGCACCGAGCCGACGGTGACACCCTGGACCTGTTGACCGCACTGCTCATCGGCCCGCAACCGGCCAGCGGGCCGGTGCTGATCCTCGGCACCTACCGGGCCACCGAGATCAGCCCGGAGTTGACCGCCACCCTGGCCCGCGCCGCCGGGCTGGAGCCGACCCGGGAGTACCTTGCCGGCCTGCCCGCGGCGGCGACCGGTGAGCTGGCCGGCGTCATCGTCGGCGCGGAGCTGGACCCGACCACCGCCCGGTCGATCCATAAGCGCAGCGGCGGTAACCCCTTCTTCGTCCGCGAACTGGCCCAGCTGTACGCGGCTGCGGGGGAGGCGGGGCTGGCCGCCGTGCCGCCCGGGGTACGCGATGTGATCCGGCACCGGTTGGCGCAGCTACCCGCCTCGACCCGTACCGTGCTGCGACAGGCCGCAGTGCTCGGCCGGGACCTCGACCCGGACGTGCTGGGCGTGTTGGCCGGTGACCCGACGGCAGCATTGGACGCCGTGGACCGCGCCCTGGCGGCCGGATTCCTCACCGAGCGGGAGCCCGACGGGCGGCTGCGCTTCACCCACATCCTGGTCCGCGACACGCTCTACGCCGACCTGTCCGCGCCGCGCCGCTCCTCGTGGCACGCGGCCGTCGCCGAGGTGCTGCGGCAGCGGGAACCCGTCGAGCCGGCGGCCCTCGCGTACCACCTGCTGCGCGCCGGTGGGCCGGTCGCGGCCGCTGAGGCGTCGAGGTACGCGCGGGTGGCGGCCGAGCGGGCCGAACGGGGCGGCAACCCCCACGAGGCGGCCCGGCTGTGGGGTCAGGCGATCGACGCGTACGACCGCGCCGGTGGGGTCGAGCCGCGTGGGCGGGTGACGGCGCTGCTCGGCCTGGGGCGGGCACTGGCGGTGACGGGCCGGTTGGCCGAGGCGCGGCGACGGCGAGCCGAGGCGATCGCCGCCGCCGAGTCCACCGGCGACCCCCTGCTGATCCAGGAGGCGCTGGCCGGCTTCGACGTGCCCGCCAGCTGGACGCGCAACGACGACGACCTGCTCTCCGGGCACATCGTCCGCGCGGCCGAGCACGCCCTGGCCGCGCTCGGCCCGACCCGCTCGGCGCAGCGCAGCCGGCTGCTGAGCACCCTCGCGCTGGAGTTGCGCGGCACCACCACCGATCGTGGCCGCCGTGCCGCCGACGAGGCCGAGACGATCGCCCGCAGCGTCGGCGATCCCAAGCTGGTGGCCTTCGCGCTCAACGCCCGCTTCATGCACGCCTTCCACCGCGTCGGGCTGGCCGACGCGCGGGCCCGGATCGGCGTCGACCTGGTCGACCTGGCCGTCCCGCACCACCTGGTGACCTTCGAGGTGCTCGGTCACCTCGTCCTGGTCCAGGCCAGCTGCGCGCTGGCCGACCGGCCCGCCGCCGACGCACACGCGCGCGCCGCCGACCGCCTCGCCGAACGCTACGAACTGCCGCTGGTCGGCGTCTTCACCCGGTGGTACGCCGCGCTGCGGCTGGCACTCGACGGCGACTCGGCCGCGGCGGCGCGGGCGTACGCCTCGGCTGCCGACCCTGCGAGCGCCGGCGGCATGCCGGGGCTGACCGAAGGGCTGCTCCCGCTGGCCCTGCTCGGCCTGCGGCTGGCCGACACGATCGGCGCCGACCGGCCGGGCACCGGCGCCGACCTGCTGATCACCGGCGCGGACGACTGGGCGGACCTGGACTGGGGTCCGCACGAACCGTGGGTCCGGCCGTTGCTGCTGCTCGCCGACGGCGAACGGAACGCCGCCGCGGCCGCACTGCGGACCATCCCCGAGGGACCGCACGATCTGCTGCGCGAGGTACGGCTCTGCCTCGTCGGTCGGGCGGCGCGCGTGCTCGGCGACCGGGCCACGATGACCCGGGTCCACGCCGAACTGCTGCCCGCCGCCGACGAGCTGGCCGCGGGCAGCGGGGTGCTCACCGTCGGCCCGGTGGCCGGGCACCTCGCCGACCTGGCCGCCGCGCTGGGTCGGGACGAGGAGGCGGCCGCGCACCGTCGTACGGCCCGGGCGGTGACCGCCCGCGCCCGTGCCACGGACTGAGCCGCACCCGCGACAACTTGCCGGTTTCGGCCGGAACCCACCGGTCGGTGCGGTCAGATGGAGCCACCGGCGCGTCGGCCGTCGGCCATGGTCCGAGGGGGTAGGCGTGGAGGCGCTCGTCCTGATCGTGGTGCTCGGTGCCACCGTCCTCGTCGGCACCACCCTTGGCGGTCGGTACCGGGTGGCCCCGCCGGTCCTGCTCATCGCGTTGGGCGTGCTGCTCGGGCTCACGCCGCCGCTGTCCGAGGTCACCCTGGAACCGGATCTGGTCCTGCTGATCTTCCTGCCGGCGATCCTGTACCGGGAGAGCCTCACCATCAGCCTGCGCGAGATCCGCGCCAACCTGCCGGTGATCGGGATGCTCGCCGTGGTGCTGGTGGTGCTCACCATGGTCACGGTGTCGTTCACCGCGCAGGCGTTCGGGGTGAACCCCGCCGCCGCCTGGGTGCTCGGCGCGGTCCTCGCGCCGACCGACGCCGCCGCGGTCACCGGCCTGGCCAAGCGGTTGCCCCGCAAGCTGCTCACCACCCTGCACGCGGAGAGCCTGGTCAACGACGGCACCGCGTTGGTGATCTTCGCGGTGGCGGTGGGTCTGCTCAGCCACAGCGCTGAGCCGGGCGTGCTCGGCATCGGCGAGGAGTTCGTCGGCGCCAGCGTCGGCGGGGTGGTCGCCGGTCTGCTGGTGGGGGCCGCCGTGGTGCTGATCCGCAAGCGGCTCGACGATCCGCTGCGTGAGGGCGCGCTCAGCGTGCTGACGCCGTTCGGCGCCTTCCTGCTCGCCGACTCGGTGCACGCCAGTGGTGTGTTGGCGGTGGTGGTCGCCGGCCTGGTCCTGGCCTACGCCGGCCCGCGGGTGATCCGCGCCCGGTCCCGGGTGCTGGCGTACGCGTTCTGGGACCTGTCCACCTTCCTGATCAACGGTGGATTGTTCGTCCTGCTCGGCACGCAGATTCCCCGCGCGGTGCGGGGCATCACCAGCACCTCGACCGGGCGGGCTCTGCTGATCGTGCTGGTGGTGACCCTGGTCGTGATCGGCACCCGGCTCTTCTTCGTCTACCTGACCGCGCAGTTCGCGAGGCTGCGACGGCGTCGCATCATGGACCCGAGCCAGGGGCCGTCGAGCTGGCGGGTGGGGACCGTCGCGGGCTGGTCCGGTTTCCGGGGTGCGGTATCGCTCGCCGCAGCCCTGGCCGTCCCGACGATGACGGTCGATGGTCGACCGGTTGTCGAACGCGATCTGATCATCTTCGTCACCGCGCTGGTGATCGTGCTGATCATGCTGTTCCAGGGCACCACCCTGCCGTTGGTGGTGCGCTGGGCCAGGCTGAGCGGCGACCCGGAACGCGTCGACGAGACCCGGCATGCCCGTCAGCGGGCCGCCGAGGCGGGCCTGGCCGCCCTCCCACAGGTCGCCGCCGAGGTCGGTGCCGAACAGGAGGCGGTCCGTCGGTTGCAGGCCGAGTACCAGCGGCATCTGGAGGACCTCAACGAGGGCGGTGCGAAGACCGCCGAGGAACGTCGGCTGGAGCGGCAGCTGCGCCTTCGCGTCCTCGCCTACAAGCGCCGCGAGGTCACCCGACTGCGCGACAACCGGGAAATCGACGACCTGGTGCTGCTGGAACTTCAGGAGGCGCTGGACAACGAGGAGATCCGGCTGCTGGGGCGCGGGCCGAACGAGTGACAGTCGGTTGCCGGTGCAACCGGCGCGGCTCAGAGCACCTGGTCGAGGAACCGGCGCAGCCGCGGATGCTCGGCCCGCTCGAAGATGGCCTCGGGTGGTCCGGCCTCCAGCACCACGCCCCGGTCCATGAAGGCGACGGTGTCGGCGACCTGCCGGGCGAAGCCCATCTCGTGGGTCACCACCACCATGGTCATCCCGGCGGCGGACAGGTCGGCCATCACCCCGAGGACACCCTTGACCAGCTCCGGGTCGAGCGCCGAGGTCGCCTCGTCGAAGAGCATCACCTCGGGCCGCAGCGCCAGCGCGCGGGCGATCGCCACCCGCTGCTGCTGACCACCGGAGAGCTGCGCCGGCCGGGAACTCGCCTTGCCGGCAAGCCCGACCAGCTCCAACTGGGCCCGGGCGACAGTCTCCGCCTCGTCCTCGCCGAGCTTGCGCAGTCGGCGCAGCGCCAGCGTGACGTTGCGCAGCACACTCATGTGTGGAAAGAGGTTGAACTGCTGGAACACCATGCCCACCCGCTGCCGCAGCGCGTCCGGGTCGTCGCCCAGCACGCTGCGCCCGTCCAGCAGCACGTCGCCCCGGTCCGGTTCGATCAGCCGGTTGATGGTGCGCAGCAGGGTTGACTTGCCCGACCCGGACGGGCCGATGACGCAGGCGGTCGCGCCGCGCGGCACCGAGAGGTCGACGCCGCGCAGCACCCGGTTCGGTCCGAAGGCGAGATGCACGTCGCGTACGTCGAGGCTGACCGAGGTCGTCGTGGCGGTGGTCATCGCCGGTCTCCTTCCGTCGCGGCGTACGACGCGGTGTCGTCGTCGTCCTCGGTCGGCCCGGTGGCCGGCCGACCGTTGCGCAGCCGCCGGTCGATCCAGTTGACGACGTGCGTCAACGGAACGGTCAACGCCAGGTAGCAGAGCCCCGCCAGCAGCAGCGCGGACTCGTTGCCGGTGGTGGCCGCGTAGTCCTGCCCGATCCGGAACAGCTCCCGCTGGCTGGCCACCAGGCCGAGGAAGTAGACCAGGCTGGAGTCCTTGATCAGCGCGATGAGCTGGTTCACCCAGGCTGGCAGCACCCGCCGGATGCCCTGCGGGATGATCACCAGCCGCATCGCGTCGGCCCAGGAGAAGCCGAGCGCCCGGGCGCCCTCCAACTGGGCGGCCTCCACCGACTGGATGCCGGAGCGGAAGATCTCCCCGATGTACGCGGCGGCTATGAGCGACAGCGCCAGGATGCCCAACGGGTAGGGATCCGGCCCCCAGACCTGCATGCCCAGCGGGGCCAGCCCGACGCCGATCAGCAGGATCGTCGCGGCGGCCGGCAGCCCCCGGAACACGTCGGTGTAGACCCGCGCCGGCCAGCGCAACCAGCGGCTGCGGGAGATGCCGGCGACGGCCAGCAGCAGGCCCAGCACCGAGCCGAGCAGGGCGGCGGAGACCGCCAGGATCAGCGTGTTGGGCAACCCGACGGTCAGCATCTCGGGCAGCGCCTCGCGCATCGCGTCCCAGTCGAAGAAGGTTTCCCACAGGGTGCTCAACGGATCCATCGGTCGCCTCTCCTACCGCCCCGCTCGCTCGTCATCGGCTCAGGACGCGGTCGACGCGGACGCCGTCGGCGTGGTCGACGCGGCCGAAACCTTCACCGTGCCGCTGCCCGGCGAGAAGTCCGCCGGGACCGGCCGCCCCGGGTAGTACTGCGCCTGCAACCGGCTCCAGGTGCCATCGGCGATGACCTCGTCGAGGCTCTTGTTCAGCGCCTCGCGCAGCTTGTCGTTCCCCTTGGCCACGGCGTACGCGGTCGGCGCCGGGCTGAGCTGCTTGGCCGCCACGGTGATCTTGCCGTTGCTGTCGGTCGCCGACTTCTCGCCGATCTCCGCCGGGGCGATCCACGCGTCGGCGGTGCCCGCCTTGAGCTGGTTGATCGCGCCGTTGTAGTCCGGCACCCGCACCGGGTTCAGCTGCTTGCCGGTGGCGTAGTCGTCCTGGACGGTTCCCTGCACCACCACGACCCGCTTGCCGGTGAGCTGGTCGAAGCTGGTGATCGGCGAGCCGGCCGGGACGTCCAGGCCGAAGTAGCCGAAGTCGTAGCCGTTGCCGAAGTCGACTGTCTTCTTACGTGCCTCGGTGATGGTGATCGAGGAGCTGCCGACGTCGAACTTGCGGTTGTTGACCTGGCTGAGCAGCGCGGAGAAGTCGGTGCCGACGAACTCGACCTTCAGGCCGAGCTTGCCGGCCACGGCGGTCAGCAGGTCGTTGTCGAAGCCGGTGAACTTGCCGTCCTTGAGGTACACGTTCGGCGGGGCGTCGGTCAGCGTGCCGGCACGCAACACGCCCGGCTGGGCCAGGCCGTACGGGTTGGCGGTGGCGTCGGACGAGCTGTCGTCGCCGCAGGCGGTGAGGGCGGTGGCGGCCAGGATCGTCGCCGCCCCCAGGGCGGCGGCACGGGTCAGGGCAGGAAGGAATCGCACGGTGTCTCCGAAGGGTGTGTCTCGGCGGGCACGGGCGTGCGCCACCGACGGCACGCCCGATGGGCGTACCGGTGGGAAGGAGTGCGGGAAGGGGGGTGCTAGAGCGCGGTGCCGCGACGACAGGCGGCGCTGCACATTCGCATCATGTCCACGTGCCGTCGCCGGGTCAGTGCGGGCGAGGGTCGACCGGTGCGGGAGTCCGCGACGTCGATCGGTGGGACGGTGCTGAGGATGCGCATGGTTCTCCCGGGTCTGTGCTGACCTGGGTGCCAGGCCACGCTTGCACCGACGTCGTGCCGGTGCCTGGTCTTCACCCGGGGCACCCCACCGCGGAGGAGGGTTGCCGGCCAGCGAGCCGGGGCTTCGCGCTGGCGCTCATGACCTGCGCCGAGGCTAGCAGCACCAAGGGGTGGGCCGTCCAGTCGTTATGACCACGCTCACCGTGCCCGACGGCCGGCCCGCGCGCAGGTCAGCCGGCGTGCACGTGCGGTCGACGGTGCGGGTCGGGCTCCTGGCGGCGCAGGATCTCCCGGGTCACCGAGGCGATGGCGCCCTGCCCGAACGCCAGGTAGCGCAGGAAGTTGCGAACCGGGCCGCCCTCGGACCACTCGAAGTAGATGTGGGGTCGCCGACGGGTGCGGTCGCGGATCTCCAACAGCAGGGCGGCGAGCGCGGTGGGGACCGACGAGCTGGCCAGGCTGAGCACCGGACAGCGGCCGTCGACCACGCTGCCGCGGACCAGCAACTCGGTCTCGAAATCGGACGGGTCGGTGACCGTGACCTCGACGAAGATGACGTCGCTGTCGTCGGGAAAGTCGTTGTCCGCCATGGTCTGGGCCAGCTTGGCGCGGTACTCCGCCTCGTCGCGCCGGTCAGGTTCGTGTGCGATGAGGCGGATCCGCCGGCCGGCGCGTTCGTCGATCATCCGGGCCGCGGCGGGGTCCAGCTCGACGTGATCGACGCGCAGCTCGTAGGCCCGCATCAGCCGGGACAGCATCGACACCAGAATGATCCCGCCGATGAAACAGGCCGCGATCTTGACGCCGCTGGGCCGCTCCACCACGTTCGCCACAGTGGTGTAGACGAAGGCCACCGTGACGACTCCGAAGGCGATGGTGCGACCACGCTGACGCTGACGCAGCGCGGCGAGCGTCACCGCCGTCGCGGCCGAGGTGATCAACACCAGCACCCCGGTGGCGTACGCGCCGCCCTGCGCGTCCACGCTGGCCTCGAAGACGATCGTGATGAGGAACGCCACCGAGGTGAAGACCAGCACCAGCGGCCGGACGGCCCGCGCCCAGGTTGGCGCCATGCCGTAGCGGGGCAGGTAGCGCGGCACGAGGTTGAGTAGACCAGCCATCGCCGACGCCCCGGCGAACCAGAGGATTCCGATGGTGGACAGGTCGTAGATGGTGCCGAACGCCTCGCCGAGGTGGGCGTGCGCCAGATAGGCCAGCGCCCGACCGTTCGCCGGCCCGTCCGCCTGGAAGGCCTCCGGCGGGATCAGCACCGTGGTCGTCACGCTGCTGGTGATCAGAAAAACGCTCATGATGACCGCTGCGGTGGTGAGCAGCCGGCGCGCTCCCCGGATCCGGCCCAGCGGTCGTGCCTCGGAGTCCTGCGGGTCCCCCCGTACGCTCGGCATCACGGCCACCCCGGTCTCGAAGCCGGACAGGCCCAACGCCAGCTTCGGAAAGACCAGCACCGACAGCCCGACCACCAGCCACGGATCGCCGTGCCCGGTGGTCAGCGCGGTGGTCCAGTCGCCGACCGCGCTCGGGTGCGTCACCACCCTCCACAGCGAGTCGGCCACCACGACCGCGTTCAGCGTCAGGTAGACCGCGACCAGGACGACGGCGATTCCGATGGCCTCGGTGAATCCCTTGAGGAACACCGCACCCAGCAGCGACACGAGCAGCAGCGTGACCAGCACGTCGTGCCCCTTGAACCCGCTCGGCCAGAAAGGGTTCTCGTCGATGTGCGCCGTCGCGTCGGCGGCCGAGAGGGTGATGGTGATGATGAAGTCGGTGGCCGCGAAACCGAGCAGCACCAGCACCAGCAGCTTGCCCGGCCAGTAGCTGAGCAGGCGTACCAGTATCGCGATGGAGCCCTCACCGTGCGGGCTCTCCACCGCCACCCGCCGGTAGACCGGCAGCGCGCCCAGCAGGGTCACCAGCACCAGCACCAGGGTCGCCACCGGCGAGAGCGCCCCGGCGGCCAAGGCCGCGATGCCCGGCTGGTAACCCAGCGTGGAGAAGTAGTCGACACCGGTCAGGCACATCACCTTCCACCACGGGTGCTGTCGGTGCTCCGGCGGGCGCCTGTGCGGCCCTGGGTGCTGCGCGGCCTGGTCTGAGCCGGCGTCGAGCAGCCACCCCCGCAGCAACCGGCCCGTGCCTCTGACCCTCACCGGCGCGTCCCCCGTCGTCCCGCCCACGGTCACCGTGAGTATCCGCCCGCCGGGCCATCCCCGTCCGCCGCTGCGCGGAACCCAACCGACGCCGCAGTGGGTTTCGGGCCCAGGACAGGGGGGATGCAGCGCCCCGGTCGGGACCGGACGGCACCGGGGGAGGGGACAGGGCATGGTCGGCGGCCGTCGCTTCCGCCCGGGTGGTGGCTTCGGCCGTCAACTCGACGAGTACGAGACGAGGGTCGGTGTGGCGGCGTCCCCGCAGTCGCCCGTCGCGTCCCACGGCCTGGTGGACAGCGCCGTCTACCTGCGGGGGCACCGGTTCGCCTCGCCGTCCGGCCTCGCCGAGACGTACCGCTGCCTCCAGGAGCAGAACGACGCGATGGCCTGGATCGGGTTGTACCGGCCCGACATCGAACAGATCACCTCGCTGGCCCGGGAGTTTCGGCTGCACGACCTGGCGGTCGAGGACGCGATCAACGCCCACCAGCGGCCCAAGCTGGAGCGGTACGGGCACACCCTGTTCGTGGTGCTGCGCGCCGCCCGCTACGACGACCTCCGGGAGGAGGTCGAGTTCTCCGAGCTGCACCTGTTCATCGGGCCGGGTTTCGTGGTCACCGTCCGCCACGGTGAGGCGCCGGATCTGGCCGCGGTGCGGCGGCGGATGGAGACCGAGGCGCAGATGCTCGCCCGGGGCCCGGAGGCGGTCCTGTACGCGATCCTCGACCAGGTCGTCGACGGGTACGCGCCGGTGGTGGCCGGGCTGGAGAACGACATCGACGAGATCGAGACCCAGGTGTTCGGTGGTGACCCGAACGCCAGCCGCCGCATCTACGGCCTCAGCCGCGAGGTCATCCAGTTCCAGCGGGCCGCCCGTCCGCTGCTCAGCGTGCTCGACGCGCTGGCCGTCGGCGCGGGCAGCGCCAGCGCCGACGAGGAGCTGCGCCGCTACCTGCGCGACGTGACCGACCACCTGACCCAGGTGGTGGAGCGGGTGGACGGTTTCCGGCACCTGTTGCAGAACATCCTCACCGTCAACGCCACCCTCGTGTCGCAGCAGCAGAACGAGGAGATGCGCAGCCTCACGGCGGCCAGCTACAGCCAGAACGAGGAGCTGAAGAAGGTCTCGTCCTGGGCGGCGATCCTCTTCGCTCCCACGCTCATCGGCACCGTGTACGGCATGAACTTCGTCCACATGCCGGAGCTCAACTGGCGCTTCGGCTACCTCTTCGCGCTGCTGTTGATGCTGCTGGTCTGCGGCACCCTCTACCTGATCTTCAAGCGGCGCGGCTGGCTCTGAGTCGCTCCCCCGCGGCGGGACGTCGATGGCGCAGCCGTACGGCCGGGACTCACTCGATGCCGCGCAGGATGTGCCGTTCGTCCTCGACGTCGTCGTCGCCGGCACCGATCCGGCCGAGCAGTACGGCGGCCGCCCAGATCGTCAGTGGCGTGGCCGCCCCGGTCATCCCGCCGCCGGTCCGGTCGTCCCGGGTCTGGCTCCGCTCCGTGCGCGGTGGCCTGCGCTGAGCCTGCATGGGCCCTGCCTCTCCTCGTCGAAGCCGCCGTGGGCGGCGCGGGGTGAATTCGCGCCACCGGCCAGGTGGACCGCCCGCGAGCAGCCCACCACCGTTACGACAGCCACTCGAACCTTCCCACGCCCGGCCGTATCCGCACCGCTTGTTTTCGGGTTTCCGACTGCCGCCCGCCAAACCGGACATTACGCATCGACGGTCGAGGCATGGTCAAGGCAGCGGGTGAGCGATGCCGCGCGCGTGGTCGGTGAGCGCCGCACCGACCACCGTCGCGGCCAGCGGCAACACCTCCAGACAGCGGCGCACCGCGGCGGACATCAGCGTGTTCGGCACCCGCATGGAAAGTGTGCAGTGCGGGACCCAGCGACCCGGCTGGTAGTGCTCGGCGAGGGGGATGCCGGCGGCGGCGAGCCGGTCGTGCACCAGCCGGTGGTGCGCCAGCAACTCTGGGGTGGGCGTCGGACCGAGCCAGAGCACCCGACCGACGAACTGGCCGGCGTGCTGAAATTCGAGCCGCAACGGGGCGGCCACCACCGTCCCCTGTAACGCCTCGGCAACCTGCTCCGGGTCGAACCGGGGCGCCACCGTGAGCGAGACGTGCGGACGGTGGCGCTGCTCGAGCAGCGAGCGCATGCTCTGCACGCCCTCGGCCTCCAGCGCGTCCCAGAGCACCCGGATCCGGCGGGTGGCGTCCGGGTCCAGGTACAACTCCAGCGCGGCGACCATTTGATCACCGTAGCGGCCGAGGTTTGCCCGCCCGTGTCCGGCGGTACCTGATCCGAAACCGACCAGGAAGGCGCAGCACGTGAATGTGAATGACCTGCTGACCGAGGCGTACGACCGGTTGCCCGACCTTGTCCGCGCGGCGGTCGACGGCCTCAGCCCCGAGCAACTGCGCCAGCAACCCGCCCCGGGTGCCAACTCGATCGGCTGGCTGGTCTGGCACCTCACCCGGGTGCAGGACCATCACGTCGCCGAGGTCCTCGACGCCGAGCAGATCTGGGTGAGCGGCGACTGGGCGGGACGGTTCGGGCTCGCCGCCGACCCTGACGACACCGGTTACGGGCATTCGCCCGCGAAGGTCGCGACGGTTCGGCCGGAGAGCCCACAGGCGCTGGTCGACTACTACGAGGCCGTCGCGGCGCGTACCGGATCGTTCCTGGCCGGTCTGGCCCCGGCGGACCTGGACCGTGTGGTCGACGAGGCGTGGGACCCGCCGGTCACCCTCGGCGTCCGGTTGGTCAGCGTCGTCGAGGACGACCTGCAACACGTGGGCCAGGCCGCCTACCTGCGCGGCCTGATCGAGGCCGGCTGACGGTCGGGCTCACGGCACGATCACCGCCCGGCCCTCCAGGGTCCCGTCGCGCATCTGGCGGTACGCGTCCAGGGCGTCGTCCAAGGCGAAGGTGGTGGTGTTCGGCCGGACCAGGCCCCGGGCACCCAGGTCGAGCACCTCCACCAGCTCGGGTCGGCTGCCCCAGTAGGTGGTGGCGATACTCACCTCGTACGGCACGGAGAAGAACGACACCCCCACGGTGCCGCCGCCGATCCCCACGATGGTCAGGTCGCCCACGGTGCGAGCCGTCGCCACGCCGAGCGCCAGGGTGCTGTCCGTGCCGACGAAGTCCAGCACTACGTCGGCGCCCCGCCCTCCGGTGGCGTCCCGGATCTCCTCGGCGGCGGTCGGTCCGGAGGTCACTGTCCGCTCGGCGCCGCACTCCTCAGCCAGCCGCAGCGCCTCGGCGCGGGTGTCCACGGCGATCACGCGTGCGGCTGTGGTGGCCTTGAGGATCTGCACACCCACATGCCCCAGCCCGCCGACCCCGATCACCACGGCCGTGCTGCCCGGTGGCAGCTTCGGCCAGGAGCGCCGGATGGCGTGGTACGGGGTGAGTCCCGCGTCGGTCAGCGGTGCGGCTTGCGCCGGGTCCAGGCCCTCCGGAAGAGGTACGACGTGCCGTGCGTCCGGGACCAGTTCGAACTCGGCCATTCCGCCGTCCAGCCCAAGCCCACCGCCTCCGCTCGGTACCGGCGCAGCGGCCGGGTTCTCGCAGTACGGGTCGATCCCGAGCCGACAACGGGCGCAGGTGCCACAACCCCATGCGCCGAATACCGCGACCGGTTGCCCGACGGACAGCCCGGTCACCCCGTCGCCGAGGGCGTGCACCCAGCCCGCGTTCTCGTGACCGAGGGTGAACGGTGGGTTCCAGGGCATCACACCCGGCTCGAACTCGTCCATCAGGTGCAGGTCGGAATGACAGGCGCCGGCACCGCCGATCCGGACCACCACCTGACCCGGCCCGGGCGTCGGGTCGGGGACCTCGACCAACTCCGGTTCCGACTTCCACTCCCGCAACCGCAGTGCACGCATGACGATGCCCCCGTCCGTCTCGACTGAACCATCGGCCTGCCCACCCTGTCGCCCGGCAAACGGGCCGAGCCGGCGCGGCCCCGGCGCACCCTCACCCGTTCCGGGTGAACCGGCCTCACCCTGGCGCGGGTGATCCTGCGGGGAAGCGTGGGGAGGGGACTCGATGGGCGCGACAGCGGAGCAGTACCTGCAACAGCTGGACGCCGGCCGGCGTCCCGACCTGCCGGAGAGCACCGCAGGAACGCTGCGGCTGGACGTACGCGACGAGGGCAGCACCGATCACTGGTACCTGACCATCTCCGACCAGCAGGTCCGGGTGGCGCGGTCCACCGAGGACGCCGACCTGGTGGTCGGCGCGGACCGGTGGGTGTTCGACCGAATGGTCAACGGCGAGCTGCATCCCGGCGCCGCGATGCTGCGCAACGAGCTGACCGTGCAGGGCAACATGCGGCTGCTGATGCTGCTGCGGCGAGTCTTCGCTGGGCCGAGCGACGCCCGTCATCCGCGGGAGCTGGGCCAGAGCGCGATGGACGCCCGGGCCTCGGGCCGGACCGGGACGGACCCTCGGGAGGAACTGTCGTGAAGCAGGAGCTGCTGCACGTGATCGCCGGCAACGTGTTCGCGGTCAGCGACGCCCAGGGCGACATCGAGGCGGACCCGCGGGCACCGGTAGGGCTCTTCGCGTACGACACCCGCTTCCTGTCGCACTGGGTGCTGCGGATCGACGGCGAACGGATCAACGCGCTCTCCCGCGACGACATGACGTACTTCGAGACCCGGTTCTTCCTGGTCCCCGGTGCGGCCAGCCACTACGTCGACGCCGACGTGTCGATCATCCGCCACCGCTCGATCCACGACTGTCTGCACGAGAAGATCACGGTGCTCAACCACTCGCCGGAGCCCGCCGACTTCACCATCCGACTGGAGATGGGCAGCGACTTCACCGACATCGCCGAGATCGGGCATCTCCGCCATCGGGCCGTCGAGGTCACCGCGGACTCGGCGAACCGCCAGCTCGTGCTGCGTTACCAACGGCAGCGCTTCGTCCGCCAGACCACCGTGCGGAGCACCGTCGATGCCGACGTGGACGAGGGAGGAATGACGTTCCGGATCCAGGTCGCCCCGGAGGGGAAGTGGGAGACGGACCTGCACGTCGCCCTGACCATGGGCGGCGCGGACGGGCAGGACATCCGCGACTCCCTGGAGTCCCACCAACGCGCCGTGCGGACGGGGATGCGCGAGAGCCTGGCGGACTGGATGAACCAGGCGCCGCAACTGGTGGCCGAACGCGACGGGTTGGAAGAGATGTACCGGGGCAGCCTGGCCGACCTGGCGGCGCTGCGGTACCGGCCGCTGTCGTACGACACCCAGGTGCCGATCGCCGGCCTGCCGTGGGCGATGTGGTTGTGCGGACGGCACAGCATCATCACCTGTCTGGAGACGCTGGCGTTCACCCCCCAGTTGGCCCCCGCGACGCTGCGGATGCTGGCCTTCATGCAGGGCGGCCAACTCGACGACGACCTGGACGAGGAGCCGGGCAAGATCCTGGCGCACCTCCGCTACGGCGAGTCCGGCGCGTTCGGCGACCGGGCGAACGCGCTGTACTACGGCGCGGCCGACACCACCCCGCTCTTCGTCGTCCTGCTCGACGAGTACGAGCGCTGGTCCGGTGACGCGGACCTGGTCCGCGAGTTGCGCCACCCGGCCCGGATGGCGCTGGACTGGATCGACGAGTACGGCGACCTGACCGGGGACGGCTACGTGCGATACCAGCGTCGCAACGAGCGCGACGGCGCGATCAACCAGTGCTGGAAGGACTCCCCGGAGGCGATCACCAGCGCCGACGACCAGCAACCCGCCTTTCCCCGCGCCACCTGTGAGTTGCAGGGCTACGCGTACGACGCGAAGAGGCGCGGTGCCCGGCTGGCCCGGGAGTTCTGGGGCGACCCCGCGTACGCGGACCGGCTGGAGCGGGAAGCCGCCGCGTTGAAGGACCGCTTCAACCGGGACTTCTGGCTGCCACGCCGGGAGTACTACGCGTTGGCGCTCGACCCGTACGGTGAGCCGGTCGACGCGCTGGCCTCCAACATGGGGCATCTGCTGTGGAGCGGCATCGTCCCGGACGACCGCGCGGAGGCGGTCGCCGAGCACCTGGTCGGGCCGCGGTTGTTCAGCGGCTGGGGGGTGCGCACCTTCGCCACCGGGCAGCGCCCGTACAACCCGGTGGGCGCCCACCTGGGTGCGGTGTGGCCGGCGGACAACGCCCTGATCGCCGCCGGGCTGCGCCGCTACCGCTTCGACACGCAGGCCGCCACGATCGCGGGCAGCATCTTCGACCTGGCGCAGACTCTCGGTGGGGCGGTGCCGGAGGCGATCGCCGGCCATGCGCGCAGCCTGACGAAGTATCCGGTCCAGTTGCCGGGGGCCGCCCGCCCGCAGGCGTGGTCGTCCGGTGCGCTGCTGTCGCTGTTGGCCACCACGCTCGGGTTGCGACCCACCGGCGACAACCTGCTGGTGAATCCCGCGGTGCCCGAAGGGTTGGGTCGGCTGGAACTGCTGGACGTCCCGGGTCGCTGGGGCCACTCCGACGCCTACGCCAGGGACCGGACCAGCGAGACCCGGCACCACGCCCGGCTCCGCTGAGGCCCGTCGCGATCAGCGTGCGCCGACCGCTCACTCCAAGGTCAGCCCATCGTCTTGGCGCCGTCGATCGACTCGCGCAGGATGTCGGCGTGCCCGGCGTGCTGGGATGTCTCGGCGATGAGGTGCAGCAGCACCCGGCGGACCGTCCAGCTCGCCCCCGGCTCGAACCAGGGGGCCTGCGGCAGTGGGTGCGCCGCGTCCAGGTCGAGGGTGGTGACCAACTCGTCGGTCTGGGCGGCCACCTCCTGGAAGCGCTCGACCAGCCCGGCGAGCGTCTCGCCCGGTGCCATCTGGAACTGACCGACCCAGTCGACCTCCTCGCGGCCCATCGCCTCCGCGCCACCCACGGCGAAGAGCATCCACCGGTGCTCGACACCGGCGACGTGCTTGATGAGGCCGCCGAGGCAGAGGCCGCTGACGGTGGGGCGGGTGGCCGCCTGCTCGTCGCTGAGCCCGTCGACGGTCTGCAGGAGGAAACCGCGATGCCTGCGGAGCGCCTGCAGGAGGTCGGTGCGTTCGCCGGTGAGCTGCTCGGTGCTGGTCATGCGCCACCCTTCGTCGATGTCCATCCGGTGCCACAGTAGGGCGAGGCACCGACACTTTCCGGGCACGACACCGGGTCGACGAAAGGCCCGCCAGCGGTTGCCGATTCGCGCCGATGGCGGTCCACTGAATGACATGGCTGTGATTAGGGTGGGCACGTCGTCCTGGGCGGACCAGTCCCTGCTGCGCTCCGGGTGGTACCCACGCTCGGCCAGCACGCCGGCCCGCCGGCTGGGCTTCTATGCCAGCCAGTTCCCGCTGGTCGAGGTGGACACGTCCTACTACGCCATCCCGGTGCCGGAGACGACCCAGAGCTGGGTGGACGCCACACCTGACGACTTCACCTTCGACGTCAAGGCGTTCAGCCTCTTCACCGGTCACCCGACACCGGTCGCCGTGCTGCCCCGGGACCTGCGTCCGGCCGCCGGCCCGAGCCGGATCCGCCGCCGCGACCTGCCCGAACGGGCGTACGACGAGCTGTGGGCCCGGTTCCGCGCGGCAGTGGCCCCGATCGCGGCGGCCGGCAAGCTCGGTGTGGTGATGTTGCAGTTTCCCCCATGGCTGGTGCGCAGCCCGGCGGCCGAACGCCGGATCGTCGAGCTCGCACAGCGCTGCCGGCCGTGGCGGGTCGCCGTGGAGCTGCGGCACGGCTCCTGGTTGGACGACGAGGCCGCGGCGGCGGACACCCTGGACCTGCTACGTGCCCACGACCTGTCCCTGGTCTGCGTCGACATGCCACAGGGGCACCCGTCGTCGGTGCCACCGATCCTGACCATGACGGCGGAGCCGGCGATCATCCGGTTCCACGGTCACAGCGACGCCTGGGGCGAAGGCGACAAGCAGGAGAAGTTCCGGTACGCGTACGCCGATGACGAGCTGCGGCACTGGGCGGGACGGCTGGCCGAGTTCGCCGCTCTCCCGGACGAGCTGCACGTGCTGTTCAACAACTGCTGCGCCGGGCAGGCCCAGCGCGACGCCACCCGGCTGGCGCAACTGCTCGCCGAGACGATGGTCGCCGACCACGCCGTCCCGACGACCGGTTGATCGGCGCACGTGGCCACCCGGCCGGGGGCGGGTCCGCTCAGGACCGCCGGCCCCGGCTGCGTAGTGCGTCCTGGGTCGTCTCGCCGATGTCCGCGTCGTCGGGGAAGGTCCGACCGCTGGGGGCGGGATCGGGTGGGGCGCCCGGCCCGGCCATGGTCGTACGCGTCGGCTCGACCGAGCCGAAGCCGTGTCGTCCCGCCGGGTCCGACCGGCCCGCCGGGGCGCCCGCGCGCCGCTCTCCGCGCCGTCCCTCGGGCACCGCGGTCTCCTCGCTGCCCTCGTCCATCGGTGAGTCGTCGTCAGCGCCCCAGGGCGCGTCGGCGTCGAACCCGTCGCCGGTGCCCCACGGCTTGGTCGCCTCCGGCTCCAGCCGGTCGTTGTTCCCGCTGCGTCCCTCGTGCGCCGTCATGGCCACCCCGCTCGTCGGTCCGCCGCTACCGGCGGACGATGTGCCGTCCTCGGGCCGGGGCTGCCCGCCCGACCTCGTCGCCGGACAGGTCACCGGCACGCCGCTGCGCGCGCATCGACTCGTCGTCGCGCAGGGTTCGTCGTCGCGCTGGTGCACGCAGGGCCGGCCAACGCCCCGCCGTCGAGGCGGCGGCGGGATGCCGGCCGGCCCGACGTTCAGCGTCCGGCCATTGCCATCGGCCGCTTGCCGTTGCTCATCGACGCCATCTTGATCATGGTCTTGGAGGCGCCCTTCATCCCACCGGCGCGACCGAGCATCCCGCGGAACACCTGGCCGGGCTTCTGCTGCTCACCCATGTACGCGGTGACCACGACCAGGGTCCCGGTCAGCGCCGGAATGGCCCACTGGAGCAGCTTCATCTGCCGTTGCGAGGAGGCCACACCGGCCGGGGTCTGGTGGTTCGGCTCGGTGGCGCCGCTCACCGACGGGCCGCCGGCCTTCTCCAGTCGCATGCCGACCAACCGGCTGTAGCCGGTGACCGCCAGCGCGCCGATCGTCAACGCGGTCTTGATGGCGCTGGCCCGGCCGACGCCGGACTGGGCCGCCACCCGTGGGCTCTCGGTCACCAGTTCGCCGACTGCGCCGGCCAGGTGGGCGCCGATCGCGGCCGCGTTGACCGGGGTCCACTTGGACCATCCGGCCGAGGCGACCGGGAGCCGTTGGGTCGAGTCGCTGATTTTCGCCGCTGCGCCATTGACGCCGAAGGCACCCATGAGGGAGCCGCCAAACCAGGCCGCCAGGCCCAGATCGTGCATCGAGCGCAGTGCGGTGTGCCGTTCGGACATGTGATCCCCTTCCGCCGTGTCGGGCGGTGCGGCTTACCCGCCGCTCGGGCGGCTAACCCCGCCCCAGGCCGGCCGAGCCGCGCCGTGGCGGGCAGCTACCGGACGTCAGTGGCCTCGGCGGGTCGGCCTCGCCTGGGTAGGAGTCGTTCGCCCGGTGGCGGGTAGATCCCGTGTGACGCCGACGAGAGGGGAACGCGATGTCGCAGCCGGACGAGAGCCGGGAGAAGACCCCCAAAACAGACGCGGTGCTCATGCACCCCGACAACGACCCGAACCGGAACACCGCCGAGGTCGCACCCCGCAAGGAGCACGCCGCGATCCAGGTCGAGCGCGACGGTGAACTGGTGCCGCTGGACCAGGACGAGTGAGCCGGCGGCTACGGCTCAGCGGGGCGGCAGGTCGCCGGCGAAACCGGCGATCCGCCGCGCCAGCGGGGCGCTCGCCCGGACCCAGGTGAAGTGGTCCAACGCCGCCCCGGCCTGCGCCACTGTGTACCGCTCCCGGGTCACCGGCGCGTGGTCGAGCTTCGCGCAGAGGTGGTCCATGGTCTCGTGCGGCGTGTACTGGTCGTCGTCGACACTGACGGCCAGCACCGGGGTCCGCACCGCGTGGACCGCGGCTTCGGTGTCCGTACCGTCGAGCCGGGGGAATCGGCCGGTCCGCGCGGTGTACGCCCAGTCGCGGATCACCCCGCGCGCCTGCCGGCCGCCGAAGCCCCAGCCCGGCCAGACCCCGAGCAGTGCCGCCGTGGCGGCGATGCCCTGGGTGTAGGGCAGCACGCCGAGGCCGCGCCGGCCCGGGTAGGTCCGCCAGTAGGGGATGCCGACAGCGATCAGCGCCAACCCGTCCACCTCGCCGCCGTCGTGCAGGGCGAGGTGCAGCAGCGCGGTGCGGCTACGCCGCGCGCCCGACGGACGCGACGGAGGGCCCCGCCATCGGCGGGGCCCTCCGTGTGGCGCTGCGGTCAGGAGACCGAGATCGCCCCGTTGCTGGCACGGACGCAGGCCACCGAGCGTGCGCTGGTGGAGGCCGCGCCGCTCAGGCACTGGCCGAGCACCTGGTGCCCGGTGGCGTTCGGGTGCCAGGACTCCTGGCAGGTCTGGAAGTAGCTGACGCAGGTGTTGGCGATCCGCTGGATGGCGATCTTGTCCTTGCCGGCGAGGCTGGTGACGAAGGTGCCGGTCGCGCCGTCCTGCAGCCGGATCGGAGTGGCCAGCGCGCCGCTCGGGCTGTTGGTCTGCTCGCAGAGTCGCGCACCGTTGAAGGCCTGCTGCACGTTCAGGTACACCAGGTCGTCGGCCGGGAACTCGGCGGCCAGCGTGTCCCTGGTGGACTTCACGATGCCGCCCAGGCCTTGGGAAAAGCGGTGCCCCGGCGCCAGGCTGGCCCGGTGGATCGGGCAACCGCCCGCGTACCGCTCGGCACCGAGGTCACGGAACTTGTCCCGGGTGTCGTCCCGGCTGTCCTCCTCGTGGAACTTCTGGTTCAGGTCCAGCGGCAGCGGGTTGGTGTAGTCCTGGAACACCACACGGTGCTGACCGTCCGCGTCCACCTGGTCGAGGGTGGTCAGGATCTGGCGTACGGCCGCGGTGGTCTCCGCGGTCGCGGCGCTGATCTGCGCGGCGGTGGCCAGGTCGGCGTCGCTGCACGGCTTCTGCTCCACCGGCCCGTTCAGGTACGCCCAGAACTCCCACCAGCCGGTCCAGGCATCGGCGATGAACCGGTTGGCGCACTTCTCCGCGACACTGCCGAAGGTGAACGAGCTGTTGTTGGAACCGAGGCCGATCAGCACCAGGTCGATGTCCTGGGTCTGCGCGACGGCGCGCAACTGGCTCAGCTGCGAGGCCACGGTGCGACCGTTGGCCCGCGCCTGGGAGGCGTTGGCGATGTCGTGTGGCTGGCCGCCGGAGCAGGCCAGGTTGAACCGGTTCTGGATGCCCGGCAGGTTGGCCTGGTTGAGCGAGGCGTTCGCCGAACGGTGGCAGAAGTACGCGTTGTTGTTCGCCGCTGTCCAACCGGGGAAGCCCTGACTGACGCCGTTGGCGTCGACCACCGGGGTGTACGCCCCGGCGCCTTCGCCGCTGATGAAGCTGTCCCCGAGTGCCACCGCGGCGGTGGGCAACGCGGCGGACGCGGGTGCGGGCAGCGCGACGGCGGTCGACAACGCGGCCATGGCGATCGTTAGTCCCGCGGCGAGCGCGGTACGCCGGAACCTGGGCATGGGGCCCCCATCCATCGAAAGATGAAAGATTCTCTGAGGGCGCGATCAGATCACCCTTGTGCGACGGGCGTCAATGGCCCGTAACAGATTCGTTCGATGAAAGACATGCGCGTGTAGGCAGGACGCCCTACCGCGTCGAGGTTGGTGCGTGACCGCGCGCCCGGCTACCGGGCGGCCGGGCCGCCCCGGCGCTTCAGCACGGCCGCGCCGGCGGCGTTCAGACCGACACCCCAGATCAGGAGTACGCACAGCCACTGCACCCACCGCAGCGCGGTCATCTCTCCCGAGAGCAGGTTGCGCACGCTGCCGAACGGGGTGAGCCACGGCTGCGCGGAGCTGAGGGCGTCCCCGGCGCCCAGCAGCGCGAACAGCCCCAGCGGCAGGATGATCGTGGCCAGGAACGCCACCACCACCGAGCGCAGCAACAGGCCCAGCCCGGTGCCCACCAGGCCGGCGACGATCTGCACCAGCACACTGCCGACCGCGACCGTCGCGGCGAACCGCCACGGCTCGTCGGCGACGTCGGCCGGAGTGAGGGCCAGCGTCGCGGCGCAGATCAGCGCGCCGACGACGCCGATGACGACCGCCGGCAGCCCCACCGCGAGCACCGTGGGCAGGACCGGACGGCGGACGGGCGCCTGCCGCAGGTCGCGGACCAGCAGAATGCCGAAGAGCGGGGTCGCGACCGACATCAGGCTCTGGACGGTGCCCGAGATCTCGGCGAAGCTCCGGTCGGCGGGAGACGCCGCCGCGACCAGCGCCACGGCGGCCAGCAGCCCTGCCACCAGGGTGCCCACCAGCAACCACCGTCGAGCCCACGTGCCGAGGGAGCGGCCCAGGGCTTCGCGGATTGCCTCGGCCATCTCGACGGCCTCCTGATCTCCTCGACCCGGACCAGCCGGCCCCCCGCGCTCAACCGGCTGCGATCATGGGTGAGCGTACCGGTGACGTTGTCTCTGCGTGGTCCCATGATCACCCGTCGGCTGTTCGTTGGCTCACGTCCGGAGGGCCACGCGCGGCGGGTCGCGTAGGTCCTCCGGGAGTTGTCCTAGCCTCGGGCTAGGCTCGCTGCGGCGCGCCACGCCGGCTGATGTCGCCGGTGACCGGCAGCACACCGCCGAGACCGGGGAGTACGACCAGTTGACCGCAGAGCCTGACACCCTGTACGGGGCCGATGACCTCACCCACCTTGAGGGGCTGGACGCTGTCCGCAAGCGGCCCGGCATGTACATCGGTTCCACCGACAGCCGTGGCGTGGGTCACCTCGTCAACGAGATCCTCGACAACTCCACCGACGAGGGTGTCGGCGGTCACGCGAGCCACGTCGAGGTGATCCTGCACGCCGACGGCTCGGTGCAGGTCGACGACGACGGCCGGGGCATCCCCACCGACGTGCACGCCAAGTCCGGCATCTCCGGCGTCGAGCTGGTGCTGACCCGGCTGCACGCGGGCGGCAAGTTCGGCGGCTCCGGCTACAAGACCTCCGGCGGTCTGCACGGCGTCGGCGCGTCGGCGGTCAACGCGCTGTCCCGCCGCTTCGACGTGACCGTCCGCCGAGCCGGCAAGATCCACGCGATGTCGTTCCGGCACGGCGTCCCGGGCATCTTCGACGGCGACGGGCCGGCCGCTCCCTTCACCGCCGGCCCCGGGCTCCAGGTGACCGGCGCGATGAAGCGCGGCCAGCGCACCGGCACCTCGATCCGCTGGTGGCACGACGCCCGCTACTTCGAGACCGGCGCCGCGCTCGACGTCGACGCCGTCCGGATGAAGCTGCGCAACACCGCGTTCCTGGTCCCCGGCGTGACCTACCTGCTGCGCGACCTGACCGGCGAGTCGCCCGTCGAGGAGCGGTTCCACTACCCCAACGGGCTCAGCGACATGGTCGAGTTCCTCGCCCCGGCCGGCGACCGGCCAGTCTCCGGCATCCTGCTGGTCAACGGCGAGGGCACCTACCGGGAGAACGCCGCCGACGCCAACGGCGTCATGCAGTCCAACGTGCAGCGCCGGGCCGAGGTCGAGGTGGCGTTCCGGTGGGGCACCGGTTACGAGCGCACCGTCGAGTGCTTCACCAACACCATCCGCAACGCGCACGGCGGCACCCACCGCAAGGGCTTCGAGCGGGCCCTGGTCCGCGCGCTCGCCGACGCGATCCGCAACACCCGCGGTCTGCTGAAGGCCAAGGAGGAGCCGCCCACCCTGGACGACGTCCTGGAGGGGATGACCGCGGTGGTGCACGTGCGGATTCCCGAGCCGCAGTTCACCTCGCAGACCAAGGACGAGCTCTCCACCACCGGCATCACCAAGGTGCTCCAGTCCCTGGTCGACGCGCACGTCAAGGCCTGGCTGGAGGACCGGCGCACCAAGGCCGAGGCGCGTACCGTCCTGCAGAAGATCGTCGACGCCGCCCGGGTGCGACTCACCCAGAAGCAACAGAAGGACGCCGCCCGGCGCAAGACCGCCCTGGAGGGCGCGTCCATGCCGCCGAAGCTGGTCGACTGTCGGGCCACCGGCATCGACCGCAGCGAGCTGTTCATCGTCGAGGGCGACAGCGCCCTGGGGACGAGCCGGATGGCCCGTTCCTCGGAATACCAGGCGCTGCTGCCGATCCGCGGCAAGATCCTCAACGTGCAGAAGGCCAACCTCCAGCAGGTTCTGGACAATGCCGAGTGCGCGGCCATCGTGCAGGTCCTCGGCGCCGGCTCGGGGCGCACCTTCGACCCCTCCGCGCTGCGCTACGGCCGTGTGCTGATCATGGCCGACGCGGACGTGGACGGCGCGCACATTCGTACGCTGCTGATCACCCTGTTCGCCCGGTACATGCGGCCGCTGATCGAGGCCGGTCGGCTCTACGCCGCGATGCCGCCCCTACACAAGATCACCACCAAGGGGCGCAACCCGCAGACCGTCTACACCTACACCCAGGCCGAGATGGAGACGACGGTCCGCAAGCTGGAGAAGGCCGGCAAGCAGATCGTCACCCCCATCCCACGGTTCAAGGGTCTCGGTGAGATGGACGCCGACGAGCTGTGGGACACCACGATGAACCCGGCCACCCGTGCCGTCCGCCGGATCACCCTCGACGACGTGGACGCCGCCGAACGCATCCTCGAACTGCTGATGGGTGAGAAGGTCGAGCCGCGCCGCAACTGGCTGATCGACTCCGCCGACCGTGTCGACCGGGATGCGATCGACGCATGAGCGAGCGAATCTTCGGTACGCGTTCCGTTCGAGTGGAGAGCTGAGTCATGGCACGCCGTAAGGAAAACAAGGTCGACCTCTCCTCGTTCGACCAGGCCGGCGCCCGGGTCTTCGACAACCCGCTGGTCACCGAGGTCTCCGACTCCTACCTGGAGTACGCGTTCTCGGTCATCCACTCCCGCGCCCTGCCCGACGCCCGCGACGGCCTCAAGCCCGTGCACCGGCGCATCCTCTGGTCGATGTACGAGCAGGGCTACCGCCCGGATCGCGGGCACGTGAAGTCTGCCCGAATTGTCGGGGACTGCTTCGTTGCCGGCACGCTGGTCTCCACGCCCGACGGCCTGCGGCCGATCGAGGAGATCGAGGTCGGCGACCTCGTGCTGGACGGCCAGGGCGTGTCGGTGCCGGTTAGCACCGTCTATCGGAACCCGACCTCTGACCTCGTTCGCGTCACCTGGAGCAATGGGCACACGATGCTCGTCACCCCGGGCCAGCGCTTCCGGGTGGTCGCGGATGACCTCTCGGTGCAGTGGGTCGAGGCTCGCGACCTTGCGGGATGCCTGGCGCTGGCCTACGGCAGCCGCCGCAATGAGGTGTCGCCGCGCGCTGGCGACGTCTACGACTACGTGCGCGGGCTGCTGGTAGCCGAGGGCTTCCCGGTCGATCGGAACCGCGCGGCGGACGGCCGGGTCCGAATCCACATGTGTGACATCGAACCGCTTGACGTCGCTCATGGCTGGGCCATCGCCAGTGGAGTGAACGTCTCCCGCGGGAAGCGTGAGGCTGCCAATCCTCGCCATCGTGACCAGCACATTCTGACTTTCAGCCGAAACCAGGGGCTGTTGGAGGTCACCGAGCCGCTCAGCCGCGACAAGCACGTGCCGCGCGACATCATGGCCAGCCGTTCAGCGTGGGCGCCGTTTCTCGCTGGATTCTTCGACGGCGACGGCTACGTCCGCAAGCGGTTCCGAGAGATGGTCTTCGTCAGTACCAGCGAGGTGCTGGTACGGCAGATATACGCCATGCTCGCCGACCTGGGGCTACACGGGCACTACTGGACCAGCGGTCGTCACTCGGACGGAAATCCGCTTCACGGGCTCTCCGTATCCGGGCGAGACGCTGCGGTCCTCGCTCGGATGCTGCTGCCGTGGGTTCGGATCGGCTACAAGCGCGATGGTCTGCAACGGGTTGCCGATATCGACTACCAGTACAGCGGCAAACAGGGCAATGACCGGTTGCCGTACGGCCCTGTGGTAGCGGAGTTCACGGCAGCGCACCAGGGCGGCGGATGGTTCCGCGATCAGGCCGGACAGGCGTTTCGCGCTTCGCTCTCGGCGAGCGGTGGACCGAGGGTGCGGTATGGCAAGGACCGTAACGGGGCCCTGCTCGCCGACAGATCATTCCAACTGGAGCGTGCGGTACGAGACGGCTGGATCGACAAGCTCCACCGCATCGGCTCACCGCTCGCTGCCCGTCTGGAGGCGCTGATCGGTAGTGCGTTCCTGCGGGTCACCTCGGTCGAGGCGGTGTCGCCCGATGCCACGTACGACATCCAGGTTGGCAGTGACGAGCACGCGTTCGTTGCCGAGGGCTACGTCGTTCACAACTGCATGGGAAAGTACCATCCGCACGGCGACACGGCGATCTACGACGCCATGGTCCGCCTCGCGCAGGACTTCTCCCTCAACGTGCCGCTCATCGACGGGCATGGAAATTTTGGCTCCCCAGATGACGGCCCGGCTGCCAGCCGTTACACCGAAGCACGGATGTCCCGCGAGGCCATGCTGCTCGTCGGTGAGCTGGGCGAGGACACCGTCGACGTCGAGCCCAACTACGACGGGTCGCTGACCCAGCCGACGGTGCTGCCGGCGGCCTTCCCCAACCTGCTGGTCAACGGCGCGTCCGGGATCGCGGTCGGCATGGCCACCAACATGATCCCGCACAACCTGGCGGAGGTCGTCTCCGCGGCCCGCTGGCTGATCAACCACCCGGACGCCACTCTGGACAAACTCATGGAGTTCGTCCCCGGCCCCGACCTGCCCACCGGTGGGGTGCTGCTGGGCCTGGACGAGGTGCGCCGGGCGTACGAGACCGGGCGCGGCGTGGTGCGGATGCGCGGCAAGGTGGAGATCGGCCCGATCGAGGGCAGCCGGGGCCGTCAGGCGATCACCGTGGTCGAGTTGCCCTACGGCGTCGGCGCGGAGAAGGTCATCGCGGCGATCACCAACGAGGTCACCAAGACCAAGCGGCTGACCGGCATCGCCGACGTCAAGGACCTCACCGACCGGGAGAGCGGCACCCGGCTCGTCGTCGAGTGCAAGGTCGGGGTCAACCCGCAGGCGCTGCTCGCCGACCTCTACCGACTGACCCCGTTGGAGCAGTCGTTCGGCGTCAACAATCTGGTCCTGGTCGACGGGCAGCCGCGCACGCTGGGCCTCAAGGCGCTGCTGGAGGTCTTCCTGTCGCACCGCTACGAGGTGGTCACCCGGCGCACCTCGTACCGTCGACGTAAGCGGCAGGAGCGGCTGCACCTGGTCGACGGTCTGCTGATCGCGTTGCTGGACATCGACGAGGTGGTCCGGCTGATCCGGGGCAGCGACGACGCGCAGGCCGCGAAGGACGGGCTGATGAGCCGGTTCGGCCTCTCCGACATCCAGGCCACGTACATCCTGGACACTCCGTTGCGTCGACTGACCAAGTTCGACCGGATCGAGCTGGAGGCCGAGCAGGAGCGGCTGCGCGCCGAGATCGCCGAGCTGAGCAAGATCCTCGACGACGAGCGGGTGCTCCGGAAGGTGGTCTCCGACGAGTTGGCGTCCGTGGTCAAGCAGTTCGGCAGCGAACGTCGCACCACGCTTGTCGACGGTGACCTGAAGGAGGTGCTGGCCGCGTCCGCGCCGGCCGGCCCGCTGGAGGTCGCCGACGACCCGTGCCAGGTGATCCTCTCCGCGACCGGGCTGGTCGCCCGGACCGCCGCCGAGTCGGAGGAGAGCGCCGAGGGGCGCCGTCGCAACGGCCGGGTCAAGCACGACACGGTACGCGCCATCGTGCACTCCACCGCCCGTGGCCGGGTGCTGCTGTTGACCAGCGCCGGTCGGGCGTTCAAGGTCGACGTCCTGCCGCTGCCGGTGCTGCCCGAGCAGGCGGGCACGGTGTCGCTGCGGGGCGGCATGTCCGCGGCCGAGCTGGTGCCGTTGGCGGCGGGGGAGACCGTCGTCGGCCTGGCGCCGCTCGGCGGTCAGGCGGAGGGCTCACCGGGGCTGGCGTTGGGCACCCGGCAGGGCGCGGTGAAGATCTGCGCGCCGGAGTGGCCGGTGCGTTCCGACGAGTTCGAGGTGATCGGTCTGCGCGACGGTGACGAGGTGGTCGGGGCGACCTGGCTGACCGACGGCACCGAGACGCTGACCTTCGTCACCTCGGAGGCGTCCCTTCTGCGCTTCCCCGCCGGGTTGGTCCGGCCGCAGGGCCTCAAGGGCGGCGGTATGGCCGGCATCAACCTGCCGGCCGGGGCGCGGGTCGCGTTCTTCGGCGCGGTGCGCACCGACGACCCGGGGCATGGCGATCCGATGGTGGTCACCTCCACCGGCGCGACGGTCAAGGTGACGCCGTTCAAGGCGTACCCGGCGAAGGGCCGGGCGACCGGCGGCGTGCGCGCGCACCGCTTCCTCAAGGGTGAGACGGACGTGGCTGTTGCCTGGGTGGGCCCGCGACCGGTCGGCGCGACCGCCACCGGCGACCCGGTGGAGCTGCCGGCGGCGGACCCCCGCCGCGACGGCAGCGGATTCGCGGTGATGCTCGGCCCAACGGTGGTAGGCCACCTGATCGAACGCGACTGACGGATCCTGTCGATCGAGCCGCCGCCTGATCGCGCTCGATCCACTGTCACGGAACCAGACGTTCGAGGCGGCGGCGGACCTCCTCGGCTGCGGGGTCGCCCACGTCCTGGTAGATCCTCGCGGCGAGGCGCCAGGCGGCAGCGGCAGCGTTCCGGTCGCCCATCCCTTCCCGGGTGTCCCCGAGTCGGATGAGGGTCTCCGCCTCGTGGTACCGGTCTGCGGAGTCGCGGAAGAGTTTGATCGCCTGCTCGTAGCAGTTGGCCGCGCGGTCGCGGTCACCGAGGCGGTCGTAGGCGAAGCCGAGGCTGTCCAGCGTCGCGGCCTGACCATTGCGGTCGTCGGTCCGTCGTTGCTGGTCGAGGGCCTCGGTGCAGCTGGCGATGGCCTGGACGTAATCGCCGGTGGTGGCGAGCAGCCAACCGATCGCGTTGAGCGTCCGGGCTTCGCCCGCCTGATTGCCGGCCAGCCGGTAGAGCCGCAGGGCCTCGCGACCGTGCGCGAGCGCTTCGTCGAGCCGGCCGTCCAGGTAGCAGAGTTCGCAGTAGTTGTGCAGCGTCTGGGCCTGGCCGATCGGGTCGCCGAGACGTTCGTGCAGCTCAAGGGCGCGCTGGAGCCGGTACTCGGCCATGGTGCGGTCGCCCAGTCGGGTCAGCGCGCGGGAGAGCAGCCGGTTGGCGACGGCCTGACCGGCGAGGTCTTCGATCTTCTCGGCGGCCTCCAGCGCGACCCCTTGGATCGCGAGCTGGTCCTGCCAGAGACCGCGCGGCGCCACGAAGGTGTTCAACGCCCAGGCCATCTGCCAGGCGTACGCTTCGAAGCCGTTCTCGGCGGCCTGCCGGACCACCCGGACCAGCACTCGATGCTCCGCCGTGAACCAGGCGAGCGCGCCGTCGTGGTGGGTCACCGGCTGCCTGGCGGGTACGGGCAGCGGCGGCACCGGCTCGATCGGGGCCCACTGCGGCTGGAGCAGCAGGGCGGCCGGATAGGCGGCGTGCAGGTAGTGGTCGTACAGGCGCTGTCGGGCTGCACCGCGCTCGTCGCCGCGCTCCGACGACTGGGCGAGCTCGGCCGCGTAGGCGCGCAGAAGATCGTGGAAGGCGAACCGGCCGGGCGCGTGCTCCGCCAGCAGGTGGAGCCGGGTCAGTTCCCGCAGGAGCGGCATGACGGCGGCGGCCGACACACCGGCGAGCGCCGCGGCCGCGGCGGCGGTCAGGTCCGGGCCCGGATGCAGCCCCAGCAGGGTGAACAGCCGGGCCGCGTCCTTGCCCAGGGCCAGGAACGACCAGGAGAAGACGCGTCGGACGTCGCCGTCGGCCAACGCGTCCAACCTCGCCTCGGCGGAGTGCAGTTCGGCGGCGATCGCGCCGAGCGGAAACGTGGGATGGGTCGCGGCGCGGGCCGCCACTATCGACAGTGCCAGCGGGAGCCGCCCAGCGGTTTCGATGATGTCGGCCACCGCCACCGACTCGGAGGCGAGCCGACCGGCCCCGAGGCGTCTGGCGAGCAGGCTCATCGACTCATCCGTGGTGAGCACGTCCAGTGTCAACGGCGTGGCCCACTCGGCGGCGATCAGCCCGCCGAGCCGGTCCCGGCTGGTGACCACGACCATGCAGCCGCCCGCACCGGGCAGCAGGGCACGCACCTGGGCGGAGTCGCGAGCGTTGTCGAGCACGAGGAGCATCCGGCGAGAGGCCAGCAGGCTGCGATAGAGGCCCGTGCGGGCCTCCATCGCGGAAGGTATCCGGGCGGGGGGCACGCCGAGCGCCTCGAGGAATCCCGACACGGCGTCGGCCGGGGACACCACACCGGCTTCGTCGTAGCCGCGGAGGTTCACATAGAGCTGGCCGTCCGGGAAGTGGTCGGCAACCCGGTGCGCCCAGTGCAACGCCAGGGACGTCTTGCCGACTCCGGCCATGCCGGAAACCACCGAGATGGCCACGCTCGCCGGCCCCTCAGCCGCACCGTGCAGAAGCCCGTCGAGGGCCGCCAGCTCCACACTGCGTCCGACGAACTCCGGGACCGCACGCGGCAGTTGCTCGGGGCGCTGAAGGAGCGGGCCCACCGTCGTGTCCGGCGCCGGCCGGTCCGGCCCCGTCGGAGGTTGCGCTGCCAGCCCCGGGCGGTGGTGCAGGATGTCGTCGTACAGCGTGACGAGTTCGGGTGCGGGGTCGAGGCCGGTCTCCTCCGCCAGCGTCTGTCGGGCCTGCCGGAAGGCATCCAGTGCGCCGGCCACGTCTCCGATGCGGTACAGGCCCACCATCAGCTGGCCCCACGCCCGCTGCCGCAACGGGTGCCGGTCGAGGAGGCCGCGCAACCGGTGCACGACGTCGGCCGACGCGCCGAGCGCCAGCACCACCTCGGCGTAGTCCTCCTCGACGAGCAGCCGGCGCTCCTCCAACTGCGCCGCCCGCCGTGCCAGGGTCGAGCGCAGCGGCAGGTCGGCCAGGGGCGTGCCGCGCCACAGGCCCAACGCGGCGGAGAGTTCGGTCTCGGCCCGGTCCAGATCGGCGGCGGTGAACGCCTCACGGCCCCGCGCCGCCGCGGCGTCGAACAGGTCCAGGTCCCGTTCGCCTGGGCCCACCCGCAGCAGGTAGCCGCCGCCCGCAGCGGTTATCCCATCCCAGGTCGCCCCACCGCCCAGCGCCCGCCGCAACCCGCGCACGTAGGTGCGCAGGTTCGCGGCTGCCGACGGCGGCTCTTCGTCGCCCCACAGCATCGCGGTCAACTCGTTGGTGCCGACCACCTCATTCGGGCGCAGCAGCAGGGTCGCCAACAGGAGACGCTGCTTCACCGAGCCCAGTGGAACCGACCGGTCGTCGTGGTACACCCGGAACGGGCCAAGGAGTTCGAAACGCAACCAGGCACCTCACATGTGGGCACTGCCATGTGCCGCCACGCGTACCACACCCGGACAACGCGGGCGAGTAGATCATCTATACGCCACTTGTGCGGCGGTTGTACGGGCCCCACCGTACCGTCCTCACCATCCCATCCAAGAGCATCCAGCTGTCCGGCCTGGCAGCACGACGATGGTGTGAGTCCAAACGGGACCGTGTGTCGTTCTCATCGTTCCGACAACCGCAACGCTGATTGGATCAGTCAATGAAATCCAGGTTTGGTGCGCTACTGACGGCTGTCGCACTGGTGTCCACGGCAGTGGTCGTGACGGCAGGTCCGGCCTCCGCCGCCACGGCCCCATGCCGTCAGTACAGCTACGGCTACGGCGGAACCGGTAACTGCGTCAAGGCCATCCAGGGAATCGCGAACGTACTCTCGATCACCAACTCGGCCCGGTCCGAGGCAGGTCCGGTCGCCCGGGACGGCCACTACGGCGCCAAGACGCGGGACGCGATCATCAAGATCCAACGTGCGGCCGGCATCTCTGTCGACGGGTACGTCGGCCCGCAGACCTGGGCGACGCTCTGCTACCACGGCGCGTTCTGGGGACATGACATGCAGGCCAAGGCCGACTACCGCTGGGCGAAGTCGTACGCCTGTTGAGCCGCCCACCGGCCGCCTGGTCTGACAACGCAGGCTGGCACGAACCCCCGCACTGTTACCCCCTCATGGTTCCCGACCCAAGGAGACGCATGTCGTCGCTCTACTCCATCCGCCGCCTCCTCAAGACAGTTGCGGTGCCCGCCGTCGGCGCGGCACTGGCCGTCGGCATCAACGTCACCATCGCCACGCCGGCCGCGGCCAGCGGCTCCTACACGGGCCGGGCGTACGTCCACGGCACCGGCGCGGTGTCCGACGACTTCGACGACGAAGGCGTCACGAACGTCAGCACGCACCGCAACTCGAACGTCGCCTGTCTCTGGCAGACCATTCTCTGGGCGAACGGCTACCTGCCCTCGTCCGGGATCGACGGCGTTTTCGGCGACCAGACCGATGCCGCGACGAGGAACTTCCAGCGCGACAAGGGCCTCTCGGCGGACGGTTCCGCAGGCCGGAACAGCTGGACGAAGGCCGGCGACAGGCTGGCGCAGCGCGATGACCAGAGCGGGTGGCGGTACGTGGTGTACCGCGGGGCGACGGGTTCCAGGAGCTCTTACGGCTCGCACGAATTCGTCCTGCAGCGGTCGCCCGACGGAAACTACCGGTTCTACCCGCCTCAGGGCGGCGGCCCCTACTGGGCCACCTACAACTCGCGCACCTGCTGACCAGCGACTCGCGGGGTAGGTCCGGACGTGGGGGGGCGTCCGGACCTACCCCGCGACGCCAGGGTCAGGCCACGTTGTGGGGGCGGAACTGGACGCTCACCCGGGGGCCTACGGGGCGGGTGGTCTTGGGGATGGCGTGCTCCCAGGTGCGTTGGCACGAGCCGCCCATGACGATCAGGTCGCCGTGGCCCACCGGGAAACGCAGGCTCTCACCGCCGCCGCGTGGGCGTAGCAGCAGCGGTCGGGGTGCTCCGAAGGAGACGATCGCGACGATCGTGTCGGTGTGCGCGGAGCGGCCGATGGTGTCGCCGTGCCAGGCCACGCTGTCGCGCCCGGAGCGGTAGAGGCACATCCCGGCGGTGACGAAGGGTTCGCCCAACTCGGGCGCGTAGTAACTGCTCAGTGCGGCCCGCGCGGCGGTGAGCACGGGGTGGGGGAGTTGCCTCGCGCCGTCGTACCAGCAGAGCAGACGGGGCACGTCGACCTCGGCGTCATACATGGTGCGCCGTTCGGCACGCCAGGGCACCTCGGTGAGCAGGGTGTCGAGGACCGAGTCGGAGCCGCGCACCCAGCCGGGGAGGTGGTCGACCCAGGCGCCCCGGCTGAGCTGGTGCCGGCGGATCTGGCCGGGCAGTGGCCCCAGGGTGGGCCCGGCGTCGGCCAGGTCGAGCATCGACGGCTGGTAGGCGGCCTGCGTCATGCGGCCACCCTAGCAGCACTTTCGTACACCCGTGCTAGCGCGAACGGTGCCGGCCCGTTGCCGCTCGGCAAGATCGTGCTCGATCCTGGATGTAGTGGCCTCCCGCGCGTTCGAGGGGACTGTTTCCAGGATCGAGCGTGACCTTGATCTGCCGCGGTCAGCCGGGGGCGGTGGCGGCGCGGACGGCGTTGAGCACCGCGTCCACCACCCGTGCCCGGCCCTGCCCGTCGACGGTGGACCAGGCGCGCGCGGCGAGTGTCGCGCGCCGCTGCGGCGAGCTGAGCAGCCCGTGCAGGGTCTGTGCCGCCGTCGCGCGGGCGGCTCGTCCGGCGACGCCGCCGGCGGTCAGCTCCGGCAGCTCGCCGAGGCCTGCGACCAAGCCGTGCCGCACCACCCGGGTGTACGACTCGCGTTGGTTGTCGACCACGCAGACCAGGGCGCTGGGTGCGCCGAGGCAGCAGAGTTCCCAGGTGGACGTGCCGGCGGCGCTGACCACCAGGTCGGCTTCGGTGATCAGGGCCGGCAGTTCGGTGGTGGGCGGGACCGGTCGGATGATCTGCCCCCGGCCGGGGGTGACGTCCTCGACCTCCGCTTCGATCTCGGGTCGTCCGACGATGACGGTGAGGTCCATCGGGTGACCGGTGGCCACCAGCACCCGGGTCAGGACCGGGGCCGCGCCGACCGCGTCGGTGCCGCCGAAGAACGCCAGCACCCGGGGGCGGCTGACCGCCGTGGCGGGCGGGGCGACCGGTGGCCGGGCGCTGACCACGGTGTCGCGCAGCAGGGCGTAGCCACTACCGGCGAGCAGCCGGCCGGGCAGCCCCGGCGGCTCCGCTGCGGTCGGCAGGCCCGGCGGCTCCGTTCCGGAGCCCAGGCCGGGCAGCTCCGCTCCGAAGTTCTGGTCGAGGTAGAGGTCCGCGACCTGGCCCCGGGTGTCGCCGTCGATGATGGCGAGTGTGTACACGCCGGCGGCGCGCAGGGCGCCGGCCCCGGCCGGGTCCAGGTCGTAGGAGTCGAGGACCAGCACGTCCAGCTCGTGTCGGCGGGCGGCCTCGACCAGTTCGGCCGCCGACTCCGGGCCGGGGAGCAGCGGGATGCCCCGCGCGGCCAGCTGCGCGGTGGCCCAGTCGAGCCGTTCGACGGTGCCGAACACGGTGACGTCGGCGCCCCGGGCGAGGAACTCCTCGGCGAGCGCCAGGCAGCGGACGAGGTGGCCGACGCCGCGCCGTGGCCCGGCGTCGCACCGCAACCCGACCCGCAGGGTGTTCAGGACTCCTCCAGCTGCTTCTGTCGGACGTCGGCGTTGAGCGCGCGTAGCCGGGGTTGACCGTCGAGCCAGTCGGCGAGCTTGGCCAGCGGCACGCTGACGTCACCGAAGTGGTCGACGATCGCGCTGACCAGTGCCCAGTCCTGCTCGGTGTCGAGGGTCAGCCGCAGCGCGGAGCGGTCCGGGGTGAGCGTCACCCCGAGCACCCGGAACAGCTCCGGGTGGGTGTACGCGTATGAGGTGACGTGCACCCGGTGGTGGTCGGTGGCGAGCCGGCCCAGGGTACGGAGCGTCTCCGCTCGGATGATCTCGACGTCCAGCCCACGGGGCAAGGTCCGGGCGATCGACGTGCTCGCGTAGTCCAGCCCGGGGACGGCCCGGTACACCGACGCGACCAGGTTGATGATCTCCGGGTCGAGCAGCGGGCAGTCGGCGGTGAACCGCATGACGGCGTCCCCCGGGTGCGCCGCGAGGGCGCCCACGAATCGGTCCAGCACGTCGTCGACCGGCCCGCGGTGGCACGGCACGTCCAGCCGCGCGCACTCGACGGCCACCGCGTCGTCGACCGCGTCGGTGCTGGTGGCGACCACCAGGTCGGCCAGGACGCCGCTGTCCCGGGCGGCGCGGACCACCCGGCCCAGCACGGAACGTCCGGCGAGCGGGCGGAGCACCTTGCCGGGCAGCCGGGACGAACCCATGCGCGCCTGCACGATGCCGACGATCCGTGGCCCGGTGGTGTCCGTGACGGGTACACCGGTCACTGCTGCTCCTCCTGTTTCGGGGCGAGCACCGCGACGGCCCGGCGCTTGGCGGCGCGGGCGCCCCGCTTGGCCAGCCGGGCCGGGGTGATGGCGAGTCGACCCACCCGGTAGCTGAGCGACCCGCTGAGCAGGCCGATCGTCGCCTCGGCCCGGCGCAGCGCCCGTTCCCGCGAGGTGAGCAGTTCCTCGGTCCACGCGGTCAGCGCGGCCAACCGGGTGAGCTCTTCGCGCTGGCGCAGCCACGCCTCGCGCAGCTGCTGGTAGCTGTGCGCGCCGACCGGCGGATCGGTCGGCGCGACGGCGTGCAGCTCGGTGGCGAGGTCGACAGTGCCACCGGCGTCCAGCCCGTGCAGCGCGGCGGTGATGGCCGCCTCGGCCTCGACCGCCTCGCCGACGGTCGCCCGGTCGAGGTCGTGGCCGGCGAGGCCGCCGAGCACCACGGTCAGGCCCGCGACGTCGAGGGTGGACGACCACGGATGGGCGTACCCGCCGGTGAGCAGGCCCGCGGCGAAGCGCCACAGCCCGCGGGCGAGCACCACGTCGGCGGGGAGCGCGGCGGCGGCCCGCCAGCTGGGGTCGAGCACCGCGTACCGCTCGCCGTCGAACACGACGTTGTCGGTGCCGGCCAGCGCCGCCGCGCCGGCGATGCGGCCGTCGGTGTCGGCCTGGTCGGCGAGCCAGCCCGCGTACCCGTGCAGCAACGCGCGCACTGTGGTCAGGTCGCGGCGCAGGGCCGCGTCGAGCAGCAGGGTACGCAGCAGCCGGCCGGACGGCACCGGCCCGGACAGCGCGTCCGCGTCCCGGTACGCGGCCTCCCGGCTGGCGAACGGCGCGACGGCCGGAGTCCTCGCGTCGTTGGTGGGGATGAGCCCCCAGCGCCAACCGGAGGGGCCGTGCAGCACCTCCAGCACGCCGATCCCGGGACGACCGGTCTGCACGAGAGCCACCGGCAGGTCCCGGTCGGCCGTCGGCGTGCTCGGGCCCGTGGGATCGGCGGGACGGTGGGCGAGGGTCAGCCAGCCCGGCGCGAGGTCGGCGGCCCGCCCGGCGTGCAGCGCGTCCACCGCCAGCCGGGCCGGGTCCTGGAGCACCGTGGCGCTGGTGAAACCCTCGGCGCAGGCGCCGTGCAGGACCGCGTCGAACAGGCCGGAGCCGGCGTCCCGGTCGAGGTGGTCGGCGTCCAACAGCGCCGTCGGGGTGCTGACATCGGGGTACGCGGCCCAGCACGTGGCCGGCAGCAGCCCCGCCACGCTGAGCCGCTCGCGCAACTGGTCCCGGTTGGCCGGGTGGGCGCGGTCCAGCACACCGCCGATCGCCCAGGCGGAATCGTCCCGGCGGGCGTACCAGGGGGTGGTGCCGACCAGCCGGTGCAGGCCCAGCGGGTTGTCCACGCGCAGCAGCAACGCGCCACCCGGTCGCACCGCCGCGACGAGTCGGGCCAGCACGGCGTCCCAGCCGAGCCGGGCGCCCTCCACCGACTCCACCGGGTCCAGGCCGGCTGCCGCGATCACCACGTCGTACGTCTCGTCGTCGGGCAGCCCGGCCGGGCCACCCACCACCACGCGGGCGGCCCGGTGCGCCAGTGCCACCGCGTCCGGGTGGCTGCGCAGCAGGCAGGTCACCTCGGCGTGGCCGAGGTGGTCGAGCAATGCCGGGTCGTGGGGGCCGGCCACCAGCACCCGGGCGCCGGGCGGCACCAACCGGGCGGCCAGCGCGGCGAGCGGCCCACCGTTGGCGAGCCGGTCCTGCGGCAGGTCCGACCAGGCCAGCATCTCGCCGCCCGGCAGGGTGATCCAGTCGGCGGGTGCCGTCTCAGTCGTCACGGTCTTCCTCTTCCTCCTGGAGGTTCGCCCAACCGAGCAGCTCGCGGAGCTCGGCCGGCGTGCAGCGGTGGCCGGTGCCCAGCTCGGCGCGGGCGATCTCGACCGCGGTGGTCAGGTCGACCGTGGTGCCGTGCAGTTGCGGCCACTGCCGCCGGATCCGAGCGGTACCGCCGAAGGTGGGGTCCTCGTTGGACAGGATCATCGGGTCGCCGTAGACCGCAGGCTCGCACCCCGCCGCGATGCCGTAGAAGATCGCGCTGGTCAGGCGGTTGGATGCGACCCGGCGGTGACGGCGCAGCTCGGTGAGCTGCCGGTCGAGGAATTCCGGGTCGGTGTCCTTCCACCAGTGCCCCCGGTAGCCGTGGCAGATCACCCGGAACCCGGCGCGCTCGTAGAGCCGGCGCACGTTACGCATCCGGTACTCGTGCCAGTAGAGGCAGACGGTGACGGGGCCGGGCTCGGTGTCCCTGATGAGGGCGATCAGTTTGCGGTGGTCGCCCTTGACGTGTTGACCCTCCCAGCCGTGGAACGGGTACCAGATGGTGCCTTCCCGATCCTCGGCCGGTGGGTCCTCGGGTCGCATGGCGAGCAGGTAACTGAACGGCGCGCCGATCACGACCACGTTGCGTCGCCCCACCGACCAGGCCCGACGGCGGGTCTGCTCCGACCAGAGCAGGCTGGGGGTGCGCTCGGCGTACGGGTGCCCGGGGGCCAGACCGTCACCGATGTTCCAGCCGTGCTGCACGTACCCGTTGATCCGTGGTGGGTGCCGGTCGCCGAGGCCGGCGTACCGGGCCAGCACGTGGGCGTGGCCGTAGAAGTGGTTGGCGTGGTGCATCAGGTTCCCATCAGGCGGCGGAACGCACCGAGCCGACCCGCACCGCGGCGGTCAGCGCGTCGATGACGCGGTCCTGGTCGGCGTCGCTGAGCCCCGGGTAGAGCGGCAGCGACAACTGCTGGGCGTAGAACGACTCGGCCACCGGGCAGGATCCACGTCGGTAACCCAGGTCCGCGAAGGCCGGGTGCCAGTGCACCGGGATGTAGTTGACCTGGACCCCGATGCCGGCCGCCCGCATCCGGTCGTACACCTCGCGGCGGCGACCGTCGAGCACCCGGATCGGGTAGAGGTGCCAGGCCGGGTCGGCCCACGGCTTGCGGGTTGGCAGCAGCACGCCGTCCAGGTCGGCCAGTGCCTCGTCGTAGCGGGCGACCAGTGCGCTGCGGCGGGCCGTGAACTCGCCGAGCCGCCGCAGTTGGCTGCGGCCCAGGGCGCAGAGGACATCGGGCAGGCGGTAGTTCAGCCCGAACTGGTGGACCTCGTAGTACCAGCCGCCCTCGTCCTCGAAGCGCAGCTCGTCACGATCGCGGACCACGCCCACGCTGCGGAACCGGCGCGCCCGCTCCAGGACCTGCGGGTCGAGTGCGGCGACGGCGCCGCCCTCGGCGGTGGTCAGGTTCTTGGTGGGGAAGAACGAGAACGTGGTCAGGTCGGCGAGCGAACCCACCGGCCGGCCGTGGTACGTGCCGCCGATCGAGTGCGCCGCGTCGGCGAGGAGCAGCGCGTCGCTGCCCAGCATCGACGTGCGCAGGACGTCGTAGTCGGCCGGGTGGCCGGCGTAGTCGACCGCCGCGACGACTCTTGTCCGCGACGTGACCGCGGCGGCGGCCGCCGCCGGGTCGAGGCAGAAGGTCTCGTCCTCGACGTCGGCGAACACGATCTTCGCGCCGAGGGCGGCGGCGCTGCTGGCCGTCGCCACGAACGTCATCGGCGAGACCACCACCTCGTCGCCCGGGCCCACCCCGGCGGCCGCGTACGCCACGTGCAGCGCCGCGGTGCCGTTGGAGACGGTGGTGACTCCCACCCCGCCGGTCCACCGGGCGAGGTCGGCCTCGAACGCGTCGACCTGCGGACCGGTGGTGAGCCAGTCACCGCGCAGCACGGCGGACACTGCCGTGACGTCGTCCTCGGTGACCGAGTGCCGGCCGTACGGGAGCATCCCCGTCATCCGTTGATGCCGAGCATGTCGCGCAACTGCTCGACGGTGAGCCACTCGTCGTTGGTGTCCGACTGGTAGGCGAAGCCGTCCGGCACCGGATCGCAGTCGACCGGCGCCTGGTAGCCCCAGGTGGCGATGGTCGGCTGGACGATGAACCGGCCGTCGGCGCGCAGCGTCCGCCGGCTGTCGTCGGGCGCGATCATCTCCTCGTGCAGCTTCTCGCCCGGCCGGATTCCGACCTCGTGCGTGGTGGCGTCCGGGGCCACGGCCTCGACCAGGTCGAGGATGCGCATGCTCGGGATGCGTGGCACGAACAGCTCGCCACCCTGCATCTGGTCGAACGAGTCCATGACGAACTGCACGGCCTGGTCGAGGGTGATCCAGAAGCGGGTCATCCGCTTGTCCGTGATCGGCAGGCTCTTGCCCTCGGCGGCCAGCCGACGGAACAGCGGGACGACCGAGCCGCGGCTACCCACCACGTTGCCGTAGCGCACCACAGCGAACCGGGTGGGGTGCTGGGCGGCGTAGTGGTTGGCCGAGACGAACAGCTTGTCGCCGACCAGCTTCGTCGCGCCGTACAGGTTGATCGGGCTGGACGCCTTGTCGGTGGAGAGCGCGATGACCTTCTTGACGCCGGCCTCGATCGCCGCGTCGACGACGTGCTGCGAGCCGGTGATGTTGGTGGCGATGTACTCCGAGGGGTTGTACTCCGCGGTGTCCACCTGCTTGAGAGCGGCGGCGTGGACCACGTGGTCCACGCCGTGCATGGCCCGGGTGAGGCGGTGCCGGTCCCGGATGTCGCCGATGAACCAGCGCAGCCGCGGGTCGTCGCCGAGTTGCTGGCGCAGCTCGTACTGCTTGAGCTCGTCGCGGGAGAACACCACCACGCGCGCGGGGTCGGCCTCGTTGAGGATGTGCCGGAGGAACGTCCTGCCGAAGGAACCAGTTCCCCCGGTGATCAGAATGGACGATCCGTTCAACTCACTCAATGTGGTGCTCCCGTTTCGTGGATGAACGAGCGGCCCTGGGCCGGCCGACCGGGGTGACACGCTAGCCATGGCGGGTTAACTCCCCGACGCTCGCGGGTGAACCACAACCTCTGCTCCTGTGAATGCCGGACACCGCGTAGACGAACACTTCCAACCGCTGCGGATGTGGGCTGACCTGGCCGGATTCGGCCGCTACAGTGGCCGCGCGAACGACCGGCGGCCCTGCGCGCAGCCGGGTCCCGCGTTCACCCGACATCCACACCAGTTCGGTGCGAGCGGGGCACCCAGGGCAGCACGCCAGCCGACGAGCCTGACGGATCGGCGCGGGCCTGGTCCGGCCGGCAATTCTGGAGGCGTTGATGGCACCCGGTAGTGACGTGATCGAACGGCCGGTGGTGGTGGCCGAGACGCCGAGCGGCCCGTCCGCCCGGCGTTGGCTGGTGCCGCTGCTGCTGGCGGTCGGGTGGGTGCTCAGCGTGGCCTGGCGGATGTGGTTGTCCCGGCACGTCGTGTTGCCGATCGCGCACACCGACGAGGACAGCTACCTGAACACCGCCCGCGCGCTGGCCGGTGGCCCGGGGGGCTTCAGCAGCGAGAACGACCTGTTGCGCCGGGTCGGCTACCCGATGCTGATCTCGCCGGCGTTCCTCGGGGACCGGGACTTCACCGACAGCTACCGGATCGTCCAGCTGATCAACGCGATGGTGAATTCGACGCTGTTGCCGCTGGCGTACCTGCTCGGTCGCCGCCTGTTGCGGCTGCGCCGGTCGTACGCGCTGCTCGGCGCGGTCGCGGCGGCGACCCTGCCGGCCACCGCCTTCTACGCGGGCGTCGCCATGATCGACGCGGTGCTGGCGCCGCTCGTGGTGGCCTGGCTGCTCGCCGTGCACCGCTGGATCGCCCGGCCCGGCCCGCTCGCCGCCGCCACCGTCGGCCTGCTGGTCGGTGGGTTCCATCTGCTGCACTCCCGTGGCCTGGTGATCGTGGCCGTGCACGCCGGGCTGGTGCTGCTGCTGTTCATCCGCCGCCGGATCAGCCCGCCGGTGGTGCTCGCGGCGCTGCTGCCGGTGCTCGCCCTGGCGCTCGTCAACGAGGCCGCCATCCGCTACCTCGGCGGCAAGGTCTACCTGCTCGGCAGCACCCCCGACGGCAACACGTTCGAGGCGCTCGCGTCGGCCCAGGGGGTGCTGCGCACGAGCGCGGCCGTCACCACCCAGCTCTGGTACCTCGTGGTGATCACGTTCGGGCTGGCGGGGGTGGCCTGGGCCGGCGCCGTGCGCGAGCTGTGGCGCCCCCGACACGGCGACGCGGCCCGCTGGACGATGGGCGTGGCGTTGGTGGTGACCGTCGGGGTGGCCGGCGGGGCGTCGGTGATCCTGTCCGGCATCACCGGAAAGCCACTGGACGCGATCTACGGCCGGTACGTGCAGATGCTGGCGCCGTTCTGGCTGCTGGTCGGGCTGGGGGTGCTGTTCACGGCCGGGTGGCGGGTGGTGCTGCGCCGGGCGGCCGTCGCGGTGGCGCTGCTGATCGGGGGCGGGGCGCTGATCGCCGCTCGACTCGCCTACGTGACCAGTCAGGGCCACCGCTTGCGGTACGGCGGTTTCAGCGCGCCGGACCTGATGGCGTTGACCGGGGGCTGGCGGGAGCTGCGACCGGTGGTCGGGTCGCTGGTCGGCATCGCCGGTTGCGTGCTGCTCGTCGCCACGGTCCGGGTGCCCCGCCTGCGGCTGCCGATCCTCGGCGCCCTCGTGGTGGCCAACCTCGTCACGATGCAGGTGATCGACCAGCGGATCGTGCGGCCGAGCGCCGAGCGCACCGCGCCGACGCCCCGGGTGGCCGACGTCGGCGTACGCCCCGGCGAGCGGGTGTGGGCCTCGACCGGCGTGCAGTACACCCTCCGGTTCAACCTCAGCCACCAGGTGACCTGGGCCGACGTCCGGTGGTTCGGCGACGGGCAACCGCCGGCCGCGGCGCAGGTGGTCTTCGCCCGCTGGGCACCCGGGCAGGCCGACGACTGGGACGGCACGGCGTACGGCTTCGTCCGCCTCGGCGGCAACCCGGAGCAGCAGTGGGCGGCCTGGCGGCGGGCCTGACCCGCCACGCCCCGATGGACACCGCTATTCGTGAACGGCGGATGTCCACCGGGAGCACGGCCGGTTAATGATTCTGGTCCATACGCGGAAAAGTGGCTGACAATCAGCGCTGACGGCGGTCCGCCCGAGCCAGGGAAATCGGGATGACAGTGATTTCCCGGCCGTCGGACAGCTCCTGTCTCGGGGTGCCCTCGACGAATCGGAAACGTCGGTTCATCTGTCGTACGGCGGTATTGTTGCCGAGCACCTCGCCGTCGAGCCGGTCCAGGTGCAGCCCGTCGAACGCGTACTCGACGGCCTCCCGCATGACGCCCAGCCAGGCGGGCAGCGTCGCACCCCGCACGGCCAGCCCGTCAGCGTCGAGGTAGAAGCCCCACGCGCCGGTGCGCGGGCCGTCCAGCCGCAGGTCGAAGAAGGTGACCACACCGCAGGGCTGGTCGTCCTGGACGAACACCAGGACCCGCCGGGACGGGTCTTCGCGGACCGCCGACCACCACCGGGCGTGCTCCTCGGCGGTGATCTCGTGACTGGTCTTGCTGACCTGCCGATTGGTCTCCTGATTACGCCAGGACAACATCAGATGAACGTCGTCCGCCGTCGCTTCGCGCAGCACGTGCGTCTCTCTTTCCTTGCCGTTCAGGTCGGGTCCCGGAACCTTACCCGGGCCCACCGGGAAATGGGATATGCATTCGTTGGGTTGTAGACTGCGGCGCATGAACGAATTGAGTCGCGCGCAGATCCGCGACCTCATGGCTCAGGTGCTGAAGAATCAGGACAAGGAGCTGCCGGCGGACGACGCGGCGCAGTTGCGGGAGATCGGCTTCCGGTCGCTCGACTTCTCCGAGCTGGCTCTGCGGGTGGAGGACGAGACGGGGGAGGAGCTCAACTTCGACGCCCCCGGGCTCCGTCGCATCGCCACCGTCGGGGACGTCCTCGACTTCCTCGTCGAGCTGCAACACCAGTGACCGTCGCGACGCCGCGCCACCCCGCCCCGGCGCCCCCGGAGCCGGCCGGTGTGGACAACCGGCTCGTCGTCGGTGGCGCCGCGCTGACCTGGCGTTCGCTGCCGACGCCCGCCCTGCCCGACCCGGCGGCGGTGCTCGCCCACTCGGCCGTGCACGCGCTCACCGCGGCGCGGCAGCACGCCGTGCACGGCACCGAGCTGCTGCTCAGCACCGCGAGTCGGGTCGACGCGGCGATGCGCACGGAGCTGCTGGAAGCCGGGTTCACCGTCAGCGTCCTCGACGACGACGGCGCGCACCCGAGCGCGCCGGCCCGGCCGCGAGCCGCTGAGCCGGGCCGGCTCTGGCTGCTGACCTCCGGCTCCACCGGGCGTCCGAAGCGGGTCGGGCACACCCTCGACACGCTGACCACCGTGCGGGCCGACCAGCCCGCCCGCATTTGGCTCTGCCCGTACGCCCCCGGCACGTACGCCTGGTGGCAGGTGGTCACCCTGTCGCTGACCCAGCCCGGCCAGCACCTGGTGGTGGTCGAGCCCGACGAGTTGGACGACTGGCCGTCGGTCGCGGCCGCGCACGGGGTCGATGCGGCCTCCGGCACCCCGACCTTCTGGCGGCGCACCCTCTACCGCGACGCCGACGCGCTGGCCCGGGTGCCGTTGCGTCAGATAACCCTCGGCGGCGAGCCGGTGGACCAGGCGATCCTGGACCAGCTGCGGGAGGTCTTCCCGGCGGCCCGGATCTCCTGGATCTACGCGTCCTCCGAGGTGGGGGCGTCCATTGTGGTGCACGATGGACGGGCCGGGTTCCCGGTCGACTGGCTGGACCGGGAAACCCCAAGCCGGCCGACGCTCTCCGTGCAGGACGACGAGCTGGTAATCACCTCCCCCTACCACGGTGCCGGTCTCGCCGGACCGATTCGCACCGGCGACCGGGTGCAGGTGCTCGACGGCCGGGTGCTGATCACCGGCCGACTGGACTCCGACGAGATCAACGTCGGTGGCAGCAAGGTCTCCGCGGGCGTGGTCCGCGGTGTGCTCGCCGGTCATCCGGCGGTGGCCTGGGCCCGGGTTACCGGTCGCCGCGCCCCGGTGCTCGGGCGGATGGTGGTGGCCGAGGTGGTCCTCGCCCCCGCTGTGCCGGCCTCCGCTGACACCGCTGTGCCGGACGAGGCCGCGCTGGTCCGCTGGTGTGCCGACCGACTTCCCGAGCACGCGGTGCCGCGCCGAATCCGCGTCCTGACCGACATTCCCGTGAAGGAAACCCTGAAGAGCGATGTCTGAGCCCGTCGACACCCAGCTCGTCCCGCCCAGCTCCGTGGTCCTCGTCTCCGGCGGTTCCCGTGGCCTGGGCCTGGCCATCGTCACCGACCTGCTCGACGCGGGCGTACGGGTGGCCGCGTTCGCCCGCACCATCACCCCGGAGCTGGAGAAGCTCGCCGCCGAGCACCCCGACCGGGTGTACGTCGGCTCGGTGGACGTCACCGACCTGCCGGCCGCGCAGAGCTTCATCCGCGAGGTGGAGCAGCGCCTCGGCCCCATCGACGGCATCGTCAACAACGCCGCCATGGGGCAGGACTCGCTGCATGCGCACACCGCCACCGACGACATCGCCCGGATCATCGAGACCAACCTGACGGCCCCGCTGCAGCTGACCCGGCTGGTGATCCGTCGGATGCTCGCCAAGGGGTTGCGCGGGCGGATCGTCAACATCACCTCGATCTGCGGGCAGCGCGGTTTTCCCGGCCTCGTCGCGTACTCGGCCACCAAGGGCGGCATGGACGCCGCCACCCGCTCGCTCGCCCGGGAACTGGGCGGCCGGATGCTGGTCAACTCGGTCGCGCCCGGCTTCTTCGCCTCGGAGATGTCCGCGGTGCTCGGGCCGACCCAGCTCGACCAGATCGTGCGCCGCACCCCGACCGGTCACCTGACCGAACCGGTGGAGGTCACCCCGGTGGTGCGGATGCTGCTGCGGGAGCACACCAACATCAACGGCCAGGTGATCGTGGTGGACGGTGCCGCCGCCATCTGACCTGCGGCCGGCTCCTCTCCCGGTGCAACCAGCGCGGTACGGCGGGGCCGCCATGCCGCGTCCGGTGCCGGGGCTGCTCGTCGCCGCCGAGCGGCATCTGCGCATCGGGTCACCGGCCGCGATGGCCGACGCGGTGACCCGCAGTCACCTCGACGATGGACGGTGCGTCGGCTGGTACGGCCCGCCGGCGCCCGGCTGGCGGGTGGCCATCGACGCGGAGCGCGCCGACGCCCCGGTGCCCCCGGCGCTGGCCCGCCGGTTCGGCGCGGCTGACTTCTGGGCCCGGTGGACCCGGGCCGAGTGCTGCTGCAAGCTGGCCGACGTGCCGGTGGCGGTCTGGTGGCGGCGCCACGGGCTGGGCACCCCGGCCGACGGGTCGGCGATCTGGCGGACCCTGCGGGTGGCCGACCTGGTGGTCACCGTCGGCTTCGCCCCGACCTCCCCCGCCCCGCGATCTTGCACTTTCTGACGCCGAACCGCGGCTTTCGCGCCTTTCGTCGGGACAGTAACTGCAAGATCGCGGGGTTGGGGTGGGGGTGGGGTGGGTCAGATTTGGTTCCAGGTTAGGGGGGTGCCGCGGGGGACGTCGGTGGTGAAGGTGCGGCCCAGGACCCGGTCGATCTCCACCGGGGGCAGGCCGCCGGCTGGGCGGATCGAGCGGACGTTGTCCGCGGTCACCGGGTCGCCGGCCCGGACGTCCTCGACCACGAAGAGCGACCGGCGGAACCGCAGCCCTTCGCGCTCGGCGGGGGTGGGGCCGATCGCGGTGCCACCCAGTGCCGCGTACGCCCGGCCTGACTCGGCGACCAGGGCCGTGAGCTCCGCCGGGTTCAGGGAGAAGTCCGAGTCCACGCCGCCGTCGGCCCGGTCCAGCGTCACGTGCTTCTCGATGAAGCAGGCGCCGAGCGCCACCGAGGCGACCGCCACCCCGATGCCGGGCGTGTGATCGGAGAGGCCCACCGGCACGTCGAACGCACCGGCCAGCACCGGCAGCCGGCGCAGGTTGCTGTCGGCCGCCGGCGCCGGGTAGGAGGCCGTGCAGGCCAGCAGGACGATGCCCGCCGCGCCACCGGCGCGGGCGGTGCGCACGGCGGCGTCGATCTCGGCGACCGTCGCCATCCCGGTGGAGATCACCATGGGTTTGCCCGTGCTGGCCACCAGCCGGATCAGGGGCAGGTCGACCAGCTCCGACGAGGCGATTTTGTACGCGGGCGCGTCCAACGACTCCAGCAGCTGCACAGCGGTCGCGTCGAACGGTGACGAGAAGACGGTCAGGCCACGCTCGCGGGCCCGTTCGAAGATCGGGGCGTGCCACTCGTACGGGGTGTGCGCGCGCTCGTAGAGGCGGTACAGGTTCTCCCCGCCCCACAGTTCGTGCCCGCTGGAGATCCGGAACGCCGGGGTGTCGACGTCGATGGTGATCGTGTCCGGCCGGTACGTCTGGAGCTTCAACGCGTGCGCCCCGCTGTCGGCCACCGCGTCGACGATGGCCAGCGCCCGGTTCAGATCGCCGTTGTGGTTGCCGGACATCTCGGCGACCACGAACGGTCGCTCCCCGGCACCGGCCGCGTGCGGTCCGATCTTGATTGTCGCCGTCATTCCGACCTCTGCTCCGGTACGCCCGCACCGGGGTGCGGTGGTGCTGTCGTCGTCCACCCGGCGGGCGGACGACCTGGAAAATCAGGACACCTGGAGTCGCCCCGGCGCCCGGTCTGCTGAGCGGTGGGGTCGATCACGGCAGCCGGCCAGCGGCCAGCGCGTCCCGCCGCTCCGGGGCGAGCCCACAGTCGCGCGTCGGCGCGGCGTCCGTCCGTCGGCCCGGGTCCTCGTCGACGGCGGGCGAACCGCTGTCGGCGCCGCCCACCGGGCCGGGCCGACGCAGCCGACCGGTGACCCGGTGGGCCTGGCGCAGCGCCGAGTACGCCAACCAGTCACCGCGTCCGACGAGGCGGTGCTTGAGCCCGGTCGCGCCCGGGGGCACCGGATAGCCGCCGGGGGGCCGGTACCGGCGGTAGTGCGCGGCGGCCCGGTGGAAGAAGTCGCGCCGCAGGTGCGGGTGTAGCCGGCCGTCGTTGCCCACCACCACCAGGTAGTGGCTGATCATCAGCTCGAACAGTTCGGCCCGCAACCGCTCGTCCGGGTGCTTCCGGGCGACCCAGTCCATCAGCCGCTCGTACTGGGCGAAGGCGTCGAAGTGCCGGCCGCTGCGGGTGGAGGTGATCGCGCCCTGACGGCCCTGGCGGTACAGGTAGCAGACCCGGTCCAGCACGGAGATCTTCTCGGCCCCGATCAGCAGGGGGTGGCTGAACGGGATGTCCTCGTACCAGCCGGGGAAGAAGCGCAGCTCCAGCTCGTGCATGAAGTCCCGGCGGACCACCTTGTTCCAGGCGGTGTGCTGCACCCGCAGCAGCCGTGGCTGGTCGGCCAGCCGGGTGACACCGGTGATCCCGCGCAGCAGTGGGCTGCTCGCGTCGACCTCCCGCCGGCCGTCCTCGTGCACCCGCAGGTGGTCGAGCATCAGCACGTCGGGTTGGTGCTGGCGTAGCCGGTCCAGCACCGCCGCGATCGTGCCCGGCGGCAACCAGTCGTCACTGTCGACGAACCAGACGTAGCGGCCGGTGGCCACGTCGAGCCCGGCGTTGCGGGCCAGCCCCAGACCAACGTTGCTGCTCAGGTGCACGACGCGGACGCCGTCCCGGCCGACCGCGTACGAGCGGAGCATGTCGCCGCAGCCGTCCGGGGAGGCGTCGTCGACGGCGATCAGCTCAACCGCGTCCGACTCGCCCGCCGGGATGTCGGCCCGGATGGACTCGAGGCACTGGTACAGGTACGCCTCGACGCCGTACACGGGCACGACGATGCTCAGCAGCGGTGCGTGCGTCGGCTCATTGACCACGTCCGCCACCTTCGACGACCCGGGTGGCCGGCCCCGGAACCTGACGTTGCCGCCGATTGTGGAATCTCTGAACTCCGGTGCAGCGGAAGGTTAACGCCGGCCGGCGGGCGACTGCGTGGCTCGGGGAACGTGGGCTCCTGGGGCGGGTGGGACACGTCCGGTTCACCCGGGAGTGACCCGGTAGGGTGCCTCGGTGCGGCCCTGCCGGGTCGTCGCGGGCGTCGCCGTCGTGCCGTCCGACGCCGTGCCGAGGAGGATACGACCGTGCTGGTGAGCCTGCCGAGCGTCGGGATCCCGGCATGACGAGCACCGCGCCGTCGACCGCCCGGCCGGCATCCGCCCCGCCGCGGCTGCCGTCGCTGACCGGGCTGCGCTGGATCGCCGCCCTGCTGGTCTTCGGCTTTCACGCGGGCACCATGCGGATCATCGCCGAGCCGGACTACAAGGCAGTGGTCGACGCGCTGTTCACCCTGGGCCTCTCCGGGGTGCAGTTCTTCTTCATCCTCAGCGGTTTCGTGCTGGTCTGGTCGGCCCGCGACGGCGGCTCCCGGCGTACCTTCTGGCGGCGACGGATCGCCAAGATCTACCCGAACCACCTGGTGCTGTGGGCGGCGACGCTGCTGGTCGCCGCGTGGTTCGCCGACCCGGTCCTGCCGGCAGCCGCGCTGGAGAACGTGCTGCTGCTGCAGGCGTGGGACCCCCGCCCGGGCTGGTTCTACAGCATCAACACCGTCAGCTGGTCGCTGTCCTGCGAGTTCTTCTTCTACCTCTGCCTGCCGTTCGCGCTGCCGCTGCTGCGCCGGGCCCGCCCGAAACTGCTCTGGGCGCTGATCGTCGTACTGCCGCTGCTGATCCTCGCGCTCTGGCCGGCGCAGGAGTTGGTGCCGGAGGTGAGTCGGTGGTGGTTCACCCAGATCTTCCCGCCGGTGCGGTCGCTGGAGTTCTGGTTGGGCGCGGTGGGGGCCGAGTTGATGCGCCGAGGGCTCTGGCGCGGTCCCGGTCTGCCCGTGGCCAGCGGGATCTTCCTGGTGACCTGGGTGGCGGCAGGGCAGTGGATCCGCGCCGAGCTGTGGACCACGCTGCTCGCGGTCGTGTACCTGTTGGTGATCACCGCGGCCGCGGACGCGGACGTGCGGGGTCGGCGCTCGCCGTGGCGGGCCCGGCCGTTGGTCTGGCTCGGTGAGGTCTCGTTCGCCTTCTACCTGGTGCACGTGCTGGTGATGACGAGCGTGCTGCGCTGGAGCGGGGACTGGGGGACCGGCTTCACGGGCTGGCGTGGCCCGGCCGTGGTGCTCGGCTTCCTGGTGGCGAACCTGATCCTCGCCGGGCTGCTGCACCGCTTCGTCGAGACCCCGATGATGCGCCGGCTCGCGCCGCGCCGTCCGGCCCGTCCGGCGCCCGTTCCCCGACAACGCGCGGCCGGCGACGACGACGCACAAGACCCCGCGAGCAGCGCCCGCGGCGAGGTCGACGGACCTGCCGACGACGTCGGCCCGGCCAGCCGTCGATCACCGTACGTCGACCGGCGCTGACAGCGTCCACCCTGGTCAAACGGGGTCGGCGCGGCGCGATCCGACACGCCCGTGGTCGGTGCGTCCGGGTCGGTGTGACGGTAGCGTGGGCGCGTGCTTCCGGTCGCGTTCACCTGTCCGCTGTGGTGGGTGGCGCGCTGGGCGACGCGGGTGCTGACCAGCCTCGCCGTCGTCGCGGCCCTGGCGCTCGGCGCAGGCCCGGCCACGGCCGCCGCGCCGACGCCCAGGCCGGTGCCGACGTCGAGCGCGGTGCCAACGTCGAGCGCGGTGCCAACGTCGAGCGCGATGCCGGCCGCCGTCGCTGTCGGGTCACTGGCGGCCTCCTGCCGGCACGCCGAAGCGCAGGGTGTGGCGCGCTCGACCCCGGCGATACCGCCGGAGGCCGCCGAGGATTCGGTTCCGACCTGGTCGGTCGACACGCCGGTGACGTTCCCCGGCGATCAGGGCGCCACCGCTGCCGGCGTGCTGCCGGTCCACACGGCCGAGTCTGACCGGCTGCCCCTCGTCGACAGTGCGAGTGGTCGAGCCTCCCGAGCCCCACCCCGGCGCTGAGCCACCGGGACGACCGTCCCGTCGCCGCGCCCTGTCGACCCACCCGCTTCCTACCCCGCCGACCGGTGGCCCGCCGTGGCCCGCTGGCCGGTGCGGGCCCTCACCGCACTGTTCTCTCCCCGAGGTGCCGACCATGGAGACCGCCGTCTTCTACCAGTTCGTGACCGAGGTGCCGCAGGCCGCCGCCATCTGGTCGACGCTGTTCCTGCTGACCCTGGGCCTGCTCACCGTGCTGGCCGCCCGCCCCGAACGGGACCGGCCCACTGACGACCCGCCCCCGGCCGCGCCCACCGCTCGGGAGCTGGCCGCCGCCGAGGCCGTCGACAGGCGTCGCTACGCCGAGGAGGTGGCCGTCGCCGCAGCCGGTGCGTCGACGACCGCCAAGCGGCGACGCGCCGCCTGGCTGACCGCTCAGGAGCAGCTGGAGCGGGCCTGGATCGAGTACGACGAGGCGGACAACGCCGCGCGTCGTTTCGCCGGTGCCGGGGCGCTGCCCACCCCGCGCACTCCGCACACCCCCGCCGAATACGCGGCCCGGGAGCGCTATCTGCACCGGGCGGCGATGGCGGCGTACTGGCGGGGTGACCTGAGCATGGCGCAGCTCGGTGACGTGTTCGGGCACCGGCACGGCTGGGATCCCCGACGACACCCGGTCGAGCAGGAGGTGCTGATCAGCCGGGTGATCCGGGACGCGCGGCTGGCCGACTACCAGGTGGCCGCCGGCCGTGAGCGGGCCGCGTGGCGCGACGCGGAGTTGGCCGCCGAGTCGGCTCGTACCCTCGCCGAGGAGGCGTACGCGGCGGCGGCCCGGCTGCGCCCGACCCCGGTGCCCGTCCGCCGGACGGTGGCGGAGGCGTTGCGCCCCGCCGTGGTGGCACGGTGGCGGCCGGCGCGGGTGGGTTGAGCCCGATCTGTGATGTGAGGCCGGTCACGCAATTGTGAAATCGGACGTCCGGCGCGAGTGGTGCCATCGTTCCCACGATTGTGGTTGCGTTTTTTGCCGCCTGTCCGGTTGTCGCCCGCAGGCGCGGCCGTAACCGGTTGTCCCATCGAGTCACGTCATCGGCAATACGCGCAGAAATTGCCGCGCCAATTGAGGTTTACGCAGGTGAGCCTTGCTTGGCAGGGCACGTGGACCACCAGTAGTGTCGTCCCGTCCGGTGCGGTAACCGATCGCAAGACGCGACGCCGCATCGACCCGCTTAATCGTGATCAACGAACCGGGGACCCATCAGTAAGTCCGGGGTGAATCCGCGAGCCACGGCCCGCGGTAGGGCGATCTTCCCGCCCGAATCCGTCAGCTAACCCGGTAGGCGGTGTCGGAAGGAGTCCCAATCTCGTGCAGCACCTTTCCACCCCTCGGTTGTTCCCTCGCCTCCACGGCGCGGCGGTGCACCCGCTCAATCGTCGAGTGACGGTGAGCTGACCCCCGGGTCATCGCCTTCCCCGCCCGGCCACGCCGGGCGTTCCCCTGAGCGGTTCACCATCCGCGGACCACGGTCCGCGCGCTGGCGCCTGCCCGGATACCGGTCCGGCCCCGGTGTGCCGCTCTCCCCCCGATCCGTGGAGGACCCCGTGAAGCACACCCTGCAGCGTCAGCTCCGCCGTCTCGCCACCGAGCGCCCGTACCAGATCGTTGCCGCCGCCGCGGCCCTCGCGATCGCCACCACCACCGGCGCCCTGGTCACCACCGCCGACGACGCCCCGGCCGGCCAGCGCACCGCGACCACGGTCGCCGAGATGCGCAGCGACGTCGCCGCCTCCCGCAGCGAGGTTCGGGACGCGTCCCCCTCGGCCAGCGCCGTGCCGACCACGGCCGCCCCGGCCAGCAGCGCCGCGTCGCCCGCCGCCAAGACCACGACCAACCCGGACCTGACCCGGAAGCCGAAGCCGAAGCCGCCCGCGACCAAGGTGCTCGACTACGACTACGAGGCGCAGAACACCTACTACAACTGCGGCCCGGCGGCCACCCGGAACGCGCTCAGCGCCGCCGGCATCGACCGCACCCAGGAGGAGCTCGGCGCCGAGCTGGGCACCACCGAGATGGGCACTAACTCGGCCGAGGACACCACCCGGGTGCTCAACGCTGAGGTGAAGGGCTCCCCGTACCGGACCCGGATGTTCCCCAGCGCGCCCAGCCCGGCGCAGATGGACCGGCTCCAGGCCGACGTCGTGAAGGCCATCACCGACGGCCGGGGCGTGGTCGCCAACGTCGTCGGGGACGCCACCGACACCGACGGCGGCTGGCACTCCTACGGTGGTGGGCACTACATCGCCGTCGTGGGCTACAAGGACAACGGTCGCACCGTGCGGATCGCCGACTCGGCGAACCCGGCCGACCCGTCGTACTGGATCACCACCATCGACCTGGCTAACTGGATCACCAGCCGGGGCTACTCCGCCTGACCCAGGCACGCTGAACCGTCACGGGCGCCGTCCCCCACAAGGGGCCGGCGCCCGTGGCGTCTTCGCATGTCGCGGCTGGGCGTCGACGACTCTCGTACCGGGCCGTGAACCGTGACAGACTGCGGCCGTGGTGGAGACATCGGGTGGTCACGCCGGCCGTGGGCCGGTCCTGCTGCTGCTGCACGGCATGGGGGCGACCGGGGACGTGTGGTTGCCCTGGGCGCCGTACCTTGAGCAGCGCTGGCCCGGGCGGTGGCTGGCACCGGACCTCGCCGGCCACGGTTGGGCGCCGCCGCTGCCGTCGTACTCCTTCGCGGGCTTCGCCCAGCAGGTCGCGCAGGCCCTCGCCCCCGACGACCGGCTGGTCGTGTTCGGACACTCGCTGGGTGGGATGGTCGGCCTGGCGCTGGCCGCCCGCGCCGCCGGGACGCCGGTGGACGCGGTCGTCGGGCTGGGCATCAAGGCACAGTGGACGGCCGCGGAGCTGGAACGCGCCGCCGAGGTCGCTGCCCGCCCGGTGAGCTGGTTCGCCAGCCGCACCGAGGCGGCCCGCCGCTACCTGCGGGTCTCCGGACTGGTCGGCCTGCTCCCGCCGGACCACCCGGTGGTGGACGCCGGTCTGCGCCAGGTCGACGGCCGGTGGCGCCTGGCCATGGACCCGACCGCCTTCGCCGTCGGCGAACCCGACCTGGGCGCGCTGTTGGCGGCGACCGACGTGCCGGTGGTGCTGGCGCGCGGGGAGAACGACCCGATGGTCACCGACGAACAGCTCAAGGAGTACGGCGTACCGGTCGCCACGCTGCCCGGTCTCGGGCACAACGCGCACGTGGAGGACCCGGCGGCGGTGCTGGCGCTGCTCGACCCGTACCGCTGAGCGGCTACGCCGGTGTGGACGTGGTCAGTGCCGCGGCCGGCGTCAGCTCCCGGCGGGCGGCGGTCAGGAACGCCTCGGCGTACGACTCGGCCGGGAAGTCACCCAGGTAGCGGCGGCGGGTGGCCCAGCGGGCATCGGCCAGCGGGTCGGTGTCCAGTAGCGCGGTCAGCACGCCGTCCACGTTGGACATGTCCCGGCGCAGCACGTAACCCGACCCGGCCAGCGGGAACCGTTCCACGAATTGGTCGCCCTCGTCGCCCATGTCGGTGACCGCGTACGGCTTTCCGGAGTAGAGGAAGTCGGAGATCACGCCGGACACGTCGGAGACCAGCGCGTCGGAGGAGTTGACGCACTCGGTCAGGCTCAGCTCCCGGGCCGCCGCGCCGACCACGTGCTGGCGGCCGGTGCGGGCCCGGTCTGCGACGAGCAGTTCGGTCAGGCGGCCCAGCTGGCGGGCCGACGTCGGGTTCTGCCCGGTGTACGGGTGGGCCCGCAGGATCACGGTCGCGCCGCGCTCCAGCAGCCGGTGCAACAGCTCTTCGGCCACCGGCAGCGAGCAGTAGTCGGCGTCGGCGTGGTGCCCGGTCCAGGTCGGGGTGTAGAGCACCGTGGGGTGCGCCAACCCGCGCGCCGGCTCCGGGCGTACCTCGATCGACTCGACCTGTGGGCGACCCACCACCACGAACTTGTCCGCCGGGATCTGCACCCCGGCGCGGGCGTACCGGTCGATCGCCGCCTGCCCGGCCACGAAGATCCGGTCGAAGATCCCCGACACCGGGTTGGCGCTCGGCGCCTTGTCGCTGTCGCCGTGGTGCAGCTGGACGTGGGTGAGCTGGGTGAAGCGGACGCAGTGGCTGTTCTTCGCGCCGTGGTTGACGTAGAACGCCGCCCGCAGGCTCGGCACCAACGCCTCGTCCAACGCCCCCAGGGTGGGGCAGTAGACCACCGGCGCGTCGGTGGCCGCCGCGATCGGGGCCAGGAACTCCGGCTCGCGCAGCACGACCAGGAACGGCCGGCCGATCCGTTCCAGGTACGGCAGCCACATGGTGACCTGGTATTCCGACCCGGGAGGCGCGGAGAAGTAGAGCAGGAACTCCGGCTGGTGCCGGCGCAGCGCGGCGGCCACCGGCCCGCCGGTGGCCCTCGGCCGGAACCGCCGCCGGGCCAGGTCCAGTGCTACCGCACCGGCTCCCGCGCCGACCAGCAGGCTGGCGGCCAGCGCCACGCCGGCCGGCAGGTCGAGCGCGGCGGCGAGCGCCAGGGCGGCGAGCAGCCCGAGCAGAGCCGTGCCGAGATGGTCGGCGACCAGCGGCGTCCAGGCGCGTACCGGCAGGTTCGCCGCCCGGATCTCCAGACTGCCGGCGGTGCGCAGCGGCCCCACCAGCAGCACCAGCCCCAGCAGGACCAGCCCGGTGGTGACCAGCGCGAGGTTGAGCCCGTCGTCCAGCCGCCGGGCGTAACCGACCAGGACCGCCGCGGCGATCAACGTGGTCTCCGCTACGAGGTCAGCGCCGGGCCGGATCCGCTGCTCGGCGGCAGTGGCGGCCAGCGCGGCGACGGCCAGTGCCAGCCCCCAGCCGGTGGCGCCGGTGAGCGCCAGCACGACAAACGCCAGCACGGCCAACCCGATGGTCAGGCACCGGGCGGCCAGCTTTCGGACCAGGTCGCCGCGCATGTAGCTCCGTTCGTGGTTCCGCCGCCGGTGTCAGTTCGCGGACGTCACGTCGGTCGGTGCCTCGAGAGGACCCGACCCGGGCTGGGCCGGCACGTTCGGCGTGGGCCCGTCACCGGGTGCCCGGCGTACGTCGATGACCTGACCGGTCAGGTCGGAGATCAGCACGTCCAGCGACGACTGGGCGACGGCCTCCGCGGCGAGCAGGGTGTGCTCCGGCTCCTCGCCGAAGGCCCGCGTCCGCATCGGGGTGGCGGTGCGCTCCGGGTTGATGCAGTTGACGCGGACGCCCACGTCGGCCCACTCGTCGGCGAGCGCCTGGGTGAGGTTGACCAGGGCGGCCTTGGTGGCCGAGTAGAGCGCGTAGCGGGCCCGGCCCCGGGTGTAGGAGCTGGAGGTGTAGAGCAGCAGCTGACCCTTGGTCTGCTGGAGGTACGGGAGGGCCTGGCGGGCGATGGTCACCGGGCCGACGAAGTTGACCTGGAGCACCCGGTCCATGGTCTCCTCGTCCATCTCGGCGAGGGCGCCCCTCTCCAGGATGCCGGCGGTGACCACCACGTGGTCGATCCGGCCGGTGGCCTCGAAGGCGGTCGTCAGCGCGGCCTCGACGTCCTCGGCCCGCTCCACGTGGGTGCCCGTGCTGGAACGGCTGAACGGGAAGACCTGAGCGCCGTAGCGCCGGGCCAGCTCGGTCAGCTCGTGCCCGATGCCGTAGCTGCCGCCGAACACCACGATGGTGCGGCCGGTCAGCTCCTCGCTGTAGCTGCGGTGGTCGGTCAGCCGGGGCGCCTGCGCCGCGGCGAGCTGGAAGAGCTTGTCCGCCAGGTGCACGTCGACCGGGTGGGTGACCTTGATGTTCTCGTCCGAACCGTCGATCACCTTGATCGGGGTGCCGGGAAGGTAGCGCAGTACCACGCCGCAGTCGTCGGTGGCGGCGAAGTCCGGGTCGTCCTCGGCGATCCGGTACGCCGCACGGATCGTGGGGGAGCGGAACGCCTGCGGGGTCTGGCCCCGGCGCAGCCGGGAGCGCACCGGGATGTCGGTGATGCAGTCGTTCTCGTCGACCTGGATGATCGTGTCCGCGGAGGGGATGGCCACGTCCACGGCATCGTAGCTCCAGAGCGCGTTGACGCACTCGCGCACGATCCGGCCGCTGAGCAGCGGGCGCACCGCGTCGTGGAAGAGGATGTTGCAGTCCTGGGGGCCGACCGCGTCCAGCGCGATCCGGGTGGTGGCGTTGCGGGTGTCGCCGCCCTCGATCACCTTGGTGACCTTGCGTAGGCCGGCCTTCTCGACGATCTGCTGGGCGTCGTCGACGTGGCCGGTGGCCATCAGCACGATGATCTCGTCGATCTCCGGGGCCGCCTCGAAGACCGCCAGGGTGTGCTCGATGATCGGCTTACCGGCGATCTTCAGCAGCTGCTTCGGGATGCCGAGGCCCAGCCGGGTCCCGGTGCCTCCGGCCAAGACCACCGCCACTGTCCGCGAGGGCCGCCACGGCGTCGGGGTCTCCGCTTCGGCGTCCGGGCCAGTGGTCTGGTCCTGCGTCATTGCCGGATCCTCACTCTCAGGGATGCGTTAACGGAAAGTTCCGCCCGAGCGGCGACGGAATGAACCTTAACGCGCGGACCGCGCCGCCCCAACGCGGGCGACGCGGTCCTCAGGTGCCGTGTCGATGCCGGACGTTCGTGGAACCCTACTTGCTGTTCGCGTACGTCTCGTACGCCCGGATGACCTCGTCGGTGGGGCCGTCCATCCGGATGACGCCCGATTCCAGCCAGATCGTCCGTTCGCAGGTGTCTCGTACGGAGGAGAGTTGGTGGCTGACCAGGAACACCGTCCCCGCGCCCTCCCGCAGCTCCCGCACCCGCTGCTCGCTGCGCTTGCGGAAGCCCTTGTCGCCGGTGGCCAGCGCCTCGTCGATCAGCAGCACGTCGTGCTTCTTGGCGGCGGCGATGGAGAACCGCAGCCGGGCAGCCATGCCGGACGAGTACGTCCGCATCGGCAGGCTGGCGAAGTCACCCCGCTCGTTGATCCCGGAGAAGTCGATGATCCCGGCGGCCTGCTTGGCCACGTCGTCGGGGTGCATGCCCATGGCCAGGCAGCCGAGGACGACGTTGCGCTCCCCGGAGAGGTCGTTGAGCAGGGCGGCGTTGACGCCCAGCAGCGACGGCTGCCCCTGGGTGTGGATGGCGCCCCGGTTGACCGGCAGCAGGCCGGCGATGGCCCGCAGGATGGTGGACTTGCCGGAGCCGTTGCTGCCGATCAGCCCGATCGCCTCGCCCCGGTACGCGGTGAAGGAGACGCCCTTGACCGCGTGCACCTCCCGGACGTTCGGCGCGTGGGTGCGCTTCACCAGCCGGCGTAGCGCGGCCACCGGCGTGGTGCCACCGGCGGCGCCCTGGTGCACCCGGTAGATGATGTGCGCGTCGTCCACGACCACTGTCGGGATGCGCTCCAGCGTCTGGGTCATCGTCGCGCTCGCCTCGGGGCGGGCGTCGAAGTGCTCAACCACGGCCGTACTCCTGTTCGCCGCGCCAGAAGTAGATGAAACCGCCGATGCCGGCGACCAGCGCCCAACCGGCGCCGACCAGCCAGAGCTGGGTCAGCGACTCGTTGAGCAACGGTGCCTCCTCAAGCAGCGAGTACCGCGCCAGCTCGATGTAGACCAGCAGCGGGTTGTATTGAACGAGGGTCGTCGCCCAGCCGGGCAGCCGCTCGAAGAGGCTGACGCTGTAGAGGACGCCGGAGCCGTACATCCAGGTGCGCATGATGAACGGCATCACCTGCTTGAGGTCGCTCGACTTGGAGCCCAGTCGGGCCACGATCAGCACCACACCGGCGTTGAACACCGCCTGCAGCAGGAGGGCCGGCACCAGCAGCAACCACTCCCAGGTGAGCGGCTCGCCGGTGACCAGCACGATGCCGATCAGCACCACCATCGAGGCCAGCAGTTGCTGGAACTGGGTGATCGTGGTGGACAGCGGCAGGCTGGCACGGGGGAAGTGCAGCGCCCGGATCAGCCCCAGATTGCTGCTGATCGACTGGGTGCCGGCCAGGACCGCGCTCTGGGTGAAGTTGAAGATGAACAACCCGGTGGTCAGGTAGGCGATGAAGTTCGGGATGCTGTTCTGCGCCAGCACCACCCCGAAGATCAGGTAGTAGACCGCCGCGTTGGTCAGCGGGGTGAGCACCTGCCAGAGCTGACCCAGCTTGGCGTTGCTGTACGAGGCGACGAGCTTGGCGTTGGCGTACGCGGCGATGAAGTGCCGGTAGGCCCATAGTCGGCGGCTGTACTCGACGAGGCTGGGGCGCTCACCGGCGACCCTTAGCCCGTGCCGAGCGGCCAGCTGCGCCTGGGTCAGGCCCGTGTCGGGGTCGACCAGCGCGGTGGTGGCCATGGAAATGGCGCTCCGATCTTTCGTGCAGACGGGGGTTGCTCGCGACGATCGCATCCTAGTGGGAAATTTGCGCGGGGCGCCGCCTCGTCGCTGCGAGGACAGTAGTCCGAAACACGTCGGGACGCAACCGTACCGTCGTTGCGCTACGCTATCCGGCGTGACCTGCGATAAGAGCCCTCGATGACGGCTGAAAAGAGGCGGGCACCGGCCGGCGCGGCGGTGCTGCGCGGCGAGATCACCACGGCGATCCGTCGCGCGCTGATGCAGGAGCTCGCCGCGGTCGGCTACGGCCGGCTCTCCATCGAGGCGGTGGCCCGCCGGGCCGGCGTCAGCAAGACGGCGATCTACCGACGGTGGAGCTCGAAGCTCGACCTGGTGCTGGAGATCGTCGCCGCCGCGGCCCACGGCAAGCTCCCCGCGCTGGACACCGGCACGCTGCGCGGTGATCTGGCGCTGCTGTTCCAGGCGGTGGCGCACGCGCTCCGGCACCCGCTGGCGTCGCAGATCATCCCGGACCTGCTGGCCGAGGCAGCTCGCAACCCCACGATCGACGCGACCCTGCGCCAGGTGCTGCACGCGCGGCAGCAGGAGATCGGCGGTCGCCTGGTCACCCGTGCCGTGCAGCGTGGCGAACTGCCCGCCGACACCGACCTGGACGCCGCCATCGACCTCATCGTGGGGCCGCTCTACTGGCGGCTCGCCATCGCCCGGCTCCCGCTCACCGACGGCTACCTCGACAAGCTCGTCGACTCCGTGGCGGCCGGGCTCGGCGCCGACAGCGCACTGCCCCGCCCCCGGGCGGCTCCTAGATCGGGTTGACCGGCCCCCGACACCCGCCCGCCGGTAGCAGCGGCCCCTCTGCCCGATTCCGCTACGCTGCCCCCTTGACACCCGGCCCTCACCGTGCCGAGGCCCTCATCCGTCTGACGAGTAAGGACGCCCGTGGCCAACGTCGACAGCATCGCCGTAGCGCCCGCCGAACCGGATCCGACGTCCCCGACCGGGCAGGAATCCCGGCCCGCCAAGGCTCGGGTGGGGCTGTCCCGGGTACGCGCGCTGGTGGCCGTCGCCCCGGCGGTGCTCACCGACGGCGCCGTGATCGCGTTCGCGCTCTACACCGTGCTCTACCACCTGGCCTTGCTGGGAGACCTGCGCCCGTCGGTGACCTTCCGGATCTGGCTGCTGGCGTGTGTGGTGCTCGCGGTCGTCGCCGTGTTGCGCGCCCGCCGTCGCGCCGGCACCCCGGCCGACAGCACTCCGACCGACAGCGCCCCGGCGGGTCAGGAGGCGCCCGTCGGCGCCCGGCCCGCCGCCGACCGTCGTCTGCTGATCGGGGTTCTGGTCGCCGCCGCCGTGGCCGCCGTCTCCGCCGGTGCGGCCGGCACCCGCCTCAACCTCTCCTGGTGGATCCCGGCCGTGGCCGGTCTGGTCGCGGCCGTCGGCGGGCTCCTGCTGGTCCGTCAGGCCTGGCTGCGCGGCCCGGTGTCCACCCCGGCCGCCCCGGCGCCCACCACGGCGCAGTCGGCGTACGCGCTGGTCGTCTCGGTCCTGGTCGGCATCTCCTCGTTCTTCATGTCCCGCAACACCCCGGACGACGTCTACTACGTCGGCAAGTCGGTGTGGATCGCCGAGCGTGACCTGATCCCGCTCAACGACTTCCTCTTCTCCGACAACGTGCTGCCGGCCATGGGCTCGCAGCCACCCATCCCGTCGATCGAGGCCTTCGACGGCGCGTTCGCCAACGTGGTCGGCATCCACGCCAGCTCGGCTCTCTGGTACGTGCTGCTGCCGATCATGGCGGTGGTCGCGGCGTTGGCGCTGTGGCGGCTGACGCACCGGTGGGCCCCACGCCGTCCGTTGCTCGCCTTCACCGTGGCGATCGCGTACCTGTACCTCGTCGCCGGTGGCGACGCCGCGCTGGGCACGTTCCACCTGCTCCGGCTGCACGAGGGCAAGGGCGTGTTCGTCTCGGCCGTCATCCCGCTGATGTGGCTCTACCTGACCGAGTGGTTCGACACCCGGTCGCGGCGCAGCCTGCTGCTCATCGTGGCGCTCTCGATCACCGCGATCGGGCTCACCAACACCGCGGCGATCATCCTGCCGCTGCTGGTCGGCGCCGCCGGCTTCGCCATGATGCTGGTCGGCCGCTGGAAGGCGGCCGTCGTCGCGGCGGTCGCCGCCCTCGCGTACCCGATCGGTTCGCTGGTGGTCTCCCGCCTGGTGCTCGGCGGGATGGCCGCGACCGGTGCGGACGACGAATTCTTCGACGCGGCGCACACCTACCGGCGGACCCTGCTGTTCGGTGTGGTCGGGGTGATCAGTGGTCTCGCGCTGTGGTGCGGTCCGTTGCTCGCCCGCCGGCGTACGCCCGCGCTGCTCGCCGCCGGTGGCACCCTGGCGTTGAGCGTCATGTTCGTGCCCGGCGTGCTGGAGGTGCTGAGCGCGTTGAGCGGCATCTCGGTGGTGCTCTGGCGCGTGCCGTGGCTGCTCGCCCTGCCGACGTTGATCGGTCTGCTCTGCACCGTGCGCGTGCCGGCACCGACCCCGGCGCTGCGCCGGGCGGCGTCCGGCGGGATCGCGGTGCTGTTGGTCGCCTCGTTCGCGCTGTTCGCCACCCCGATGTGGTCGTCGAAGAGCTGGGTCGAGGTGCGCAGCCGCCCCACCTGGAAGCTCCTGCCGCACCGTCAGGCGATCGCGTTCTGGATCAAGGATCTGGACCGCCCGCCGGGTCTGCTGCTCGCCCCTCAGACGATCATGCGCACCACGCCGATCGTCACCAGCGAGGTCCGGGTTGTCCTGCCCCGCGACTTCTACCTCGTCGAATACGACCTCAACTCCCAGTTCGCCAAGGACCGACTGTTGCTCGCCGACTTCGCGGACGGCACCACCAGCCCGGCGCCGGCCGAGCTGGCGCCGGCGCTGGACCGCCTGGACGTGGGCACCATCTGCGTCTACAACGGCAACCGGTACGCCCGCGACACCGTGCCGGAGCTGGGCTACCAGGAGTTCGCCACGCGCGACTCGCCCGGCGCGATGACCTGCTTCCGGCGGGCCGGCTGAGCGCTCTGCCCGCACCGGACGCCCGACCCCCGCGCTGGGGTCGGGCGGGTCCCGGTTCGGAACTTTGCCCGAAATGATGCCGGATACCCGAGCGACACCGAGCTGTCCCCTCGCGTTAAGGTCGCAGTCACACGCAGCCGGCCGCGACTGAGCCGCTGCGCGACGGGGGAGTGACGTCGGTCCATCACGGGCACCGCCCGCAACGAAATCTCGTAGGGAGCGAACTCGTTTGTTCGGCACGTTGACAGGACGCCTCGGAGTGGCCGCCCAGAGTGCGTTACTGGTACTGGCCTACCTGGTCATGCTCGTCGCTGGCGTATTCGGCGGGGTCGGCCTGTTCGCCGTCGCCGGGCTGGCCGCCATCATCGGCGAGTTCGCCGTCGCCCGCTGGTCACCGCAGTCGCAGGTCCTGCTGGAGAAGGTGGGCCTGCACTGGTCGTACCGACAGCTGACCCGGGACCTCGCCGCAGTGCTGCTGGTCGTCGCCGAGGTGCGGCTCAGCGGCGGCGAGCTGACCCTGCTGCTCGTGCTGCCGGCCGCGGTGTGGGTCGTGTCGGTCTTCGCCGGCGCGTTCTCCACAATGATTGAACGTCGTAACCCGCTCTCCGCCATGGTGCGCAACATCGAGCTGGGTCCACTGTCGAGCGCACCCCAGCCGCCAGCCTGGGCGGCGGCGGTCGCCGGTGACCGGATGCCCCTGCTCAACCTGCTGCTGGTGCCGGCCGGCGTGGCCGCTGCGGTGCAACACGATCCGACACCGTTCTTCGTGGCCGGTGCGGTGGCGGTCGTGGCGACCGGTCTGGTGGGCGCCATCGTCGCGCTGACCTGGCTGCGGGGTCGGGGCGCGGGGCAGGGTCCGCTGCTGCCGGCGGTCCAGCGTTGGATGGACGACTACCGGCCGGAGGTGGCGCTCTACTTCGCCGGCCCCGCCAAGGACGTCTACCAGGCGAACATGTGGCTCGCCCCGACCGAGGCGTTGCAGCAGCGCGCGGTGGTGCTGATGCGCAGCCGGGAGGCGTTCCTGGAGTTGGCCGACACCCGGCTGCCGGTGATCTGCGTACCGGCCGGGGTCGACTTCATGAACCTCGACCTCGGCGGCATCCGCGCGGCGCTCTACTCCGCCAACGTCGGCGCGAACATCCACATGCTCCGCGAGCCGGGTACGAAGCACGTCTTCGTCGGGCATGGCGACAGCGACAAGCAGGCCAGCGTCAACCCCTACAGCAAGGTGTACGACGAGGTCTGGGTCGCCGGTCTCGCCGGCCGGGAGCGTTACGCGCGAGCCGGTGTGGGCGTGCTCGACGCGGACATCGTCGAGATCGGTCGGCCGCAGCTCGCCGGGGTGCACACCTTCGGCGCCGAGTCGGTGGACCGGCCGTTCACTGTGCTCTACGCGCCCACCTGGGAGGGCTGGCTCGACGACGACCCGTACCACACCTCGCTGGTGCTGATGGGTGAGCGGATCGTCAAGGGGCTGCTCGCCACGAATCCCCGGGTTCGCCTGATCTACAAGCCGCACCCGCTCACCGGGTCGCGGTCGAAGGCGGCGAAGGCCGTGCACGAGCGGATCGTCACGGCGATCCGGGCTGCCGGCGGCGACCCGGACGCGTCCTCGCTGGACGGTACCGCGCACCTGGTGGTCACCGGCCGCACGCCGGCGCTGTTCGACTGCTTCAACCAGACCGACCTGCTGATCAGCGACGTGTCCAGTGTGGTGTCCGACTTCGTGCAGAGCCAGCGGCCGTACGTGGTGGCCAACCCGGCCGGTCTGTCGGAGGACGACTTCCGCCGCGAGTACCCGACGGCTCGGGCCGCGTACCTGCTCTCCAAGGACTGCGGTGAGCTGGAGAAGATCGTGACGGTCACCCGGGCCGGCGACGACCCGATGACCGAGGCCCGCCGGGACCTGAAGACCTATCTGCTCGGCCCCGCCGAGGCGAACCCGATGGACCGCTTCCAGCAGGAGATCGACCGGCTCTGCCGCTGAGCCCCGCGTACGGCAGCGACCGGCTCTGCCGCTGAGCCCCGTCTCTACGGCATCGCGCCCGGCCCGACACTGTCGGGTCGGGCGCGTCCGTGTCAGCCGAGCAGGGCGGCCACCGCGTCAGCCGAGCAGGGCGGCCACCGCGTCAGCCGAGCAGGGCGGCCACCGCGTCGGCGGCCGGAAGATCCGCCGGCAACACCCGCGCCGCCACCACCGCGGTGACCGGTAGCGGGCCGTAGACGTGCGGGAAGAGTTGACCGCCGCGCGACGGCTCCCACCGCAGCGCGTCGCCCAGTCGCTCCTCGTCGACGCTGAGCAGGGTCAACCCGGTTGCGCCGGTGAAGTGCCGCCGAGCCGTCTCGACCACCTGGTCGCCGGCGGAGAGGTGGATGAAACCGTCCTGCCGGTCCACGGCGGAGCCGGTGAAGGCGCCGGCGGCGAGGGCGTCGTCCCATTCCGTGCTCGGCAGCAGTTTGTAGATCACCAGAGCAGCGTACGGGGCCGCCGTCGGCGCGCTCGCCCGGTTTTCGCCGGTACCGCCGCGCCCGTCGCCTCCCGCCGGGCATGCTCAGGTCAGAGGCCGCGGAGGGATGGGCGATGCAGAGCTACGACGATGACTGGACCGACAGCCAGCGTGCGCTGTACGACGAGTGCTACCGGGCCGGCGGCGAGTGGGCCGAGGACCCGGACACTCCGTCCGACGACGTACAGCACGTGATCAACCTGGCCGAGGCGGACGACGACGCCTTCGGAGACGCCGAGATCGACTACCCGCCGCTGGTCGACGCGGTCACCCAGGCCAGCGGGGTCACCGTCACCAGCGTGCCGGCCAGCCACGAGGACCCGGGTTTCCGCGGGTTCACCGACGGCGTCCGGGACGCCACCGCCGACGACGTCTTCGGTCTGTAGCCCGCGCGCACGGGCAGGCGGTCTCCCGGTTCGCGCGCGCTTCTGCCACCATTCGCAGAACAGCGCTGCGATGGACGGGGGCACGGGTGCGCATCCTGCTGGTGGAGGACGACCGCCGGGTGGCCGCCGCGCTGTCCTCCGCTCTCACCCGCCGGGGGTACGAGGTCGAGCACGCGGCCACCGTCGCCGCCGCGCTCTCCGCCGCCCCGTGCGACCTGGTGCTGCTCGACCTGACCCTGCCCGACGGGGACGGCACCGACCTGTGCCGGGAGCTGCGTCGGCGCAGCAGCCAACTCGGCATCATCGCGGTGACCGCCCGGGGTGAGGAACGTGACCGGGTGTTGGGTCTGCGCCTCGGCGCGGACGACTACGTGGTCAAGCCGTTCTCGATGGTGGAGTTGCAGGCCCGGATCGAGGCGGTGCTGCGCCGCGCCGCGAACGCCGCGCCCGAGCGACACCTCATCGAGGCCGGGTCGGTACGCATCGACGTGGCCGCGCGGACGGTGAGCGTCGACGGCCGCGCCGTCACGTTGACCCGCAAGGAGTTCGACGTGCTCCTCTCCCTGGCCCGCCAGCCGGGGGTGGCGGTTCCCCGCGATCGGATCCTGCTCGACGCCTGGGGCACCACCTGGGCCGACCGGCACACCGTCGAGGTGCACGTCGGGTCGCTGCGCGGCAAGCTCGGCGACGCCCGCCTGGTGGAGACGGTGCGCGGCGTCGGTTACCGGCTGCGCGACGCGTGAGGTGCTGACGTGCGCCGCCGCCTGGTGATCAGCTATCTGCTGTTGATGGTCCTCGTCCTCATCGCGTTGGAGACCCCACTCGCCATCACCATGGCCAGCCGCGAGACCGAACGGGTCCGCGCCGACCGGCTCGCCGACGCCACCCGGTTCGCCTCGCTGGCCGGGCCGGCGTTGCGCGATGGCGGGCCCGGCCCGATCGAGTCGGAGCTGGACAGCTACGACGACCTGTACGCGATCGGCGCCGCGATCGTCGACCGGGATCGGAACATCCCGGTCTCGTCGCCGAGGTGGCAACCCAGCCCGGGGACCACCACGGTGTTGGACGTCGCGCTGTCCGGGCAGCAGACCAGCGCCCCGGAGTCGGTGTGGCCCTGGACGACCGACCCGGTGGTGGTGGCGGTACCGATCAACGACGGCGGTGAGGTGCTCGGCGCGGTGGTGATCGTGACCCCGGCCGACCCGATCCGCCGAGTTGTCGTCGCGTGGTGGCTGCTGCTCGCCCTGGCCGGTCTGCTCGCCGTGCTGGCGTGTGTGCTCACCGCGTTCGGGCTGGCCGGTTGGGTGCTGCGCCCGGTCACCGAGTTGGACGCGGTCACCCACGAGATCGCCGAGGGCGACCGGGGTGCCCGGGTGCAGCACCGGCTGGGGCCGCCGGAGCTGCGCCGCCTCGCGGCCAGCTTCAACCACATGGCCGACGTGGTCTCCGACGTGATGGACCGGCAGCGCGCCTTCGTCGCGCACGCCAGCCACCAACTGCGCAACCCGCTCACCGCGCTGCGCCTGCGGGTGGAGGAGTTGGGGCCCAGCCTCACCGACCCGGACGGTCGGTCCGAGCACCGCCTGGCCCTGGAGGAGACCGACCGGCTCGCGTTGGTGCTCGACGCGCTGCTCACCCTCGCCAGGGCCGAACGGGAGGAGAACGAGCGGGTCACCGTGGACGCCGCCGCGGTGGCCGCCTCCCGGGTGGCCGCCTGGGCGCCGCTGGCCCGGCACCGGTCGGTCGCGTTGCGGCTGGCCACGACCAACGCCCCGGTGTACGCCCAGACCGTGCCGACCGCCGTCGACCAGGCGCTGGACGCGCTCATCGACAACGCGGTGAAGTTCAGCGGGGCGGGCGGGGCGGTGACGGTGACGGTGGCCCGCCGCGACGGCGGGGTGGCGCTGGAGGTTCGTGACTCCGGCCCCGGCATGACCGAGAGTCAGCTCGGCCAGGCGACCGAGCGGTTCTGGCGGGCCCCGGACGCGCAGAACGTGGACGGCGCGGGGCTCGGCCTGACCATCGCCGCCGTGCTGGTCGACGCGTCGGACGGGCGGCTCACCATGCGCCCGGGGGAGTCGCGGGGGCTGATCGCCGCCCTGTGGTTTCCGGCGCCGGCCCTCCCGGAGGAGCCGGCGGAGGAGGAACCGGCCGCCGACCTACGGCCCAGTCCGGCGCGCTGAGCCCGGCCGTCACGGTTTGGTGGCGCGGTACCAGGCGGCTGCGCCCGGGTGCAGCGACAGCGGTGCGGTGACGATCGCCGAGCGGGGGCTCATCCGTCCCGCCGCCGGATGTGCGGCGGCCAGTTCGGCGCGGCGGTCCATCAGCAGCCGGGTCACCTCACGGACCAACGGCTCCGGCAGGCCGGCCCGGACGATCAGGTAGTTCGGGTTGGCCACCGTGGTCACCGCGTCCACCCCGTACACGGAGCGGGGGATGTCCCGGGAGACGTAGACCTGGCCGTAGCGCGCGCGCAGGGGCTCGGTCCACTCGCTGAGGTCCACGATCCGGACGGCGCTGGCGTCGGCCAACTTTTCGATGCCCCGGACGGGCAACCCGCCGGAGAAGAAGAACGCATCGATCCGCCCGGACCGCAGCGCCGTCACCGAGTCGTCCAGACCGAGCCGTTCGCGGAGCACCTCGTCGCCACCGAGGCGGGCCACCTCCAGCACCCGGGTCGCGGTGATCTCGGTGCCCGAGCCGGGCGCGCCGACGGAGACTCGCCGGCCGCGCAGGTCGGCGACCGTGCGGACCGGGCCGCCGCTCGTGGTGACCAGGTGCAGTTGGTCGTCGTACACCCGGGCGATGGCGTCGACCTTGGAACTTCCCGCCGTGCTGGTGGGCAGCACATCGGCCTGGGTGAAGCCCAGCTCGGCCCCGCCGGAGCCGACGAGTTGGACGTTCTCCGCCGAGGCGGCGGTGATCACCACGCTTGCCCGTACGTCGGGCAGTTCCCGGTTGAGGATGGCCGCCAGGGACTGCCCGAACGCGTAGTAGACCGCGGTGGGGCTGCCGGTGGCGATCCGGATCGTCGTCGGCTGCGTCGGGGTGTCCCGGCAGCTGGCGATGGCCAGGTTCGCGATCAGCAGCACCGTCCACAGGGCGGCCAGGCCGGCGCGGCTGGACGAGGTACGACTCACGCGCTGCACTGTGCGCCGTCGGACCGGTGCGCGCAAGCCCGGGTCGGCGACGTCCGGACGGTCGGCGCCGGTCAGCAGGCGGCGCGGCCTGCCGGCACCCTGACCGCGTCCCGCGCCGACACCGGGTTCACCCCGCGCGCCGTCGCCATCCCGGGTGGGGCCAGCGGGCTGCGCGCCGGCTCCAACGCCGCGCTGCGCAGGATCCGCTGCCGGTCCGGGCCGTCGGCCACGCTGACCAGGAAGCAGCCGGTGCCGGGGCGGAGCCGGGCCGGCACGTCGAGCACGGCCGCGCTCCGGATCAGCACCGCGGCCAGCTCCCGGTCGGTGAGTCGGACACCGAGGATGTGCCGGCGCACGTGCCGCCCGGCGGCCAGCAGCGCCGAGCGCCAGGCCGACTCCGCCAGCCGGGTCACCAACCGGCGGCGGGCCGGCGAGGCGCCGGGCAGTGGCCCGCTGAGCAACTCACGTCGCCCCTGCCACCAGCCCGCGTCCAACATCCGGGTGTACGCGACCTGGTGTTCCCGGGGCACCCACAGCCGGTGCAGCTCGTAGCGGCGGCGCAGGCCGCCGACGGCCACCTCGTGGGTGACCGGGATGTCCAGCCGGGCGAGCAGTTGGCGCATCCGCTGCGCGGCGTCCTCCCGGTTGAACTCCACCCCGGGGGTGTGCTCGGCCCGTACCGCGCTCGGTCGGGCGGCGGTCGGCGGTGGTGTGCAACGTTGCAGGCAGGCAGCCTCGAACGCGTCGCCCAGCGTCAAGCAGTCCAGCGGGGAGGGGGGCGTCGAGGGGTGGGGCCGGTCGAGCAGAGCGGGTTCGCGGGTCAACGGAGGCTCCCTTGTCGGAGTCTTGGTTGCCCTACCGTGGCTTCTGCCACGCCGTTAGGGAACCGATCCGGCCCAGCCTTGAGCAAATCTTGCGGCTGCCGAGCCCGCTACAGGTCGGTGACCACCAGATCCACCTGCCGCACCCGGCCCGCGGCGGTGGTCTGCTCCAGCACGGTGTGCTTCAACTCCCGCAGGGTGCCGACCAGCTCCGCGGCGGTACGCGGGCGGGCGCCGGCGACGAGGAGGTCGCGGACCAGCCGCCCCTTGGTGGCCTTGTTGAAGTGGCTGACCACGGAGCGGACCGGCACTCCGTCGACCTGCCGCTCGTGCAGGACCCGCACGGTGACCGTGCGCTCGGCCAGCCCCCCGCGCGGCGTCCAGGTGGCCGCGTACGCGCCGGAGCGCAGGTCCAGCACCGGGCCCCGCCCGGCGGCCCCGTCCAGCGCCGGCGTCAACTCCCTGCGCCAGTACGTCGACAGCGCCCCCACGTCGGGCAGGCGAGCGCCGATCGGGCAGCGGTACGGCGGGATCCGGTCGGCCAGCCGGACCGCGCCCCACAGCCCGGAGCTGATCAGGATCGACCGGCGGGCCGCCCGTTGCGCCGCGACCGGCAGGGAGGCCAGATCCAGCGCCTCGTAGAGCACCCCGGTGTAGAGCCGCTCGGCCGGCGCGGTGGCTGCCTCCCGCAGTCGGGCGTTGCGCCGCAGCTCGCCCCGTTGGCCCTCGCTGAGGCCGAGCGCCGCCCGCGCGGCCTCCTCGTCCGGGCCGGCGCTCAACGCCACCAGGGCGTCCAGCACCCGCTCGCGGGCCGGGTTCAGCTCGGGCAACGACAGCCGGTCCGGGGCCCAGCGGCGTCCGGTGCCGGCATCGGCCTTCCCCTCCGAGGGCGGCAGCAGGATGAGCATGGGTCTCCTCGACGGGCGAAACGGCGGCGCCCCACGCGCCGGCCCGGCCAGCGTACGACCAGCCCCTACCGCCAGGGCCGTACCGGGGTGTCGGGGTGGTACACGCGATAGCCGCCGACCTCCCGCACCGGTGCGGCGTCACCCCGGTCGGCGAGCAGTCTCCGCAACCGCCGGTCCATCGGCGAGTCGACAGCCACCACGTAGCCCGGCCGCTCGGCCCGCCCCACCTGCCGCCAGTACGGCCGGTAGCGGTTCTGCCCGGGGGACAGGTCCCCGTCGAGCACCCCGCAGACCACCGACTCATCCGTGTTGAAGATCAACCGGTTGCAGGTCCAGTAGTCCCCGTACACCTCGTGGGGTCCGTCGGCGCGCAGCGCGGCGGCCAACTCCCGGGCCTGGCGCTCCTCGGTCCGCGACGCCGCGGTCCCGGTGGCCGCGAAGAGCACGGTGATCACCAACGTGGTCACGGTCAGCGCGGCCAACACGGCGGCGGAGAGCGCGCCGGCGAGTCGCCCCAGCACGCTGCTGGTGCCCCGCCAGGCGGTCAGCGCCGCCACCCAGAGCGGCCAGAGCACCGCCGGCAGCGACAGTTGCAGCACCGACAGGTAGCGGGCGTTGTCCAGCGGGCTGGTCGCGGCGAGCGGAGTACGCACGTACGACAGCAGTGTCAACGCCGCGCCGGCGATCAGCGCGAGCTGCACGACCGGCCCGACCCGCTCCCCGCGCGCTCCGGCGGCGCGGCGGACCCGCTCCCCGCGCGACTCGGCCGCGCGGCCGACCCGCTCCCCGCGCGTTCCGGCGGCGCGGCGGTACGCGAGCACCGCGAGTGCCGCGCCGGCCACCAGCAGCACCGGGTACAGCACGCCGAACCACTGTTGCCAGCGTCCGCAGCCGCCCACCGGGCAGAGCCCGTGCGCCAGCGGCACCCCCTCCAGCAGGCCGCCCCGGATCCGGTCGGACCAGGGCGGTTGCGGTCCGGCCTTCGTGCTGACCTCCCGGAACACCGACAGCGAGTCGTCACCGGGCCCGGCCCGTAGGTTGTCGACGATCATCGGGGCCACGCCGACGATCACCCCCGCCACCAGCAGCAGACCGGCCCAGCCGAACAGCTCCCGCCGTACCGCCCAGACCAGGGCCAGCCCGGCCGCTGCGAGGTACGGCAGGATCAGCCAGTCCGACCAGACAGAAACCCCGACGAGCAGCCCGAACAGGCCGATCGCGAGCCGGCGGCGGTGGACCGTGCCGGCGGCCAAGCCCACGGTGATCAGCAGCATCAGCAGCACCGCCGGCTTCACCTCCGGCCGCCCACCGACGACGGTGAGCTGGTCGCGCACCACCCGTTCCGGGCCGAGCGCGAGCAGACCCACCACGAAGGCCGCGAACCACGGTGTGCAGAGCCGGCGGGTCAACCGGTGGATCAGGTAGAGGAAGACCGCGTACAGCACGAGCATCGGCAGCCGCAGCACCGGCCAGCTCGGCCCGGCCACCGCCACTAGGGGAGCGGCCAGGTACGACTCCAACACCCCCATGTAGTGCTGGCCGTAGAGGAAGATCGGGTGTTCCCGGCCCTGGGCGATGTGCAGGGCGGCGAGGCCGAAGGTCGCCTCGTCGCTGTTCGACACCGGCACCGTGAACAACGTCAGGACCAGCCGGTAGCCGACACCGGCGAGCCCGAACAGCAGCGCGACGAGCGCCGGCCGGTCGAGTCGCGGACGCCGTCGCCCGCGGTGCTGCTCTGGATGCGACACGACCAACGCCCCCGTCGTCGTCCCGACCGGAGTGTTTCACGTCTGGCCGGGCCGCCGAGGTGGATCGGCGCAGCCCGGGTGAAGCGGGACCAGCGCAACGGTGGCCGGGCCGGATCGCCCGCGTCGGCTCGCGTGGCCGTGGCTGTCGACGTGTGGCAGGGTTGGCGCGTGCCACCCACTCCCGCCGGCCAGCTGGCCGTTCCGAACCTGCACCGGGCAGCGCGGATCGAGGACGCCGTGCACCAGCTCGTGGAGCGCCGGCTGCGGCGCACCGGCTGGCGGATCAACATCGTCGCGTACACCGGTTATGGCGCGCCGGGTTGGGTGCGGGTGATGTGTCGGGTGCTGCTGGGTCGTCCGGACACCCGCCAGCGGGGTCGGCTGGACAAGGTTCGTGGCTGGCGCAGCTTCACCACACTGCCCGCCAAGCACGTCACCGTGACCATCGAGGCCGGCGGGGTGTGCCACGAGGCGCGGGCCGACCGCAGCGGCTTCGTCGACACGCTGGTCGAGGCCGACCTGCCACCCGGTTGGGGCACCGTCCGGCTCTGCGTCCCGGACGCCGAGCCGGTCGACGCGCCGGTGCGCATCCTCGACCCCGACGTTCGGTTCGGCATCCTCTCCGACATCGACGACACGGTGATGGTGACCGCGCTGCCCCGGCCGCTGCTCGCCGCCTGGAACACGTTCGTGCTCGACGAGCACGCACGCGCGGCCGTGCCCGGCATGGCGGTGCTCTACGAGCGGCTGGTCACCGCGCACCCCGGCGCCCCGGTCTTCTACCTGTCCACCGGCGCGTGGAACGTGGCGCCCACGTTGACCCGCTTCCTGTCCCGGCACCTCTACCCGGCCGGGCCGCTGCTGCTCACCGACTGGGGCCCGACCGCCGACCGCTGGTTCCGCAGCGGCATGGAACACAAGCGGTCCACGCTGGCCCGGCTGGCCAAGGAGTTCCCCGACGTGCGCTGGCTGCTGGTCGGCGACGACGGCCAGCACGACCAGGAGATCTACCGGGAGTTCGCCGCCGCCCACCCGGAGAACGTCGCCGGGGTGGCGATCCGCAGGCTCTCCCCGACCCAGTCGGTGCTGGCCGGTAGCCTGCCCGCCCCGGCCGGCCGCCCCTCGTCGGGGCCGGTGGGGCAGAAGTGGCTCTCCGCACCGGACGGCGCCGGGCTGTGGCAGCTGCTGCGCGACGCCGGCCTGGTCTGACCGCGCCCCTCGTGGGGCCCGGCCGCGTCAGCTTCGACGGAGCCAGACGACGCCCAGCGGTGGCACCTGCAGGGCCGCCGAGGCGACCATCCCGTGCCACGGCACGTCTTCGGCCCGCACCTCGCCCAGGTTGCCCACCCCCGATCCGCCGTAGTGGTGCGCGTCGGTGTTGAGCACCTCGGTCCACGTCCCGCCGGCCGGCAGGCCGATCCGGTAGTCGTGCAGCGGCTGGGCGGAGAAGTTCGCCACGCACACCAGCGTCGAGCCGTCCGGGGCGATCCGGACGAACGACACGGTGTTGTTGGCGACGTCGTCGCCCGCGATCCAGCGGAAGCCGGCCGGATCGGTGTCCTGTGCCCAGAGCGCCGGGGTGTCCCGGTAGACCCGGTTGAGGTCGCCGACGAGCCGTTGCACGCCGGCGCGGGCCGGGTCGTGCAGCAGGTACCAGTCGAGGCCGCGTTCCTCACTCCACTCCCGGTCGTCGGCCAGTTCGGAGCCCATGAAGAGCAGTTGCTTGCCGGGGTGCGCCCACTTGTACGCCAGCAGCGCCCGCACGTTCGCCAGCCGCTGCCAGGTGTCGCCGGGCATCTTGCCGGCCAGTGAGCCCTTGCCGTGCACGACCTCGTCGTGGCTGATCGGCAGCACGTAGTTCTCGCTCCAGGCGTACGCCAGCGAGAAGGTGAGCTGGTGGTGGTGGTGCTGGCGGTAGATCGGGTCCTTCGAGGTGTAGAGCAGGGTGTCGTGCATCCAGCCCATGTTCCACTTGAAGCCGAAGCCCAGCCCGCCCTCGGCGGTCGGGCGGGTGACGCCCGGCCAGGCGGTGGACTCCTCGGCGATCATGACGACGCCGGCGTGGTGCTTGTAGACGGTCGCGTTCACCTCCTGCAGGAACGCGATGGCCTCCAGGTTTTCCCGGCCGCCGTACTGGTTGGGGGCCCACTCGCCGTGCTTGCGGGAGTAGTCCAGGTAGAGCATCGAGGCGACCGCGTCGACCCGCAGCCCGTCGACGTGGAACTGGTCGCACCAGTAGAGCGCGTTGGCGACCAGGAAGTTGCGGACCTCGTTGCGGCCGAAGTCGAAGACGTACGTGCCCCAGTCGGGGTGCTCGCCGCGCCGCGGGTCGGGGTGCTCGTAGAGCGGGGTGCCGTCGAACCGGGCCAACGCCCACTCGTCCTTGGGGAAGTGCGCGGGCACCCAGTCCAGGAGTACGCCGATGCCGGCGGCGTGCAGCCGGTCGACGAGGAAGCGGAAGTCGTCGGGGTCGCCGAACCGGGAGGTCGGCGCGTAGTAGCCGGTCACCTGGTAACCCCAGGAGCCGCCGAACGGGTGCTCCATCACCGGCAGGAACTCCACATGCGTGAAGCCCAGTTCGGTGACGTACGCGGTGAGCTGCTCGGCCAGCTCGCGGTAGCCCAGGCCGGGCCGCCACGAGCCGAGGTGCACCTCGTAGATGCTCATCGGCTCCTGGTGCGGCTGCCGTTCGGCCCGCCGGGCCAGCCAGTCGGCGTCGTTCCACCGGTACGTCGAGTGGTGCACCACCGAGGCGGTGGCCGGCGGCACCTCCGCGTACGCGGCCAGGGGGTCGGCCTTGTCCCGCCACTGGCCGTCGGCGCCGAGCACCCGGTATTTGTAGCGGGCCCCGACCCGGGCGTTGGGGACGAACAGCTCCCACACGCCGCTGGAGCCGAGCGACCGCATCGGCCAGCCGTCGTCGGGGCCCCAGCCGGTGAAGTCGCCGACCACCCGCACCCCACGGGCGTTTGGCGCCCAGACGCTGAACGCCACGCCCTCGTCGAAGACCCGTGCGCCGAGCGCCTCCCACAGCCGCTCGTGCCGGCCCTCGCGGATCAGGTGCACGTCCAGCTCGCCGAGGGTCGGCGGGTAGCGGTACGGGTCGTCGTGAGTGGTGCCGTCGACCTCCACCCGGTAGTCGAGCACGGTGGCGTCGACCTGCGCCTCGAAGACGCCCACGTCGTGTACCCGCTTCATCGGGTGCCGCTCGTCGCCGACGAGCAGCACCACGTCGCCGGCGCCCCGGCGCAGGGTGCGGATCGTCGTCGAGGAGTCGGCGGGGTGCGCGCCGAGCAGCGCGTGCGGGTCGTGCGTCGCGCCGGAGATCAGCTGGTCCATCGGGCGTCCTTCGGTGCGGCGTCGGTTGGCGCCGGGGCGGACCGGCCGGCGGTGGACCGGCGCGGAGGGGTCGGGACGGGGCGGGCGCGGCGGGGCGGCGTCGGCACCGGGGCGGTCGGCGCGGTGCCGCCGGAGAGGTCGTCCGGCACCTCGGCGACGGTGAGGTCAGCCGGTTCGCTGCCCGCCGGCTGCGGCACGCTCGGCGGGGTCGGGCGACGCACGGTCAACACGTGCGCGGGTTGCAGGTACGGGTCGAGGCGTACCGCGTTGCGCTGACCCCAGTCGTAACTGGTGCCGGTCAGCTCGTCGTGCACCGTGAACCGTTCGTGCCAGTCGAAGCCGAGCGCCGGCATGTCGAGGGTGGTGTTGCCCCACTGCACCACACGCGGGTCGAACGAGCAGACCACGATGACCGTGTTGCCGGTCTCCGGGTCGTGCTTGGACCAGCAGAGCAGCGCCGGGTTGTCGATCTCGTGGAAGCGCAGGTTGCGCAGGTGGTGCAGGGCCGGGTTGTCGTTGCGTACCCGGTTGAGGGTGGCCAGGAACGGCGCCAGCGAGCGGCCCTGCGCCTCCGCGCCGGCCCAGTCCCGGGGGCGCAGCTCGTACTTCTCGTTGTCCAGGTATTCCTCGGCGCCCGGCCGGGCCACGTGCTCGAACAGCTCGTAGCCGGCGTAAAGACCCCAGGACGGGGAGAGCAGCGCGGCCAACACCGCCCGGATCTTGAACATCGGCGGGCCGCCGTGCTGCAACGACTCGTGCAGGATGTCCGGGGTGTTCGGCCAGAAGTTCGGCCGCATGTAGTCGGCCGCCTCGATCAGCTCCTCGCAGTACGCCCGCATCTCGGCGGCCGTCGTGCGCCAGGTGAAATAGGTGTACGACTGCGTGAAGCCGATCTTGCCGAGGCCGTGCATGATGGCCGGCCGGGTGAACGCCTCGGCCAGGAACAGCACGTCCTTATCGACCGCCTTGACCTCGGCGATCAGCCAGTGCCAGAAGTCGAACGGCTTGGTGTGCGGGTTGTCGACCCGGAAGATCCGGATGCCCTCGCCGACCCAGTGCAGCACCACCCGCAGCACCTCGGCCCGGATGCCCTCCGGGTCGTTGTCGAAGTTGACCGGGTAGATGTCCTGGTACTTCTTCGGCGGGTTCTCCGCGTACGCGATGCTGCCGTCGGCCCGGGTGGTGAACCACTCCGGGTGCTCGGTGACCCACGGGTGGTCCGGCGCGCACTGCAACGCCAGGTCCATCGCCACCTCCAGGCCGTGCGCCGCCGCCGCCTGGATGAAGGCCCGGAAGTCCGCCGGCGTACCCAGATCGGGGTGGATCGTGTCGTGGCCGCCCTCGGCGGCGCCGATCGCCCACGGCGAGCCCACGTCGGTCGGCCCGGCGGTGAGCGCGTTGTTGCGGCCCTTGCGGTTGACTCGGCCGATCGGGTGGATCGGCGGCAGGTAGAGCACGTCGAAGCCCATCGCGGCGACACCCGGCAGCCGCTCGGTGGCGGTCGCGAAGGTGCCGGACCGGCCACCCGCCGCCCCTTCGGAACGGGGGAAGAACTCGTACCAGGCCGAGTAGAGCGCCCGCTTGCGGTCAACCCAGATCGAGTACGTGTCACCGGCGGTGACCAGCTCCCGCACCGGGTGCTCCCAGAGCAGGTCAGCCAGGGCCAGCGCCGGGTCGACCCGCTGCGGCAGCGGCAGGTCGGTCTCCGCCAGGGCGGTGAGCGCGTCGGCGACCCGGGGCCGGTCAGCGGCCGGGACGAGGTCCCGGGCGGCGGCGAGCACCCGCGCGCCCTCGGCCAGGTCGTTGGCCAGGTCCTCCGGCCCCTGCCCGGCGGCGATCTTCTTGGTTACCGCGTTCTGCCAGGTCAGGTACGGGTCCTGGAACGCCTCCACGGAGAAGGTCCACGAACCGACGGCGTCCGGCGCGATGGTGGCGTGCCAGCGGTCCTGGCCGGGCTCGCCGGGACGCATCCGGGTGAACGGCCGTTGCTCGCCGTCCGGGCCGCGCCACACCACGTTGCAGCCGAGCGCGTCGTGCCCCTCCCGGTAGGCGCGCGCCGACACCGGAACCGGTTCGTCGACCACCGCCTTTGCCGGGTACCGCCCGCACGAGACGACGGGGGAGACGTCTTCGATCGGGAACCGTCCAGTCACCCCGCCAACCTACTGCGCGAGATCCGTTCGCGCGCGGCCAAGCACGCCGGTCCGCCCCGCCCCCTGGGGCGCGCGGCAAGATCCGCGCACTTTCGGGGAAGTTGCTGCCTCAAGGCCTCGTCGACGCGGCAACTTCCCCGAAGTTGTACGGATCGTCGCGGTGCCGGCGAGGTGACTTCAGGCGGAGTGCCCTCGGTCGGAGGGGGACCCGGCGCCCCAGCCGGTGTTCGTCGCCCGCCAGGACGGCCAACCATGTGGCCACGTGTCGGGCCAGTTGTCGATTCGGCCGGTCGGCACGATCCCGGTGGGGCTGAGCGCGTCTCGGGCGACCCGTTCGGCGATCTCGCCGATCTCCACCGCGGTCAGCGGCGCCCACCAGCCGAAACGCTTGAGCGCACCGAAGACCAGCGCCTGCGCCCGTTCCGACGGTATGCCGGCGGCGGTGAGGAACCACTGCAGGGTGAGCTGGGAGCCAACGTTCGGACCGCCACCGACATCTCGACCGGGTCGAACGGGTGCCGCGCCGGATCGACGTCCGCCCACGTCGCGAGAAGTGGCGTGCTCGCCCTGTCGTCCAGCATCGCTCAGCATGGTGGCAGCCGGCCATGCCGGCGTCGAGCGAATACCCGCGAGTGGGCGCCCAGGGAGTCAGGCGGGCTGGTTCGGTGCCACGAACGACCCCTTGCCCTGGTGCACCTCGATCCAGCCCCGCTCATCCAAGATCCGCAGGGCCAGTCTGATGGGCGTGGCGCTGGCTTTGTATTGCTCGCCGAGTTCGGCGATGGACGGCAACTTGTCGCCGGGCTGGAGCGTGCCGGACTGGATCGAGCGGATCACGTCATCGATGACCTGCTCGTATACAGGTTGTCTCGGCATGGCGGGGCCACCTCTCGTCAGCCCACTGAGCATGTCATCGAACATGACACTCTGTGCATCCTGTGTTGACTCTGTACTCACTGCACTCTAAGTTGGCCTTGAAGGTTCTCTCGTCAGCAGCGGAGCACCTCCAGGTGGGCAGGGTGGGTGGTACCCCCGTGTCACCCACCCTGACCTGCACTCCGTCACCCGCCGATCCAGCACCCACCACCTCCATCAGCCACCATTCCGTCGCGCCGCTAGGAGGCACAGTTGGACGAACGTTTGCCGGACGGGCCGTTGCCGCCCGCGTACCCGATCGCCGGGGCGCGGCCTGCGCAGCCGGACGGGGATCGGGTGCCTGGTCCGCCCCGGCCGACGCGGGCACCGCTCACCCGGCGGCAGTACGCCTACGGACTCGTGATCGCTGTGGTCGTACTCGTGCTGTTGGTGGTTGGGGTCGTGCGGTGAGCGCGACGGGCCGGCGGTGAACGAGCTGCCGGTGGGTCGCCGGGTCGCGCAGTGGAGGGTGCGGCGGAACATGACGCAGCAGCAGTTCGCCGACCGGCTCGGCAAGTCGAAGAGTTGGGTGGACAAGGTCGAGCGTGGGGTACGTCGGTTGGAGCGGGTGTCCAACCTGCGGGAGGTCGCTGAGACGCTGCGCATCGACGTGGAGGTACTGCTGGGGGCGCGGCCCACACGGCCGACGCCGGTCGTCGCCGGGGTGGACGGGATCCGGACGGCGTTGGCCCGGTACCACCTGCCGGGCACGGACCGACCGCCACTGGCCGAGGAGGTGGCTACCCGGCTGACGCATGCCGAGCAGAGCTATCGGCATGCCCGGTACTCGGCACTGCTGATGTTGTTGCCCGGCCTGCTCGACGACGTGCGCGAAGCGCGGGCAGCTCACCCCGGCACGATGGACGGGCTGCTGGTGTCGGTGTACGCGCTCATCGCCCTGGTGCTGATCAAGGTCGACCAGGGCGAGCTGGCCTGGCTGGCCGCCGACCGTGGCATGAGTGTCGCCCTGGCGACCCACGACCCCCAGCTGGCCGGCACCGCCACCGTGCCGTTGAGTCAGGCGCTGCGGTCTCGGGGTCGACGACGGTCCGCCCTGGACGCGGCGGTCGCCGCCGCCGACCGCATCGGAGCGCACGAGCTCGGCGTCGGGTCCTCGGCCAGCGTGGCGCTGCGTGGGACGCTGCTCCTTCAGGTCGCCCTCGCCGCCGCAGGCGGAAGAGATGAACAACTCGCCCACCAGTCACTCGACCAGGCCGAGACGATCAGCCGGGACCTCGGCACGGACGGCGGCGGGAGCTTTTCCCGGGCGGCGGTCGAGGCAGCCCGCGTGATTGTCGAGGTGGCCCTCGGTGACAGTCCAACGGCGATGGCGCGGCACGAGCGGCTGGTGGCCGGAGACGAGTGGCGGTGGATCCCGCTTGAACATCGGGCCGCGTACCTCCTCGACGTGGCCCGCGCGTACGCCCAGGTCGGCGACATGCTCCGGGCGGGTCGGACGCTGCTCGACGCGGAGCGCACCGCCCATGGGGAGGTGCACGACCGGCCGGCGGCCCGGAAGCTGGTCGCGGTCGTGTGGCGGTCCACTGACGCGCCGGTCGGCCTGGGCCAGCTCGCCGCCACGCTCGGTGTCGCCTGATCCGCGCCCCGCGCCCCGCGCCCCGCGCAAACGGGCAGCTGCCCCGTTGGCTATCTGCGTCGGTGGTAGTGATTGCGGCGGGGGAGTTGTTCCGGGTCGAGCCAGGCGGGTGGGACGAACTCGGGGTGGCCGTCGCGGCCGAGTTGGACGGCCCAGTCGCCGTGGTGCAGGTGTCGGTGGTGGTGGCCGCAGAGCAGGACGGCATTGTCGAGGCTGGTGGTGCCGCCGTCGGCCCAGTGCCGGATGTGGTGGCCGTCGCACCAGCGGGGCGGGCGGT
>NZ_JBAKHR010000013.1:0-132390 GCF_036902955.1 Micromonospora sp. CPCC 205558
CGAGCTCGGGCGCTGCTGGAACAGGCCCAGCGAGTCGTGGTCGTTCATGTCGCCGAGGTGGCCGAGGTTTTCCAGCTTCGACTCCTGCAGGCTCGTCGCGATCGAGATGACCGCGGCGCGCTCGGGCAGGCCGGCCTTCTTCGTGGCGGCGATGATCGCCTTCACGTTGGCGGTCTGCTCGTCGTTCAGGGTGATGTGCGACTGATCGCCCTGGGTGCCGTGCGGGATCAGCTTGCTGGTGTCGGGCTTGTCAGCCTGCACCGCGACCGCGACCGGCTTGTCGACCGGGTTGGCCACGTGGGCGATCGGGCCGGCGAAGACACCACCGGCGAACGCGAGACCAGCAACAGACAGCATGCTCTTACGGAAGATCGTGTTCATGGGGGTAGCTCCTTCGGGGGTAGGACACCCCAACCGCAAGGGGGAAACAGCGGCAGGGTGTGAGCACCTCGTCCGGCGCTGCACAAACAAAGGGGGGAAGTCTTCGGGCGACCTGCGAGCGGGGGGCTCGTGGCGCCGGGTCCATGTGTAACGACCGGGGGCCGGGGTCATTCCGGGGTTGGCCCAACCCGTCGGCGCCCGTATGGAGGCGGTGCCTGCGGTCGGTCGTGGGGACTGTAACGACCGGACGCCGGCTGGCATTCCAACCTGCGCGACCTGCGACCTGCTCCGTGAGGGCCGGGCCGGCGGGTCGGTGGTGCTGCGATCGTCAGGGTATGTAACGACCCCGACCCGGCCATGATTCCGGCCGGCGGGTGGAGCCCGTCACACCACCGCCGCACAAACGTGACGGACCGCCCGGCCGGCCGGAGGCCTACGGCACCCGGACTCTGGGCGGAACCTCGCATACCGTCGAGGTCATGGCGGCTGAGGTCGACAAGGGGCGACTGGACCTAGGAAGATCCTTGGTCCGTGAGTCGGGAGCGAACCTTTGCGGCGCAGGCGTCGAGGGTGGTTTGCGCGTCCAGCCCGAGGCTTTCGATGGCCACCAACGCGGTGAAGGCGACATCGGCCAACTCCGCCGCGACGTCCTCGCGGGTGTGGGTGACACCTTTGCGCGGATTCTGCCCGAGCAGACCGATCCAGGCGGCTGACGCCTCCCCCGCTTCCTCGGTCAGCTTGAGGATGCGGCAGGTCAGTTCGGTCTGTCCGGTGCCGTTCGCCCCGTCCAGCCAGTTGCGCGACGCACGGGCCGCCGCCCAGATCGACTCGTCCACGGCGACCAGTCAACCCGGTCGACCAACGGCACCGGCGACCGGGTTCGGCCGGACGGTCGTGGTTGAGCGGCCGATCAGCGTACCCATTGACACTGGTCGACGGCGGTTCTAGGTTCAGGACGCTACCGGCCGGTAGGCAGCCGTCCCGCTGGTCGCCCCCGGGCGACATCCGTCCGATGGGGAGCATCGATGCTGTCCACACCCGTTCGTACCCTCCGCCGGCTGCTCGCCGCCACCGCGACGCTGACCCTCGCGGTCGGGCTGGCCGGTGCCGCACCGGCCAGCGCCACCGGTCGCAACGCGAGGGGCGGCGCGCCGCTGCCCGGCTACACCATCGAGAATCCACCGTTGGCCCCGCTGCTCGTGGGCGGCAAACCGACGACGGTACGCCAGGGCGTGCACCGCCACGCCGGGTACATCATCGAGGTCCCCGCCCGGTGGAACGGCGACCTGGTGTTGTGGGCTCACGGCTATCGCGGCCAGGGCACGGTGCTCTCGCCGGAGCCGCCGGCCTTCGGGTTGCGCCAGCGTCTCTTGGAGCAGGGGTACGCCTGGGCGTCGTCCTCGTACGACCGGAACGGCTTCGACATCCGCTCCGGCGTGCTCGGGACGAAGGACCTCGCGGACCACTTCGGGCGGACGGTCCGCCGGCCAAAGCACACCTACGTCGCCGGGGTGTCGATGGGCGGGTACGTCATCGGTCGTTCGCTGGAGCAGTACCCGGGCTTCTACGACGGCGCGTTACCGATGTGCGGGGTGCTCGGTGATCAGACGCTGCTCGACTTCTACCTGGATTACAACCTGGTCGCGCAGGCGCTCGCCGGGGTGCCGGCCTACCCGACGCCGGCTGATTACCTGACCAACGCCGCGCCGCGCATCCAGGTGGCGCTCGGCCTGGCCGGGCTGACCCCCACCGGGCCGGACACCACCACGGATCAGGGCAAGCAGTTGCGGGCGATCACGGTGAACCGCTCCGGCGGGCTACGTCCGGGGGCGGACGCGGCGTTCGCGCTCTGGAAGGACTTCCTCTTCTCGATCAGCGTGCCCACCGGGAGCGGCAACTCCCCCGCCCAGCGGCCCGGCCAGCTCTCCACCAATCTGCTCACCCGTTACACCCCGAACAGCCCGGTCAACGTCAACGCGACGGTGCAGCGCGTCGCCCCGGAGAACGTGCGGCAGCGGCTCCTGCCGACGCTGACCGAGGTGCCGCGGATCGCCGGCCGCCCGAGCGCGCCGGTGCTCAGCCTGCACGGTCTCGGGGACCTGTTCGTACCGTTCAGCATGGAGCAGGCGTACGCCACCGACGTGGCGCGGCACGGTCGCAGCAGGCTGGTGGTTCAGCGGGCGATCCGGGCCACGCAGCACTGCGAGTTCACCCCGGCGGAGGCCGGCGCCGCCTGGGACGACCTGGTGTCCTGGGTACGCACCGGCAAGCGCCCGGCCGGCGACACCGTGACCGACCCGGCGGTGGTGGCCCGACCGGACTACGGCTGCGGGTTCAGTGACCGCGAGGCGTACGCGGCCGGGGTCGGCACCCGCCGCCTCTACCCGGCCTGCTGACGACATGACGACGCCGGCCGGCCCCTGAACGGGACCGGCCGGCGCGGATGTGCGGGTGTCACCAGAGCTGCTGGACGATGTCCGCCGCCTGCTCCTCCCACTGCGCGTACGCGTACGGGAAGGCGGAGACCTGAACGGTCTGCGCGGCGGCGGTCAGCGGCAGGTCCTGCCAGCCGCCGACGTTCTTGAGTGCGGTGAAGAACGCCGTGGCGGCGTACTCCGGGTCGGTGATCTGGTCGGGCGTGCCCCAACCGGACGACGGACGCTGCTGGAACAGGCCCTGCGAGTCGTGGTCGTTGTACGCGCCGAGGTGGCCGAGGTTGTACAGCTTCGACTCCTGCAGCGAGGTGGCGACGCCGATCACCGCGCCCCGGTCACCGACGCCGGTCTTCTTGGCGGCGTGGACGATGGCCCGGGCGTTGGCCAGCTGCGCGTCGTCCAGGGGCACTCGTGACTGTGCGCCCTCGATGCCGTGCGGGATCAGCTGGGCCCGGCTCGGCTTGCCCGCCGGCGGCTTGCCGGTGGCGGAGCCGGTGGTCAGACCCGACTCGACGGGCTGCTGGTCGTTCTGCTGTGCCGAGGTGGCGGCCTTGCCGGTGGCGAGGTCGATGGCGGCGACGGCGCCCTGGTGCGGTCCGGAGGTGACCGGGGCCGCGGTTGCGGTCGGCGCGAGCGCCAGACCGCCGAGGGCGGCCACACCCGCCACGCTCAGCGCGGTCTTGCGGTACGAGTCCTTAGCGATGGCGGGGAGCCATCTAGTGAAGTCGACCTTCACGATGGTTGCCCTTTCGATCGTGCGGAGCGCTCCGGGGTGAACACTCCTCGGGAGATGACCGCGGAAAGGGTTTGGGCTCCGGCGGTACGGGGACACAACCGGGTTCACGTGTCGGGCATTCCGGAAATGCCCGTGGGCCCGCCGGGTGTGAACCGGGTCACGGCATCGAGTCGGACATGGCGGCTCTGCCCGCACAAGGCCAGACGACGGTGACGGAGGGTGTTTTGGGAACGCCGGGCCGGTTTCCGAACGCCAGCCGGCGTCTAGGCCAACACGGTGGGTGAGGTTGCCCCCTCGTCCGGCCCGGGGAGTTCCTGGAAGATGGTGATCTGGAGGCCGGCAGGGGCGTCGAGGCGGGAGTTGAGCGACTGCCACGGGGTACGCGTCGGCGGCGCGATCTCGCTCGCCCCGGCGGCCACCAGACGGGCGGTCGTCGCCTCCGTGTCGTCCACCTCGAAGGCCACCCGGATGCGCGGCGCGACCTGCCGACCCACCTCGACCTCGTCGATCAGGCGTTTCTGTGCGGGGTTGGCGATCTCCAGGGTGGCGCGGCCGGCGTCCAGGATCACCACCCGGGCGTCCCCCTCGCCGCTGAACGCCGCCTCCTCCGACAGGCCCAGCGCGTCGCGGAAGAACGCGACGGCGGCCTCGTGGTCGGCGGCCTCCACCACGAGGCGCAGCTGACGGACGACAGGGGCGGGCGAGTCGGCGGCCATGCGCGGGATCCTAGCGTCGCGGCGCGGCTAGGTTGGGATCGTCCAGGAGGGAGCGAGGATGGTCGAGGCGCTGAATGACGACGCGTACCTGCTGCACCCGGTCGGCCGGGTCGATCTGGAGGCCCTCGACGGCACCCCGATCCTGGACGTCAAAGCGGTGCTGGGCGCGGCCGACGAACGCTGAGCCCGCCGACCACGCACCAACACGTCAGCAGGTCGACGCGCCAGCCAGGGCAGGATTCAGTGGCCGCGGTCCAGCCACTCCTGCAGGTGCGGCGCCTCCGTGCCGATCGTCGTGTCGTCACCGTGACCGGTGTGCACGATCGTCTCCGCCGGAAGGGTCAGCAGGCGGTGGCGGATCGACCGGACGATGGTGTCGAAGTCACTGTACGAACGGCCCGTCGCTCCCGGACCACCAGCGAAGAGCGTGTCGCCGGTGAACACCGCGCCCAACTCCGGCGCGTGGAAGCTGCACGCCCCGGGGCTGTGCCCGGGGGTGTGCAGCACCCGCAGGGTGGTGCCGCCCACCTCGATGCTCTGCCCGTCGTGCAGCTCGCCGTGTGGTGGCAGATGTGGGTGGACCAGGTCCCAGAGGACCCGGTCGGCGGCGTGCAGCAGCACCGGCGCGCCGGTGGCCTCGGCCAGCTCGGGCGCGGCCCGGACGTGGTCGTCGTGGGCGTGGGTGGCCAGGATCGCCCGGACCTGCCGGTCGCCCACCAGGGCGAGGATCGCCGCCACGTCGTGCGGCGCGTCCAGGACGACGCACTCGCGGTCGTCACCGATCACCCACACGTTGTTGTCCACGTCGAACGTCTGCCCGTCCAGGGAGAACGTGCCCGAGGTGACCGCGTGGTCGACCCGGGCGCTCACGGGAACACCACCACCGAGCGGAGCACGTCGCCGTGGTGCATCCGGTCGAAGGCGCTCTCGACCTGGTCGAGCGCGATCTCCTCGGTGACGAACGCGTCGAGGTCGAGTCGGCCCTGCAGGTACAGCTCGGTGAGCATCGGGAAGTCCCGGCTGGGCAGACAGTCGCCGTACCAACTGGACTTGAGGGCGCCGCCCCGCCCGAAGACGTCCAGCAGCGGCAGCTCGATCTGCATCTGGGGGGTCGGTACGCCGACCAGCACCACCGTGCCGGCCAGGTCGCGAGCGTAGAACGCCTGCTTCCACGTCTCCGGTCGACCCACCGCGTCGATCACCACGTCGGCGCCGAAGCCACCGGTGGCGGCACGGATCGCCTCGACCGGGTCGGTCTCGGACGCGTTCACGGTGTGCGTGGCGCCGAACTGGCGGGCCCAGTCGAGCTTGCGGCTGTCGGTGTCCACGGCGACGATCGTGGTGGCTCCGGCGAGGAGCGCACCGGCCACCGCCGCGTCTCCGACGCCGCCGCAGCCGATCACCGCGACCGAGTCGCCCCGGCTGACGTTTCCGGTGTTCATCGCCGCGCCCAGCCCGGCCATCACCCCGCACCCGAGCAGACCCACGGCGGCGGGTCGGGCCGCCGGGTCCACCTTGGTGCACTGCCCGGCGTGCACCAGGGTCTTCTCGGCGAACGCCCCGATGCCCAGCGCCGGGGCCAGTTCGGTGCCGTCGGTGAGGGTCATCCGCTGCTTCGCGTTGTGGGTGTTGAAGCAGTACCAGGGCCGACCCCGGCGGCAGGCGCGGCAGACACCGCAGACCGCCCGCCAGTTGAGCACCACGAAATCGCCCGGGGCGACGTCGGTGACGCCCTCGCCGACCTGCTCCACGATGCCCGCGGCCTCGTGACCGAGCAGGAACGGGTAGTCGTCGTTGATGCCACCCTCGCGGTAGTGCAGGTCGGTATGGCAGACACCGCACGACTGAATCCGGACGATCGCCTCACCGGGCCCCGGATCGGGCACCACGATGGTGGTGACCTCGACCGGCGCGCCCTTGCTGCGGGAGATGACTCCCCGGACTTCCTGGCTCACTTCGCCTCCTGCTGGTGGTCTGCGGCGGGCCGGGTGCCGGGGTGGGCGGGTGTGCCACGGGCTCGGCGCTGGGCCCCCGGCGAACCTACCGCGACCACCACGGCCTGCCCAGCCGGCCCGGCGGGTTATCGCGGGCGGTCCGGGGTACGCGGGCCGCATTCGACCACGGCCAACGGGAGTGACAATGAAATTCGCCCACCTGCCGCTTCGGTTCACCATCGGCGCGTACTTCATCAACTCTGGTCTGGGCAAGCGCAACCTGGAGGGCGGCGCGGCCGAGGGCATGCACGGGATGGCGGTCGCCGCCATGCCTCAGCTCGGTCAGCTGGACTCGACGCGCTTCGCCAAACTGCTGGCGTACTCGGAGATCGCCCTGGGGTCCGCGCTGATCGCGCCGTTCGTCCCGGCGCCCCTGGTCGGGCTCGGCCTGACCGCGTTCGGTGCCGGCCTGGTGCAGCTGTACCTGAAGACGCCGGGGATGCGTGAACCCGGCAGCATCCGCCCGACGCAGCAGGGTTCGGGGCTCGCCAAGGACGTCTGGCTGGTCGGCGCGGGGCTGACCCTGGTGTTGGAGGGGTTGACCCACGGCCGTCGGCGCGGCTGAGGTCACCTGAGGGACTGCGGTGACTCAACCTCGGTCGGTGCGGCCGTTCTACCGGCCGATGCGGCCACACCGCCGCGACGAGCCGCACCGGGCTGCCACCCCGCTGGAACTCTTCTTCGACCTCTGCTTCGTGGTGGCCGTGGCGCAGGCCGCCACCAGCCTGCACCACTTCCTGGCCGAGGGTCACCTCGCCCACGCGGTCACCGGCTACGTGATGGTGTTCTTCGCGATCTGGTGGTCGTGGGTGAACTTCACCTGGTTCGCCTCGGCCTACGACACCGACGACGACGTCTACCGGATCACCACTCTGGTGCAGATCCTCGGGGCGTTGATCCTGGCGGCCGGGGTGCCACGAGCCTTCGGCGACAACGATTTCACCGTCATCACCTACGGGTACGTGGTGATGCGGCTGGCCGCCGTCGTGCACTGGAGTCGAGCGGCGGTCGGCGACCCCGCGCACCGTGCGGCGGCGCGCCGCTACGCGATCGGGGTGACGGTGGTGCAGCTCGGGTGGCTGCTGCGCCTGTTGCTGCCCCCCGAGTGGGGGCTCGCGTCGTTCGTACTGCTGGCGCTGGCCGACGTGCTGGTGCCGGCGGTGGCCGAACGACCCGGCATGACCCCCTGGCATCCGGCGCACATCACCGAGCGGTACGGGCTGTTCACCCTGATCGTGCTCGGTGAGGCGGTGGCGGCCGTCTCGTTGGCGATCCAGGACGGGCTCGACGCTGGGGAACACGACCTCTGGTTGCTCGCGGCGTCGGGCGCGGTCATCGTGTTCGCGCTGTGGTGGCTCTACTTCGATCGGCGCAACGAGGCACCCGATCGGCTGCCGTACTCCCTGGTCTGGGGTTACGGCCACTATCTGATCTTCGCGGCGATCGCCGGGGTCGGCGCGGGCCTGGGGGTGTCGGTGGACCACGCACGACACCTCGCGCACATCTCGGAAAGGACCGCCGGGTACGCGGTGGCCGTCCCGGTCGCCGTCTTCCTGCTCACCGTCTGGGTGCTGCACGTACGCCGCCAGCAGCACGGCGCGGTGGTCGTCGCCTTCCCCGTCGTCGCGCTGCTGACACTGCTCGCGCCGCTCGGCCCAGCCCCGGTGTACGTGCTCGCGGCGCTGCTGGTCGCTCTCGTGGCGGTCACCGTGCTGTTGCGCCGCCGCGACGTGGGGCAGAGTACGACGGTGGCCGCCGCGGCCTGACCGCCTCAGCAGCCGCGGCGAACCCCTAGTCGGACGCCCGGGTGAACGTCATGATCCAGTTGGTCTCCCAGGTCTGCTCGCCGTCGACCGAGAACGCCTGCTCCCAGCGGGCGGTGGTCGCGCTGATGTCCGACCAGATGAACCGGCACCGCACCGGACGCCCCTCGTGCTGGTCGTCGGCGTAGAAGTGGCCGACCCCGTCGACGAAGCGACCCACCATCGGCGGCAACCCCAGCACCCCGGTGTCACTGCTCATCCAGTAGATCGACCACTCCTCGCGAGCCGGGTCGAAGATCCGGATCGTGGCGCCGGCGGAGCCCTTGGTGGGGAACGTGATCTCGTCGAAGTGACCGCCGCCGGTGAAGAAGCCGTGCGCCACCGACACCCCCGGGAACTCCTCCCACTCGTCGGAGCCGACCAGCCGCTTGCGCAGCCGCCGGTTGACGACGTTCCAGGTGCCCACAAAGAAGTCGAAGTCGCCCATCAGCGGCCCACCGGCCCTTCCGCTCGCGTGTCACGCAGATAATCGGTCACGTTCGGGCTCTCCGGCACCAGCATGTGGCGCACCCAGGCGGCCCGCTCGTGCTCCAGCACCGCCAGTTCCCAGACGCAGCCGATCCCCGAGCGGGGGAGGTGCACGAAGTGTGCCGGGTCGTCGTCCGGACAGTCCAGTGCCGGCTGCCCGGCCACCGCGACCCGCACCTCCACCGCGTTGTCGAACATCCAGGTGTACGCCAGCAGGTAGGCGCCGGTGTCCGCGCCCCGGTGCAGCACCACCCAGCCGGCGGCCGGGGTGCCGTCGTCCACGACGTCGGCCAGCAAGGCGGGCAGCAGGTCGTACGCGGCCTTCTCCACCTCCGGTTCGAGCGGCCGTTCCGGCTGGTCGATGTGGTACCGCTTGAGCGGACGACCGTCCACCATGATCGGTTCCGGTGTTCTCAGATCCTTGTCTCGAAAAGCCATGCCGGGACGGTACGACCGGTCCCCTGACAGCTAGTGTCAGTGAAGTGCGGGCCAGTCGACTTCTCTCCGTCCTGCTGCTGCTCCAGTCGCACGGGCGGTTGACCGCCGCGCAGCTCGCCGGGCGGTTGGCCGTCTCCCCCCGCACCATCTACCGGGACGTCGAGTCGCTGCACGCCGCCGGCATCCCGCTCTACGGCGAGGCCGGGCACGCCGGCGGCTACCAACTGGTCGACGGCTGGCGGACCCGCCTCACCGGGCTGACCGCCGAGGAGGCCGACCGGCTGTTTCTCGCCGGGCTGCCCGGCCCGGCCGACGAGTTGGGCTACGGCGACGTGGTCGCGGCGCTGCAACTCAAGCTGCACGCCGCGCTCCCCGCGCCGCTGCGCGACCGGGCGACCCGACTGCAACAACGCTTCCACCTGGACACCCCCGGGTGGTACGCCGACGGTGACGCCTCGCCCGAGCTGGCCCGCACGGCCGAGGCGGTCTGGCGACAGCACCGCGTCGAGGTGCGCTACCGCGGCTGGAACGGCGAGGTGACCCGGGTCCTGGAGCCGTACGGCCTGGTCCTCAAGGGTGGCCGGTGGTATGTGGTGGCCGCCCAGCCCGGCCGGGGCACGCCGGCCACCTACCGGGTCAACCAGATCCTCGCCCTCACCCCGCTGGCGCAGGAGTTCGACCGGCCCGCCGACTTCGATCTGCCGGCCTGGTGGCGGGCGCACGTGGCGGGGTTCCGGGCCCGGCTGCACCGGGGCGAGGCCCACGTCCGGCTCTCCCCCGCCGGGCGGGAGCGGCTGCGCGAGATCGGCAGCGACCCGGTGGTGACCGCGATGGACAGAAGCGCCGGGCCACCGGACGCGCGGGGCTGGGTGAGCGCGGTGCTGCCGATCGAGTCGCTCACCCATGCCCACGGCGACCTGCTGCGCCTCGGCGCCGACGTCGAGGTGCTGACCCCGGTGGCGCTGCGCGAACGGCTGGCGGCCACCGCGGCCGGGCTCGCCGCGCTGTACTCCCCCGCCTGATCAGGGCCGACCCGTTCCACAGTGGAACGGTCGGGGGCTTCGGTTGTCGGCACGATGTGCCACCCTGGGACGGTCATCAACGGTCACCGGAGGTGAGGGTCACGCTACGGCTACGCGCACTGGTCGCCGTCCCCGGCACCGGGCCGGTGACCCTCGACGTTCCCGCCGGCACGCTCGCCGCCCTGGTCGCGCCGCCCCGGTTCGGCACGGCGGTCACCCGGGTGCTGGCCGGGCTCGCCCCGCCGGTGACCGGTCGCATCCTCGTCGGCGACCGGGACGTCACCGGCCTGCCGCCGCCCCGCCGGCAGATCGGCTACGTGCCCGCCGGTGGCGCGCTGCTGCCGCAGCTGACCGTGCGGCGCAACATCGAGTACGGCCAACGCAAACGCGAACGGGTGCACGAGGTGGCCAACGACTGGACGGCCAGCGTGGTCGACCGACTCGAGTTGGCGCTCTCCCTCACCCTGCTGCCGCACCAGATCTCCGCCGCCCAGCGGTTCCGGGTGGCGCTCGCCCGAGCGGCCGCCTGCCTGCCCGAGGTGCTCGTGGTCGACCTGCCGGCCGGTTCAGCTGGCGACAGCCGCCTCGGTGACCTGGTGCCTCGACTCTCCCCACCGGACGCCCCCGGGGTGGCGGTGCTGGTCTGCACCGCCGACCCGGCCACCCTCGCCGAGATACCGGTGCGGCACGAACTGGTCACCGAGCCGAGCGAGGCACCCCGATGAGGCCGCCCGTCCGGGCTCGTCGTCGCACGCTGCTGCGCGCCGCCGCCGCGGGCGCCGCCGCGCTGGCCGCCGGCTGCTCCGGCGGGTCCCGGTCGGTGCAGGTCGCGGTGGTCTGGAGCACCAGCGAGCTGGACCGGTTCCGCGAGGTCGTCGCCGGCTACCCCGGGCGGGTGCAGGTGGTCAGCGCCGGCAACGACATCGACGCGTTCCTGCGCGCCCGACACCTGGCCGGCACCAGCCCGGACGTGGCGATCCTGCCGCGCCCCGGCCTGGTCACCGAGTACGCCCAACGCGGTTGGCTGAGCCCGGTGCGCGCGTCCACCGAGTACGCCGTACCCGCCGGGCTGGGCGAGCTGCTAACGGCCGAGGGCCAGCGCTATGGCGTCTGGGTCAAGGCGGCGCACAAGTCGCTGGTCTGGCACCTGCCCTCGATGCTGCCTGTGCAGCCGGCCGACTGGGACGCGCTGGTCCGGCGTACGCAGGAGCTCGCCGCGCTCGCCCAACGCGACGGCGGCCCGGCGCCCCTGGCCATCGGCGCCGCGGACGGCTGGGTGCTCACCGACTGGTTCGAGAACGTCCTGGCCGACGTTGCACCGGAGAGCTACAACGCCCTCGCCCGGCCGGACGCCGACTGGCAGGGCAGACCGGTGCGCGACGCGCTGGACCGGCTCGCCGGGCTCTGGAGCATCAACGGGGCGTTCGTCGGCGGCGGCCGTCGAGCCCTGCTCACCCAGTACGAGGAGTCGGTGATCCAGGTGGTGCACACGAAGCGGGCGGTGATGCTCGTCGGGGCCGACTTCACCGCCGACGTCGCCGACCCGTTCCAGCGCGGCCCGGAGGCACCGGTCACGTTCCGGTTCCCGGGCACCCAACCGGGCGGCGGCCCACTGATCGTCGGTGGGGACGCGGCCGTGGCGTTCGCCGACGCCCGGGGCGGGGTCGAGCTGGTCGAGTGGCTCACCAGAGCCGACTCGTTCCAGCCGTGGCTGCGCGCCGGCGGCTACCTCTCGCCCAACACCAACGTCACGATCGGCAGCTACCGGGACGCCGTCAGCCAGAGGCTCGCCGAGGAGATGCGGACGCCCCGCACCCTGCGGTTCGACCTCTCCGACCAGTTGCCCGGCGCGTTCACCGGCTCGGACGGGGTCGGCATCTGGCGGATCATGCAGGGCTTCTTCGCCGACGTCACCGACGGGGTGCGCGCCAGCGAGGCGATCCGCCGGGCCACCGGCCTGCTCGCCGCGGCGGCGCGCAGCGCGGGAGGCGGCCGATGAGCCAGGTGCGGGTCCTCGGCGAGCTGGCGGTCCTCGACGACGTCGGGCCGGCCCGGCGGGGTCGGGCCTATCCGGCGGCAGGTGCCACGTCGGCCCTGCTGCTGCCGGCCGCGGTGCTGCTCGGCGGGCTGGTGTTGTGGCCGGTGCTGCGAACCATGCACGCCAGCGTCACCACCGACGGCCGCTGGGTCGGCGCCGCGCACTTCCGGACCGCGCTCGCCGCCCCGGGCACCGGCGCGGTGGTCGGCCGGACGATCCTCTGGGCCCTGCTGGTGCCGGCGGTGGTGACGGCGCTGGGCTATCTGCTCGCCGCCGCGTCCCGCCGCTCCCAGGAAGGCGGCCTGGTCCGGTTGATCCTCCTGGTGCCGGTGGCGTTGCCGCTGGTCGTCACCGGGGTCACCTTCCGGCTGATGTACGACCCGGACCCGAGCCGAGGGCTCGCCACCCTGGTCGCGACCCGACTGACCGGCCGCTCGGTCGAGGACGCGCCGCAGCTGCTCGGGCCGGGGACGGTCACCGTCGCGTTGATGTCGGCGTTCGTCTGGGCCTGGGTCGGGTTGGCGGTGCTGGTCTTCCGGTCCGCCCTGGACGCGGTGCCGCCGAGTCTCGCCGACGCGGTCCGCGCCTACGGCGGTGGGCGTCGCCACGTGCTGTGGGACGCGCAGTGGCGGCCACTGCTGCTGCGGACGACCGCTGTGGTCTTCGCGTTGGTGGCGGTCGGCACCAGCCGCACGTTCGACCTCATCCTGGTGATGACCCCCGGTTCGGTCCGCGACGAGGCGTCGGTGCTCGCGCTGCGGATCTGGCAGACGTCCGGGGGCACCACCACCGGCGACGGTGCCGCGCTCGGCGTGGTGTGGCTGGTGGCGGTCATCGGCGGGATCATGGTGGCCGCGCTCTTCGTCCGGCAGGCCTGGCCTCCGCCGCGTGTCGAGGCGGCTGCGGAGCCCGCTCCCGCCGCCCCGCCCCGCCGGGTGTTCCGGCTGCTCGCGGCGGGTGCCGCAATCGCCTGGCTGGTGCCGATGGCGGTGCTGGTGGCCACGTCGGCGCACGGCAGGGTGGACGCCGCCGCGCGCGGCTGGTGGTCGACCGCGCCGAATGTCGAGTCGTACCGCAACCTGGTCACCGGCACCGAGCTGTGGCGCACGTTGGGCTTCACCCTGCTGTTGGCCACCGCGGTGACGGCCACGGTGCTCGTGGTCGCGCTGCTGGCCGCGTACCCGTTGGCCTGGTTGACCGGGCCGGCCGCGCAGGCCACCGGGCTGCTGCTGCTGGCCGCCAGCGTGGTGCCGATCCAGGTCATCGCCGGGCCGGTCAACGAGGTGTTGGGCCTGGTGCTCTCGTCCGGCACGGCTCAGGGCCTGGCCCTGGTGCACATCGCGCTGGGCGTGCCGTTCGCGGTGCTGGTGCTGCGCAACGCGTTCGCCGACCTGCCGGTCGAGCAGGTCCGCGACGCCCGGCTGGGCGGGCGTCGGTGGTGGCACACCCTGCGCCGGTTGGCCCGGCACAACCTCTCGGCGGTGGTGGCGGTCTCCGTGCTGGAGTTCGTCCAGGTCTGGAACGACCTGGTGGTGGGTCGGCTGTTCAGTGCGTCGGGGGCGTCGCCGCTCGGGCCGTTCCTGGCCGAGCAGACCCGCAGCTTCGTGAGCAACAGTGGCGCGCTGGCCGCCAGTTCGGTGCTCGCCTCGGTGCTGCCGGTGGTGCTCGTGGTCCTCTCCCGGCGGCACCTGGTCGCCGGGTTGGTCTCCGGCGGTGTCCGGTGACCGGTCCGGGTGGTGCGCGCGGTGGCTCGCGCTGGCCGGCGCTGATCGCGATCGGCGGCGTGGTCGGCAGCATCCTGGCCAACGTGGGCAGCAACCTGGCCGGCAATCTGCTCTCCGAGCTGGCGGCCAGCGTGCTCGGGCCGGTGACCACCGTCCTGGCTGCCGGTGGCGTCGTCGGTTACGTGGTGTACGAGGTGCGCCGCCGCCGGGCCGGCCGGGAGGTCGGCCCTGAGCCGACGGAGGTGCTCACCACGCCGGCCACCGGGGCGCCCACCCTGCCGTACACGGCCGAGTTCACCGGACGCGACAAGCACGTCGACGCGGTGGTCGATCTGCTGGCGCGGGAACACGCGGTGGCGGTCCTGGGACGACGTGCGGTGGGCACCTCCGCGTGCGCGGTGCAGGCGGCGAACCGGTGCCGGGAGGACTTCCCGGACGGGCAGTACTACCTGGACCTGCGGCGGCGCGGCCGGCCCCGCTCGGCCCGGCAGGTGCTCACCGCGCTGGCCCGGATCCTGGGCACCGCCCCGCCGACGTCCGGCCGGCCGGACGCGCTCGCCGCCGCCGCCGACGCGCTGCGCGGCCAGCTCGACGGTCGCAAGATCCTGCTGGTGTTGGACAACGTCGACCGCCCCGACCAGGTCCGGCCGCTGCTGCCGCCCACCGCGCGCACCTGCCGCCTGCTCCTCGCCGGTGGTCCGGCGCTGGTCGGTCTGGAAGGTGTGGTCGCGCACTGGATCGCCGAACCGGGCACGTCCGAGGCGGTGGAGCTGTTCGCGACGGCGGGCGGGGCCGCACCCGCCGCCCGGGTCCGGCGGGCCGACCCGCGCACCGACCCGGCGGTACGCGACATCGTCGACCTGTGCGGGCGGCAGCCACGCACCGTCCGCGCGCTGGGTTACCGCACGGCTCAGCACGGCTGGCGGCACTCCGACGTGCTGGACGCGCTGCGCCGCGCGGTGCAGACGCCCCCGCACCAGCGACTCGCCGTCTCACCGGCGGCCCGCCTGGTCACCGAACGGGACATCGCGTACCAGGCGGTGCCCCGCCAGGCCCGCCGGTTGTACCGGCTGATGTCGCTGGTGCCCGCCCCGGTGGACCGGCCCACCATCGCCGCGCTGGCCGGGCGGCACCCCGAGTTGGTGACGGCGCTGCTCGACCGGTTGGCCGCCGCCGCGTTCGTGGTCGGCGCGCCCGGCGACCGGTACGAGATCCGCCCCCTGCTGGCCGGCAGCGCCCGACTGCACCTGCGCGACGCCGATCCGGTGCGGGCCCGGGTCGCCGCGCAGGCCCGGCTGACCCGGCACCTGGCCCGCCGGGCCGAACGGCACGTGGCCAACCTGACGGTGCTCGGCTCCGCCGGGGACCGGGAGTGGTCGCTGCCGCTGGACGACGACCCGTACGGGTGGTTCGACCTGCACCAGGAGCTGCTGCTGGCGGTGGTGCGGGTGCCGGCCGGCGCGAAGGAGACCCTGCCCCGCCGGGTCCGCCGGTGGTGGTTCCGGCTGGCCGTGGCGCTGTGCGGGTGGTTGGCGTACGCCGACCGGCTCGACGAGTGGGAGCAGGTCTGCCGCACCGTGCTGGCCACCCCGACCGCCGACGACCGCCCGGAGATCGCCGGGTGGGCGCACAACGAGCTGGGGGTGCTGCGTCGACGCCGACACGACCCGCAGGGGGCTGCCGCGGCGCTGACCCTCGCGGTCAACGAGCGAGGGCGGCGGGGCAACGCGCAGGCGCGGATGAACCTCGGCCTGGCCCTGCTCGACCTGGGTCAGCTCGACGACGCGGTGGAGCACCTGGAGATGTCCCGCCGGCACCGCTCGGGTGCCGACCGGGCCGGGCACGCCCTCACCGACCTGGGCCTGGGCGCGGCTCAACTGGCCCGGGGAGAACCGGACACCGCGCACCACCACCTGGTGCGGGCGGCCAACACGTTCCGGTCGGTGGGCGACGCGCGCGGGTACGCGGCGGCGCTGACCAACCTGGTGCTGGTGCACGCGGCGCTCGGCGAGCACCTGGACGCCGCCCAGGCGTGGCGGGCCGCGCTGCGCGAGTACGAGTCGGTCAACGACCCGACCAGCCAGGCGACGGCGTTGCTCAACGCCGGGGCGACGCTGCTGAACAGCACGCCGGGGCAGGCGCGCACGGCGTACGAGCTGCTGGCCGAGAGCCGCCGGCTGCGCGAGGAGATGCGCCCGACGGCCGGTCTGGCGCGCACCCTGCTCTACCTGGGCGACGCCTGCGCCGCGCTGGACGACCGGGCCGACGCGCGGCGGCACTGGGCGGACGCGGCGGCGGTCGCCGAGGAGGTCGCCGACGCCCAGGGGTTGGCCGCCGCCGACGCCCGACTCGAGGAGGACGCCGAGCGTCGCGTGACGTAGGTCGCTCGGGTTGGCCGGTGGCAGGGCTCTGGGAGACTCTGTGATCGTGGACGCGCTCTCGGTACGGGGACTCAGCCGAAACTTCGGCGACCTGGTGGTGCTCGACGATGTCAGCTTCACGCTCCCGGCGGGCCGGATCGCGGTGGTGCTGGGCCCCAACGGCAGCGGAAAGACCACCCTGCTGCGCTGTGTCGTCGGCGCGGACCGGCCGGACTCGGGCGAGGTGCTGGTGCAGGGCCGCCGGGCCGACGAGACCGATCCTCAGGTGCGGGCGCTGGTGGCGGCCGCCCTGGACGACATCGACTTCTTTCCCGACCTGTCCGTGGTCGAGCACCTGGAGTTGGTCGCGTACGCCCACGGGGGTGACGCCGAGCCGGTCGAGGAGGTCCTGGCCGAGCTGGGTCTGGAGCCGGCCCGCGACCAACTGCCGGTGACGTTGTCCAGCGGGCAGCGCCGCCGGCTGGCGCTGGCGTCCTGTTTCGTCCGGCCACGCCGGGTGCTGATCCTCGACGAGCCCGAGCAGCGGCTGGACGTACGCGGGCGGCAGTGGCTCGCCGACCGGCTGTTGCGGGAACGGGCGGCGGGCACGGCCGTGCTGCTGGCCTCGCACGACCCGGAGCTGATCGACGCGGTGGTCGACGAGCGCATCGAGATCGGCAAGTGACCGCCGGGCCGGCCACGGTCACCGACACGCTGGCCGGGGTGCCCACCGCCCGCCAGGTGCGGACGCACCTGCGCAAGGCCCGTAGCCGGCACCACGACCATTCCCTCGGTGACGTGCTGGGCGACGCGTACGTCATGGTCCTGTTCGTGGGCATGTACGGCTGGTTCGCGATCAGCGCCAGCCGCGACCTGCTGGACTCCCCCACGGTGGGGCAGGCCGAGCCGGGCGTGCGGTGGTGGTTGGCCATCGCCGCGCTGCTGGCCGGCGCGGGGCTCGCCTGGCGGGCCCTGCGCGCGCTCGGCCCGCTGCTGGTCACCCCGGCCACGCAGAGCTGGGCGACCAGCGCGCCGGTCGACCGACAGGCCTGGCTGGCGCCGCGCTTCGTCCTGCTGCTGGTGGGCGCGGCGGCCGGCACCGCGGCGCTCGGAGTGGCCGTGGCGGCGCTCGGCGGGGTCAGCGACCCGACCGCCCTGGGTTGGGCGGCGGCGGCCGGAGCGGGGTGGGGTGCGGCCGCGCTGGCGCTCAGCGTCGTCGCCCAGAGCAGCCGGTCGGGGCGACGCTGGCCGACAGTGGTCGGGGCGGTGCCGATGGCGGCGGCGGCCGTGATCACCACAGTGGTCGTGCTCGTCGGTCGCTTCGGCGACGGGCTGCCCCGGCCGGCGACCACGCCGACCATCGCGCTGGTCGCCCTCGCCGTGCCGCTCGCCGGCCTGGGCACGATCCTCGCGGTACGCGCGCTGCCCCGGGTCGACCGGGCCACCCTGACCACCGGCGCGCAGTTCGCCAACGCCGCCGCCACGGCCACGATCCTGCTGGATCCGAGCCTGCTCGCCAATCTGGTGGAGAGCCGCCGCTGGCGTCGGATCGGCCGGGTCCGCAGCCGCCGCTTCCTGCCCGGCCCCGGCTGGTGGGCGCTGCTCCAGGCCGACGTACGCCGGCTGCGCCGGCACCCGAGCGCCGTGCTGATCTGGGCGGCGCTGATCGGCGTGCAGTACGCTGCCGCGCTCGCCCTGCCCGGGTTGGCCGGTGCCGCGCAGGTGGTGTTCGCGTACCTCGCCGCCGACCGGCTCACCGGCGGTCTGCGGGCGGTCAGCCGCTCACCCGGTCTGCGCCGGGCGCTCGGCGGCAGCGACAACCTGCTGCGCGGGATCCACGTGGTGGTGCCGGCTGTCGGGGCGGGCCTGTGGTGGTTGCTGACCCTGCCGACCGTCGACCCGGGGCCGGCCTGGCTGGCGCCGACGCTGGCGCTCGGGGTGGTGGCCGCCGCGTTCCGGGCCGGCACCCGCCCGCCGATCGACTACGGCGGCGCGACGGTGAACACGCCGTTCGGGATGATCCCGGTCGACCTGCTGCGGCAGGGCTCACGTGGGCCGGCGCTGCTCGCCGTGCTGGTGCTCGTCCAGCTGTTCCTGGGCTGACCGACCCCAGCCTCGCCTGTTGGTGACCTCCGGCGGTGTCGGCCTCGGCGCCGCCTGGCGCACTCCGCTCAGGCGGGTGACCGGTACAGGGCGACGAGGTCGTCGAGCGCGGCGACCACCACGCCGCCGAGCAGCCCGGCACAGCCGGCCAGGGCGGCTTCCGCCAGTCGTAGCTCCCCGGCCGACGCCGACGCGGCGAGACCGACCACGGCGGTCGCCGTCAGCGCGAGGTTGCGCACGATGTGCTGCCTGCCCAGCGGCGTGTCCGAGGCCCCGAAGCAGCGGCACGGCGCTCGGCGCCCACGGCGGACGGTGATCGCGACCACAGCGGTGAACGCCGCCAGCAGGGCACCGGCGAGCACGAAGCCCAAGACCCCGCTCCGCCTGCCGGGAACGAACAGCAGCACCACGACCGCCAGCTCGGCCGCCACGGTCGCCGCCGCGGCCGACCGCAGCAAGGCCGCGGGCAGCACGTCCATCTGCCGAAGGGACCGGACGAACGCCGGATAGCTGGCCCGGCTCCCCACCTTGCCGACGAGCGCCGCCAGGAAAACGATGGCGAGCAGCGCCCTCGTTCCCACCTCCACATAACGCATGGGACCTCGCCCTTTCCGCATCACCCGCCAGCACCGACGGCTCCGTTCGGCCGTGGTCCTGCACCACACCCTCGCCGTTCGATGTGTAAAGCGCGTGGAAGCACGGCGGCTCACTACCGGGAGGGGCGTCCGACCGGGACAGGATCGAGCGCCTCGATCTTGCCGCGAAGGTCGGCCGCGGCGGGATGACCGACGTCGTCGGCGATGTGCAACGCGTGTCGCCAGGTGACCCGGGCCGCCTGCGGATCGTCGGCGGCCTGGTAGGTGTCGCCGAGGTGCTCCAGGATCCCCGTCTCGTTGTACCGGTCGGCGAAGCCCCGGACCAGGTCAAGCGCCCGTTGATAGCAGGCAATCGCATCGGTGTAGGCGCCGAGGTGGTGATGCGCGTGGCCGAGGCTGTCCCATGCGCCCGCTTCGGCGTGGCGGTCACCGATCTCCTGGTTCAGGGTCACCGCCTGGGCGCAGTAGTCGAGCGACCGCTGGTGGTGCCCGAGCATGCCGTGCAACCATCCGGCGTTGTTCAGGACCATGGCCTGCCCGGCCCGGTGACCGGCCCGCCGATAGAGCGGTAACGCCCGTTCGTTGTGGTCAAGTGCGTCCCGCCGACGGCCCTGCCGGTCGCACACCCAGCCCAGGCCCCGGTGCGTGTGCGCCTGCCCGGCCGGGTCGTCCAACTCCTCGTAGAGGTCCAGCGCCTCGCGGAAGTGCAGGTGGCCGTCATCGAGCCGATCCGACTGGGTGTGCACGATGCCGAGGCTGCGGTGCGCGGCGGCCTGCATGGCGGGGTCACCGAGACGGTGCGCCGCGGCCAGCGCGGCCTGCTGCGTGGCCACCCAGTCACGCCAGTGCCCCTGGTAGTCGAGGAATGTCTCCAGGGTCCAGGCCAGGTGCCAGACGTACGTGTCCAAGCCGACTCGGGCGGCCAGTTTGACGGCGCCGAGCAGCACCGCGTGCTCGGCGGTGAACCAGGCCAACGCCGCGGCACGGTCAACGAGATCCTCGGGTGTGATTCCGGGATTGACGAGCGCCGCCGGGGCGCTGTCCCGGTGCTGGTCGAGCAGCCGGGCGGCTCGCGCGGCGGTCTGCAGGTGATGCGCCAGGAAACGGAGCTGTGCGGCTGTCCGCTCGGCCGAGCTGTCGACGGTGTGCACCAGCTCGGACGCGTACGCGCGGAGCAGATCGTGGACCGTGTACCGGCCGGGCACGTGTTCGGTGACCATGTGTAACCGGCACAGCTCGGCCAGGAGTGGGCCGACCTCGCGTACCGTCAGGCTGGCCAGGCTGGCCGCGGCCGGGGCCGTGACATCCGGCCCCGAGGTCAGGCTGAGGAGGCGGAACAGCCGCGCTGCGCCCTCGGCGAGAGTCCGGTACGACCAGGAGAACACCGCCCTCACATCAGTGTCGGCGTCGCCGTGAACGAAGGCGTCGAGCCCGACCTGCGCGGTGCGCACCTGCGCAACGAGGGCCTGCAGCGAGAACGTCGGGTTCATCCGGGCGCGTGCCGCCACGACGGCCAGGGCCAGCGGCAGCCCGGAACACGCCGCCACCACCTCGTCGACCGCCGCCGGCTCCGCCTCGAGGCGGGCCGCGCCCAGACGTCGCCGCAGGAGCAGCCGCGCCTCGGCCGCGCTGAGGAGTTCCAGGGTGAGCGGGTCGGCGCCGTCCGCGGTGGCGAGGCCGGTCAACTGGTTACGGCTCGTCACCACCACCGCGCAGCCCGGTGCGCCGGGTAGGAGCGGACGCACCTGCACGGCGTCGCGGGCATTGTCCAACACCACCAGGATCCGCCGATCCGCCAGGAGGCTGCGGTACAGGCCGGACTGCGCCTCGACGGTCACCGGCATCCGCTGCGTCGGCACGTCGAGAGCGTCCAGGAAGCCGCGAACCGCCTCCGCAGGGCTCAACGCCGAACCCACGAGGTCGAACCCACGCAGGTTCACGTAGAGCTGGCCGTCGGGAAACCGCTCCGCCACCGCGTGTGCCAACCGGACCGCGAGGGTGGTCTTGCCCACCCCGGCAGGCCCGGTCACCACCAACGGTTCCCCGGCGAGCGCCGGGTCGCACAGGTGCCGACGTGCCCGCTCGAACTCCTCCGCACGGGCCACGAAACGCGCCGGGTCCGGTGGCAGCAGGCAGGGCCGCGCCGGCCGGGCCGCCGCGGGGGCCTCCCGTCGGAGGATCGCGCGTTGCACCTGTTGCAAGTCGGGCGCCTCGATGCCCCGGTCACGCAGCAGCGTCAGCCCGTCCCTGCACACCTGTGCTGCCTCCTCGACTCGTTGCTCGGCGTAGAGCGCGAGGGCGAGGAACTTGCGAAGCGCCTCGTCGTACGGCTCATCCGCGACCGCGCCGACGAGTTGATCGATGGCCTCCAGGTGACGGCCCAGCGCCAGGAGCGCCTGAGCGTGGCCGCGCACCGCCGACCGGCGCATCGAGTCGAGCCGGGCGATCTCCCGCACCGCGAAGGGCCGGTCGGCCACGTCCGCGTACGCCGGGCCGCGCCACAGCGCCAGAGCCGCTTCCAGCACCGCCTCGGCCCCCTCCGTCGCGCCGTCGGCGAGCAGTTGGCGCCCCTCGGCGTACCGCTGCTCGAAGCGCCAGGCGTCGATCTGTTCCGGTGGGAGGTTCAGTTGATAGCCCACCCTGCCGCCGCCGCCCACCGTGACCAGGAGGTGGGCGTCGTCACGGTCGGGGATGAGCGCCCGGCGTAGGTGTGAGACGTGGCTACGCAGCGTGGCCGCCGAGGGTGTCCCATCCTCCCACAACAGCGACATCAGTCTGCTCGCCGGAACCGGCCGACCGACCTCCATGACCAGCACCGAGAGCAGGCTGACCAACTGAGGGCCGAGGCGGATGGGAGCCCCGCCCCGGTCTGCCTGCACCGTTCCGAGCACACCAACGCGCAAAGCTTCCACTTCCCACACCCCCGTGTCTGGCAGCTTCGAGCGTATCGACCACATTCGACAGACGAGGTCTGCCACGCGGCTCGTCGATCATCGGCTTCCACCCGGTTTCCACCTCAGATCCACACGTCGCCGCGATGGTGGTGGTCAGCGCACGGGAGATTCCCGACGCGCAGCTGTGGAGGGAGACCGCGATGTACGGGGTCATGGAGAAGATGGGCAGCAAGTTGCTCAAGATGTTCGTGCCGGAGGTCGAGGCGGCAGCGGCAGCCACCGCGGGCTGCCAGCGCTGGACCTATGCGAGCTGCTGGCAGTGCGGCTACGGCCCGTGCACCGCCTACTGCTGCTCCAACGGATCTTGCTCCAACATCATCTGCTTCTGACGAGCGAACCAGCCGGTGGGTCTACCGCAGACCCGCCGGCCGGGCCGTCCCATTCCGCTTCATCACGAGGCCCGCGGCCGGGCCTTCGGCGAATCGATCCCAGGAGATCCGATGCCCTTCCTGATCACGGCGCTAACGCTCGTCGGACTGCTCTGCGCGCTCGACCTCATCCTCACGCTGGGCGTGGTCAAGCGGCTACGCGAGCACACCGCGTTGCTCGCCAAGGTCGCCCCACCGCCGCCCGCCATCGAGGTGGGCCAGAAAATCGACGAGTTCAGCGCGACAACCGTGGCCGGCGAGGCGGTGACGGCGGACCGACTCGACTCTGGCACCCTGGTCGCCTTCTTCTCCCCGACCTGCGCGCCGTGCAAGGAGAAGCTGCCCAAATTCGTGTCACATGCGCGCGCGTTGCCCGCCGGGCAGCGGACGCCGCTGGCGGTGGTCATCGGGCAGGCGGAACAGGCCGATGACTTCCTCGCCGAGCTGACCCCTGTCGCACGGGTCGTGGTCGAGCCCGACAACGGCCCGGTGAGCCGGGCGTTTGGAGTTCAGGCATACCCGACCCTGTTGCGGGTCGACCGCGACGACGCGGGCCGGCTGGTGATTGGTGCCAACGACGTGGAGGTGGGCCGGCAGGTGTCGGTGGCTGTCGGATGAAACCGCCAGCACCCGCCCCCGCTGCCGGTTCCCGGGGGTCGGCTCGACTGCTCGCCGCAGCCGCGCTCACCGCCCGGGCAGCACCGCTCAGCCTGGCCGGCTATGCCGCGCTGACGCTCGTGGGCGGCACTCTGCCGGTGCTCACCGCCTGGTTGACCAAGCTGATCCTGGACGGCCTGACCGGTGACGCCACGCTCACCGTGCTGGCCTGGCTGGCCGGGGGCCTCGCCCTGGCCGGCCTGCTGGCGGGAGCGGCTCCACAGCTCACCGAGTACCTTCGCCGGGAGCTGGCCCGAGCCACCGGGCTGCGCGCGCACGACCGCCTGTTCCGGGCGGTCAGCGGTTTCGTCGGGATGCGTCGCTTCGAGGACCCGACCTTCCTGGACCGGCTCCGGCTGGCGCAACAATCGGGGGATGCCGGCCCGGTCCAGGCCGTCGACGGTGTGCTCGGGGTGGCCCGCGCATCGCTCACCATCACCGGGTTCCTCGGCTCGCTGGTCCTGCTCAGTCCGGTGATGACGGGGCTGCTGCTGGTGGCAGCGGTCCCGACCCTGGTCGCCGAACTCCTACTCGCCCGCCGTCGGGCCCGGATGCTCTGGGCGGTCGGCCCCACCGAGCGGCGCGAGTTCTTCTACCGCGAACTGATGTCCAGTGTGGAGGCAGCGAAGGAGATCCGGCTGTTCGGCCTCGGTGACTTCCTCCGTGAGCGGATGATGACCGATCGGCGCAGCGCCAACGCTGAGTACCGTGCCGTGGATCGACGTGAGCTGCTCGTCCAGGGCGGTCTCGGGCTGCTCGCCGCGGCCATGTCGGGCGGCGGTGTGCTGTGGGCAGTCGCCGCCGCCAGGCGGGGCACCCTCTCCCTCGGCGACATCACAATCTTCGTCGCCGCGGTGGCCGGGGTGCAGGGCTCGCTCGTCACCATGGCACGGGAACTCGCCCGCAGTCACCAGGCGTTGTTGATGTTCGACCACTACCTCTCGGTGACCAGTGCCCCGCCCGACCTGCCGGTGCCCGCCCGGCCGGACCGGTTGCCGCCGCTACGCGTCGACATCGAGCTGCGCGACGTCTGGTTCCGCTATTCCGAGGACCACCCCTGGGTCCTACGCGGGGTGAACCTGCGCATTCCGTACGGTGCCACAGTGGCTCTGGTGGGCCTCAACGGCGCCGGCAAGTCCACCCTGGTGAAGCTGCTGTGCCGCTTCTACGATCCCAGTCGGGGCAGCCTCCGCTGGGACGGCACCGACCTGCGGCGGGTGGACGCCGCCGAGCTGCGACGGCGCATCGGCGCGGTCTTTCAGGACCACATGCACTACGACCTGACGGCCCACGAGAACATCGCTCTCGGCGACCTCGACGCTCTCGGCGACCAGAGCCGGGTCGAGGCCGCCGCCATCCGGGCCGGTATCCATCATCGGCTCGTCGAACTCCCCGACGGCTACGACACCCTGCTGTCCCGGGCGTTCTTCCTCGACGTCACGGGTCCCTCGGCGCAGCCGGGGGTCGAGTTGTCAGAGGGACAGTGGCAACGGCTGGCCCTGGCCCGGGCGCTGGTCCGCGAGCAGCCGGACCTGCTGATCCTGGACGAACCGTCCGCGGCGCTCGACGCCGAGGCGGAGCAGGAGGTCCACGACGTGCTTCGCCGGCATCGTGTCGGGCGGACCAGCCTGCTCATCTCGCACCGACTGAACACGGTGCGCAGCGCCGACGTGATCGTCGTGCTGGCCGATGGACAGATCATCGAACAGGGCAACCACTGCGCGCTGATGGCCGCGAACGGCGAGTACGCCCGGCTGTTCCGGTTGCAGGCCACCGGTTACGAGGCGGCCGCGCCAGAGTTCGTCGCCACACCGGGAGCGCGCTGATGACGGAAGCTCACACCCGCCCAGGAGATCGGTGCCCGTACCGAGACGGCCCCCGGGAGCGCCTCGACCTGCCGCCTGCGCTGGGACAGCCGGGCCGGGTCCGCGAGCGCAGGGTGCTGGCCGCCTCCTCCCTGATCCTCGCCCTTCCGGTCCTCGCGGCGGTGACGGTGCCGGGGGGTCGGAACCGCTGGGTGCTGGGGCTCACGCTGCTGACCGCAGTGGTCGGTGGTGGACTACGCCTGCTGAGCCGTCAACTGGTCGCGGTCACGGTACGCGGGGTGAGCATGCAACCGGTGTTCTACGACGGGGATCGGGTCCTGGTCCGGCGCGCTGGGATGCCGGGGGTCGGACAGGTCGTGGTGGTCGAACAGCCGACGCCGAACGGGCGATGGCGGTCCCCGCCGCTGCCGAACAGGGCGGGTTCGGCACGGGTGGCGGGCCGGCGTTGGATGATCAAGCGGGTGGTGGCCGTTCCCGGCGACCCGGCGCCGGCGCTACCGGCGCTACCCAGGGGTGCCGACGGACGGGTCCCGCCGGGCCAACTGGTGCTACTCGGTGACAACTCGGCAGCCAGCCTCGACTCGCGCCAGCTCGGCTACTTCCCGTCGGATCGAATGCTCGGCACGGTACGCAGACACCTCGGCCGAAGCCGATCGAGTGACCGGACCGAGCCGGTCACCTGATGCTGAGCCGGAGCTGCCGCATGGCTGCGGCTATCGTCGCCACGGCTTGCGCGATGCTAGACGTGTCACGGGCCGCGTAGCCGAGCACCAGGCCCGGTCGGTAGGGCCGTTGGCAGTGCCAGGACAGCGGTTGCACCTTCACCCCGCGCGCCAGCGTCGCCGCCGCCAGGTCGGTGTCGACCACGGCGTCGTCGAGCGTGATCATCAGGTGCAGGCCGGCGGCGGCGCCGTGCACCGTCGCCGAGGGCACCTCGCGGGCCAGCGCGGCGATCATGGCGTCCCGCCGGCGGATGTGTCGGCGGCGCAGCAGCCGCAGATGCCGCTCGAAGGCGCCGGAGGTCATCAATTCCGCCAGCACCAGTTGCGGTAGCACGGCGTTGCCCAGGTCGGCGTTGCGCTTGGCGGCCACCACCGCGTCGCGCAGTCGTGGTGGCACGAGCAGCCAGCCGACCCGCAGCGCGGGGGCGAGCAGTTTGGAGACGCTGCCGGCGTAGCAGACCTGCTCGGGCAGCAGGCCACGCAGCGCCGGCACCGGAGGCCGGTCGTAGCGGTGCTCGGCGTCGTAGTCGTCCTCGATGATCAGGCCGCCGGCCCGCGCCCAGGCGACGAGCTGGCGGCGGCGGTCACCGTCGAGCACCACGCCGGTCGGGAACTGGTGCGCGGGGGTGAGCATCACGGCCGGTACGCCGCTGGCCGCCAACTCGTCGACCCGCAACCCGGCGTCGTCGACGGTGATCGGCGGGGTGTCCATCCGCCAGTTGTTCAGGTGCTGACGCACACCGAGCGAGCCCGGCTCCTCGACGGCGATCCGGTCGACGCCGGCAGCGGTGAGCGCCTGGGCGAGCAGCCCGAGCGCCTGGGAGACGCCGGCCACGATGATCACTTCGGCGGGGTCGACGCTGATCCCACGGTTGCGGGCCAACCAGGCGGCGACGGCCTGTCGCAACGCGGGCGCGCCACAGGGGTCGCCGTAGCCGAGGTCGGCCGCGGCGAGGCGGCGCAGCACGGTCCGTTCGGCGCGCAGCCAGTCCGCGCGGGGAAAGGCTGTCAGGTCGGGTACGCCGGGCGTCAGGTCGATCGTCGCGTGCGCCGCGCGTACCGCGTCGAAGATGTCGGTGCCCGGTGCCGGCGGGAAGGTCGCGACCAGTGCCGGCGCGGTGGCCGGGGCGGGGGTGGGTACGGCCGGCGCGGCGACGACCACCGTGCCGGCCCGGCCCCGGCCGGCGACGTGCCCCTCCTCGGTCAGGCGCTGGTACGCCTCGGTGACCACGCCCCGGGAGACGCCGAGGTCGGCGGCGAGCACCCGGGTGGGGGGCAGCCGGTCACCGACCGGCACCCGGCCCTCGGCGATGGCCTGCCGCAGCCGGTCGGTCAGCCAGTCGGCGCGCCCGCCCGGCGCGGCGTCGGTGATGGTCAGGTGCAGGAAGTCGGACCCGGCCGATATGGACCTGTCGGAGGCCGCCGGTTTGGCTCTGCCCATCGGACCATTCTGGCAGCAGAGTGAGCAGGAACAGACCCTGCCAACTCCGTCGGAGGACGACCGTGACCATCCCGTTCCTGATCACCACGCTGATCGTGGTGGTCACCCCCGGCACCGGGGTGCTCTTCACCCTCTCCGCCGGCCTGTCGCGGGGTGCTCGGGCCGGGGTGCTGGCCGCGTTCGCCTGCACGCTGGGCACGTTGCCGCACCTGTTGGCCGCGATGACCGGGCTGGCCGCGCTGATGCAGACCAGCGCAGCGGCGTTCGAGACCGTCCGCTACCTCGGCGTCGGCTACCTGCTCTGGCTGGCCTGGTCCATCACGCGCGATCGCGACGCCTTCGCGGTGACGACCGAGGCCCCACAGCGCTCGGCGATCCGGGTCATCGTCTCCGGGGTGCTGGTCAACCTGCTCAACCCGAAGCCGACGATGTTCTTCGTCGCGTTCCTGCCGCAGTTCGTGGACACCACGGCACCGGGCTCGACCCGGGCGATGCTCGGCTGCGGCGCGGTGTTCATGCTGCTCACCTTCGTGGTGTTCAGCGGCTACGGCATCTTCGCGGCCCGGGTCCGCGACCGGGTGCTGACCCGACCCCGGGTCACCGACTGGCTGCGCCGATCCGCCGCCGGCACGTTCGTCGCGCTCGGCGTGACCCTCGCCCTCACCGAACGATAGGACGATGATGCGGTTTCACCATTCACCACAGCTTCGCGAGGCGTACCCCGATCTGGTCGCCGGGGTGGTGCAGGCCTGGGGAATCACCCCCACCGCCGACGTCACGGAACGCGCGGCCGGCTATCTCGCCGAGGCCCGACACCGGTTGGCCGCCGGCGGGGCCGAGAGCGGGTTTCCGGAAATCCAGGCCTGGCGGCGGGCGTACGCGGCCATGGGGCTGAGGCCCACCAGGTACCGGTGTGCCGCCGAGGCGCTGCTGCGCCGGCTGCGCCTGGACGGCGAACTGCCCCGGGTGCACCCGCTGGTCGACCTCTGCAACGCCATCTCGGCCGCGTACGCCATCCCGGTCGCCGCACTCGACCTGGACCGGGTCGACGGAGATCTGGTGGTCCGGCCGGCGCACGGCGACGAGGCGTACCTGAGCTTCGCCGGCGACACCGAGCACCCCGAGCCGGGCGAGGTGACCTTCGTCGACTCCACCGGGCGGGCGCACGCCCGGAGGTGGACGAACCGGCAGAGCGGCTGGTCGGCCGTGCGGGCGGGCACCTCGTCGGTGCTGATCGTCGCCGAGGCGCTGCACCCGGGCGCCGAGCCGGCCGTGACGCGGCTGGTCGCCGACCTCGTGACCGAACTGACCGACGGGTGGTCCGCGCCGACGGCCACCGCGGTGCTCACCACCTCCGCGCCCCGTTTCCGCACCCCGACGGCCGGTGGCGACCGCAGTCAGGCGGTGTCGCCGGGCACCAGGTGACGGTAGCCGGGGATCGTCTCGGTGAACCAGCCGGCGACGCTGGCCAGGCCGCGTTCGTTGAGCTGGGCGTCGTGGATCGGGTACGCCGCCGCCGCGCCCACGGCACCGGCGAACCGGATCGCCTCGTCGAGGCGCAGCCAGGACCCCTGGGCCGGGACGAGCAGGGTGCGCACCGGCTCGTCCGGCACATGCAGGGCGTCACCCGGGTGATAGATCTGGTCAGCGATCAGATAGCCGAGGTTCGGGCAGTCGGGCTGCCCGTCGTGGATGGCGGCGTGTCGGCCACCGTGGGCGCTGACCGTCATACCGGCCGCGGTGAACCGCTGCCCCGCACGGACCCGGGTCACCGCCAGCGGGGCGAGATCCGGCAGTCGGGCGCCCTCCGGGGCGTACACGGGGACACCGAGACCGGCGAGCCGCAACACGTCCACGTGGTCGGTGTGCTCGTGGGTGACCAGAACGGCGTCCGCGCCGACCAGGGCACGCGGCTCGCTCCACGTCCCCGGGTCGACGACCAGCACCCCGCCGTCGTGCTCGACGCGGACACAGGCGTGCGTGAATCGGGTGATCCGCATCAGGCGACGGTACGCCGCCGGCAGATGAGTCGTGGTCCTCGTGGCGGTTGGGCCGGCCCTGCCGGGGTGGTGCAGCCGACCCCGACGGCCGGACGCGCCGTCAGCGCATCGGCGCGGCCGACGCCCGGACGATGTACACGAACTGCACACCGAACGTCACCACCGCGACCAGCACCCCGACCGTCACCCCGACCCCGACCCCGACGGTCGTGGCCACCAGGGCGATGCCGAGCCCGCTCAGCACCGCGTTGACCGCGCCCACGAGTGCGGCCGTGGTCAGCAGGAACTCCCACCGCCCCGGACGCGTGCCAACCAGGCTCCAGGCCGTGCTCATGGCGTCGCCGGCCCCCACCGCATCGGCGAAGAAGTCGTGCTCGCCGGCGAGCTGATGGTGGTAGTAGGCCCGGATGCGCTGGATCCGCAGCAGGTCCAACGAGTTCTCCACGGTGGTCTCCACCAGCCGTAGAAACGTCAGCACCCCGATGATGACCAGCGTCGGCAGCACCGCGGCCAGGTACGGCCGGACCAGCTTGTCGTTGCTGGCGACGAAGCCGAGGCCGATCAGCGCCGCCGACAGGACGGACAGGAAGATGGTGGCGCGGCCGGTGGCCTCGGCGATGGTGCCGGCGCGGGACGTCTGCAACGCGTAGTGCTCGGTGGTCAGGACGGTGAGAAGCGCCTGCTCGCGTTCGCCCTCGCCCACACCGCCACCCTTTGTAGTCGTATGACTCCGTTACCGTCACCCTATGAGCGGTGGGGCGGGTCCGAGCGGCGAACCAGCCGTTCGGAGAACGGGGCAGCGCCCAGCAGAGCGAATACGCATCCTCCGGACTCCGGTGACCAGCAAGCGGCGGTGGGGCCGGACCGACCCCGGGGTTCGGCACAGGAAACAATGGTGGTCCACCCTGATCGCCAGGAGGACCGTCGACGTGTCGCACCGCACCGCACCGCCGTCCGGGGCGGCGCAGCTGCGCGCCGACTGCGGACGCTGCTTCGGGCTGTGCTGCGTGGTGCCCGCGTTCGCCGCGTCGGCGGACTTCGCCATCGACAAGCCGGCTGGCTCGCCCTGCCCCAACCTGCGCCCCGACCACCGCTGCGGCATCCACACCGAGCTGCGGCAACGCGGGTTTCCCGGCTGCACGGTGTTCGACTGCTTCGGTGCCGGGCAGCAGGTCGCCCAGGTGACCTTCGGCGGACGGGACTGGCGGGACGCGCCGGAGACGTTGCCGGCGATGGCGGAGTCGTTCGCCGTGCTGCGACCGCTGCACGAACTGCTCTGGTACCTCACCGAGGCGGTGGCCCTGCGCCCGCCGGCCGACCTGCGCGCCGAGCTGGAGCGCGCCCGTGCCGAGACGCTGACGCTCACCGAGGGTGACTCGGCGCAGCTTCGCGCGGTCGACGTCGCCGGGCATCGGGACCGGGTCAACCCGCTGCTGTCCCGGGCCAGCGACACGGCCCGCGCCCCCGGCGGCGTCGACCGCCGGGGCGCACACCTGCTCGGGGTGGACCTGCGCCGCGTCGACCTGCGCCGGGCCAACCTGCGCGGGGCGTTGCTCATCGGCGCCGACCTGCGCGGAGCGGACCTCGGCCTGGCCGACGTGACCGGCGTCGACCTGCGCGGGGCCGACCTGCGGGGCGCGGACCTGCGGCGCACGCTCTTCCTGCACCAGACCCAGCTCGACGCCGCCCGGGGTGACACCCACACGGTGCTGCCGCAGACGCTCAGCCGGCCGGCGCACTGGACGGCGCTGCCGCTCACCCCGGTCCGCCAGTCAACCCGGTCCCCCGCCCGTCGGAGTCGCCGCCGCTGACCGGGAGGTTTCAGCCGGGACGGCACCGGGTAGCCAGCGCCGACGCGACCGGCATCGACGGGGGGCACGGCGTGGGCTACCGAAATCGCCAAGGTAAGCAGCCGGGCGACCCGCAGCACAGCGAGGACGAGGCCGGCGAGGTGCCGCTGGTGCAGGTCGAGGCGGACACCGAGGTCCCCGCACCGGCGGACACCGACGTCCGACCGGACATCGTGACCGAACCCGAGAGCTCGGGTATGGCTGGTGGTTCGTCCGGCAGCAGCAGCGGTGGCTCCACCATGCCGGGGCACCCCGACGCGACCCGCTGACCCAGGCTCAGCGGCTGGTCAGCGCGGCCCGCGCCTCGGTCATGCCCTTGTTGGCGAGCCCGTCGGCCCGCTCGTTCTCCGGGTGCCCGTTGTGTCCCTTGACCCACAGCCAGGTGACCTCGTGCCGCTCGCAGGCCGCCTCCAGCCGCTGCCACAGGTCGGCGTTCTTTACCGGCTGCTTCGCTGCGGTGCGCCAACCGTTGCGCTTCCACGACGCCAGCCAACTGGTGATGCCGTTGCGCACGTACGTGCTGTCGGTGTGCAACTCCACGGTGACCGGCCGGTTCAGGCTCTCCAACGCCTGGATGGCCGCCATCAGCTCCATCCGGTTGTTGGTGGTGGGCGTTGCCTCACCGCCGCACAGCTCACGCTCGTGATCGCCGTAGCGCAGCAGCGCACCCCAACCACCCGGCCCGGGGTTGCCACTGCACGCCCCGTCGGTCCAGATCTGCACGCCCCTGCCGGCCGCCGCGTCCACCATGCCCGGCAACCTACCGGGCGCGGACGTCGTCCTCCCCGCTCGGGGGGCCGCCGCGCCGTGCCGTGCCCCGCGCCCCGCCCACCACTGCGGGTGGGATGGCCGGGGCCGGCCGGGTGGGGCGCAGCCGGTCGCGGACCCGATGGACGGCGTCACCGGCGGTCGCGGCGATCATCGGCAGCAGCCGGGTCGAATTCATGATCGCGACCTCCTCGGCCGGGGTGGTGCCGCCGTCGAGGAAGCGCAGCACCCGCTCGGCGGGGTTGCGGTCGAAGAGCCGGTCGAAGAACTCGGGACCACCGACCCCGCCCCGGTCCAGCGCCCGCAGCGCCACCGCGTCCATCCAGCGGTGCCGGCGCGGGTACGCCGGCGCGGGCACCGGAGGTCGGCCGGCGGCGAGAGCGCGGGCCACCTGGTCGGCCTGGCGGTACATGGCGGAGAAGGTGAACCCGGTGGAGGGGCGGGTCGCGCCACCGGCCGTGCCGAGCCGGACCACCCGGGGGGTGGGCCGGGCCGGGAAGGGCGCGTCGGTCATCGGGATGACCCCGTTCTCCACCTCACGCACCCGCAGCCCGGCCGGATCCAATCCGAGCAGATCCCGGTAGCCGGCCAGCGCCGTGTCGTAGCCGGCGTCGGTGAGCAGGTCCGGCGAGAACTCGGTGTACTCGACCAGGGCGTAGCGGTCGCTGACCGGCAGCACGTACCCGAAGGAGACGCCCCGGGGCGGCTGCGGGGTACGGAAGTCCATCAGCACCGCGCGCGTCGGGTCGAACACCGGCCGGTCAGCCTCCAGCCACCACCCCCGAAAGTGCTGCAACCAGGTGGTTCGCCCCGCTCGCTCGGGCGGGCGCGGCCGGGAGTCGAGCACCCAGCCGGCCCGTACGGTGCGCCCGTCGCCGGCACCCACCAGCACCCGGGAGCCGTCGTCGCGCACCGTGTCGGCGGGCGCGACGATCCGGGTGGCGTCGAGGCGACGTTCGGCCTCGGCAGCCCGGTCGTAGACCGGGCCGGAGCGGAGCATGGCGTACCGCAGCGGGGTGAGGTCCAGGACGCGGCGGCGCGCTGCCGTCGCCACCTCGACCTGCTGCCAGCTCGCGCTGAGCAGCGGGTCCAGGTCGGTGTCGGGGTGGCCCCAGAACGCCCAGGTGCGGTCCTGACCGCGTCGGCGCACCGGGTCGACGATGGCGATCCGCAGATCCCGGACGCCGTGCCGGTCCAGTGCGGCGAGCAGCAACGACGCCGCGCCACCACCACCAAGCAGCGCGAGGTCGACGTCGAGCGGCGCGGAGTCGGTCACCCGGACCACGCTGCCACACGGTCGCGCCCACAGCGCGGTCGGCCGCGCTCGCGGACCTGCGACGGGAACGGGCCGGCGCACACCGCACCAGCGGCGTATTCGCGCCGTCGTCGGCAATACCTCGCCATCGGCCCAGCGGCGACAGCTCGCGGCTCTCCCCGCCTTCGGGTGGACACGTGACGGCAACGAAGATTTCTCATTTTCACCTGATCGAGGACCCAACCCACCTAGTGTTGGGCACACCGGTGCTCGTCACGGAGTTGGCCACCCGAACGACGTCCCACGCAGTCAGCGGACGAAAAGTGAGGGAAGACGCGTATGAAGGTCTCAACAGCACTCTGCTCGGCGGCGCTCGGCGTGGGCCTCGGCACGCTCCTGCTGCCAGGCGCCGCACTGGCCGACACCACGGTGTCACCGGCCACCACCCCGGTCGGTGGGACTGTCGTGCTCACCGCGACGACCTGCAACCCGAAGTCGGGTGACGCCCTCTTCCGGGTCACCGGCCCCAACCGCGACCAGAACGTCCGATCCACCACGGCCGCCGCCGGCGGCGGGCTGAGCGCCGAACTCTTCACCGCCGGATTCACCCTGGGTACGTACACGGTGGCGGCGACCTGCGGCGACGGCAGCTCGGCCGGCACCGCCACGTTCACCGTCACCCCGATCGGCGGTGCGCCAGCCGGCTCCGGGGGCGACAGCCGCGACACCGGCGCCCTCGCCGCCGGCGGCACGCTGCTCGGCACCGCCCTCGCCGGCGCGGTGATCCTGATCCGCCGGCGTCGTCCGGTGTCCACTGTCGCCTGATCGGCGACCGTTCCATCCCTGAGACGGGTGCCCGCACCGGTGACACCGGTGCGGGCACCCCGACAATCCCGTGCGGAGGTGCCCAGGTGTGGTGGCGGCGGACCCTACCGGCCGTGGTCGCCCTGCTCGGCGTGACCGGGCTCGGGCTGATCACCGTCGGCCTCACCGCCGACCCGGCGCAGCCACCACGACCGTCGGCCGACGCGCCGACCCGCACCCACCCCGCACCGGACCTGGCGCCACTGCCACCCGCCGCGCCGGTCCGGGTGCAGATCCCCGCCATCGGCGTACGCGCCGACATCGTCCCCGTCGGCGCGGACGCCGCCGGGGTGCTGGAGGTGCCACCACTGGATCGGCCCACCCTCGCGGGCTGGTACCGGCACGGGGTCAGCCCCGGCGAGACCGGCAACGCCGTCCTGGTGGGACACGTCGACTCACCGTCCGGCCCGGCGGTCTTCTTCGATCTCGGTCGACTCCGCACCGGGCAGCAGGTCCAGGTCACCCGCGCCGACGCACAGGTCGCCACGTTCACCGTGGACGACGTTCGCGCGTACCCCAAGGAGCACTTCCCCACCACGCTGGTCTACGGCCCGGCGGACGCGGCCGGGCTGCGCCTGATCACCTGCGGCGGCCGGTTCGACGCCGCGACCGGCAACTACGTGGACAACGTCGTCGTCTTCGCGACCCGCACCGCCTGACCCGCAACGCCCCCGCCGGTCCAACCCGGACGCCGCCGTCGACTGTGCCGCCGCTCCGGCTGGCTGTGAGACCTGCCGACGGGTTGCTCAACGGCGCGCGGAGAGGAAGGCGCGGATGCGGTCGCGGGGGTTGTCGGTCAGCTCGGGGCCGTGGGTGAAGGCCGCGAGGTCGTAATCCAACTCGCCGGACGTGCGCGCTCGACCGACCGGCGGTCCGCCCGAGTTGCCGGAGGGCTAGCCTCGCGCGGGTGATGTGGCAGCGGTACGTGGCGATTGGCGACAGCACCACCGAAGGGCTCGACGACCCGGACGGCGCCGGCGGCTACCGGGGCTGGGCCGACCGGTTCGCGCTGGCGGTGGCCCGGGCCCAGGGCGGTCTGGAATACGCGAACCTGGCCATCCGGGGCCGGACCACGGCGCTGATCCGGGCCGAGCAGCTCCAGCCCGCCCTCGACCTGGCGCCCGACCTGGCCACCGTGGTCGCCGGCATGAACGACGTGTTGCGCCCCTCCTTCGACGCCGACCAGGTCGCCGGTGATGTGGCGGCGATGCAGCAGGCACTGGTCGAGCAGGGGGCCACCGTGCTGACGTTCACGATGCCGGATCCGGCGCCCGTGATGCCGCTGGCCCGGCCGCTCCGGGGTCGCATGCTGGCGCTCAACGAGGCGCTGCGGGCCGCCACCGCGCGGACCGGCGCCACCCTGCTCGACCTGGGCGCCCACCCGGTCTCCTCCGATCCCCGGCTGTGGAGCGACGACCGGCTGCACGCCAACAGCGCCGGGCACGAGCGGATCGCCGCCGCCCTGGCGTACACGGCGGGTCTGCCCGGGTACGACGACTCCTGGACGCGACCGTTGCCGCCGGCACCGCGGCGGCGCCGGGGTGAGGTGTTCGGCGCCGAGCTGGCCTGGACCCGCCGTCACCTGCTGCCCTGGCTGGCCCGGCACCTGCGCGGCCGCTCCTCGGGCGACGACCGGGTGGCCAAGCGGCCGGTGCCGCTGCCGGTGCCGCTGGAGTAGGACGGGTGGGGCAGGATAGCGACGTGGGTAAGGGTGCGGGACGTCGGCGGGCGAACGCGACGACGGGACGGGTGTGCCCGTGCGGCTCCGGCCAGGCGTACGCGGACTGCTGCGCGCCGGCGCACGGGGGCGACGCCCCGGCGACGGCCGAGGCGTTGATGCGCTCCCGGTTCAGCGCCTTCGCCCTCGGCGACTCCGGTTACCTGCTGCGCAGCTGGCACTCCTCGACCCGGCCCACCTCCCTGAACCTCGACCCGGGTCAGCGGTGGACCCGACTGGAGATCGTGCAGACCGAGCGGGGCGGCCTGCTCGACACCACCGGCACGGTGACGTTCCACGCCCACTACCGGGACGCGGGCCGGCCCGGCACGTTGACCGAACACAGCAGGTTCGTCCGCGAGGACGGCCGGTGGGTCTACGTTGATGGTGACCAACCCTGACGGCTGTTTGGGCGGAGAACGCCGATGACCATGACATTCATCAACCTGCCGGTGCGCGACCTGACCACCGCGACGGAGTTCTTCCGGGCGATCGGGTTCACCGCCGAGCCGGGCGGCGACAGCACGGTGCTCACCCTCTCCGACACCACCCGACTGGTCCTGCACCTACGCTCGGGCTTCGAGGCGTACACCGGGGTCGCCACGACGGACACGGCGACCAGCCGGGAGGTCGTCGTCGGGCTGTCGGTGTCGAGCCGGGGGCAGGTCGACGAACTGGTCGACCAGGCAGCGGTCGCCGGTGGGGAGTCGCTCGGGCCGGGGATGGCCAACGGGCCGATGTACATGCGCGGCTTCCGGGACCTCGACGGCCACCAGTGGTCGTTCATCCACCTGGCCAGCTGACCGTGCAGCCCGGCGGCGGCCCGCTCGGGCCGCCGCCGGTCCGCGGTCGGTCCGGGCCACCCGGCACAGCCGCGGCGACACCGGCGGGCACGGCCGTCCGGCGACGGCGGCGGGTCAGCAGCACCAGCGCCACCACGAGGTACGCCCCGGCGGTCAGCGCGAACGCCACCGCGTTGCCGGCCGCCGTGGCGAACAGGCCGTAGCCGGCGTACGTCACGACGGTCAACACATCGGTGGCCATCCCGGCCAATGATGTGACGGTGGCGCGGCTGGTGCCGGTGATCCGGGCCTGGAGCCGCGCGTCGGCCAGCACGGTGGCCAACTGCGCGGCGCCGAAGGCCACCGCGAGCAGGACGAACCCCGCCGGGTGCCGGAGCAGGGCGCCTCCGGCCAGCGCGAAGCCGACCAGCCCGAGCAGCGCCGCGTACCCTCGGCCGCCCAGCCGCTCCCCCGCCGGGGCGAGCAGCCCACCGACTGTCACCCCGGCCCAGAGCAGCAGGAGCAGCAGAGGTACGCCCTGTGCTGCGACGCCGGCGTCCAGGGCGAGCAGCGGGGTGTACTCGTCCAGGGCGCCCCAGTCGGCGGCGACCACGGCCACCAGCAGCACGGCGGACCGCACCGGTGGGCGGGTGCGGACCTGCGCCACTCCGGCCCGCAGCGTGTCCCACCATCCCAGGCCACCATCGTCGTCCGGGCTCTCGGGCTGCGCGGCGGCTGCCGCGCGGTGTTCCGGGAACCGGGTGGCGACGACCGTGGCGAGCAGGCAGGCGAGCACGCTGGCTCCGCCGACCGCCGGGTACCCGCCGACGGCGAGCACCGGGCCGGCGAGCACGCCCGAGCCCACCACGCCCAGCACCCCCGCCGTCCGCGCCCGCCCGAGCACCCGGGCGTACCGGCCGACCGCGCCGAGCCGGTCCAGCTCGGTCCAGACCAACGCCTCCAGGGCACCGGAGACCAGCGCGCCACCGGCCCCCCACAACAGGAAACCGACTGCGAACGCCGGGTACGACGGCAGCAGCACCCAGAGCGCGAAACCGGCGGCGGCCACCAGCGGGGCGAGGCACAGCAGCAGCCGGCGGGACAGCACGTCGGCCCACGCCCCGGAGGGCACCTCGAACAGGATTCCGGCGGCGGACCAGATGACGAAGAGCGACGCGATCTGCCCCACCGACAGCCCGGTGTCGGCGAAGAACACCACGTAGAGCGGGTAGAGCAGGACAAGGTCGCTGAGGAACGCGTACCCGTAGAGGGTCGCCGTCAGCCGACGGAGCGCCGGGTCGGGCACGCGCGAAGCGATGAGGATCATGGGGCCTTCCCGTGGGACTGGAGACGGACACCGGACGTGCGGTGCCCGTGGTGGCCCACGGGAGCGGCCAGTGCGGCCGAATCAATGTCGCCAGGTCATGCCCGCGATGCTAGACACCCCCCTCGGCTGCGGCCAGTGCTTTCGACGTGCCGGGTGAGCAAGGCGGGGCGGACAGCGAGAGGCGGGGCGGGATCAGACCGATCCCGCCCCGCGTCGTACCGCTGGTGTCAGCGCCGGTCGACCGGCGGAATGACCGTGGTGGCCTCGCTGTCGTCGGTCGGGGAGCTGACCGGGAAGCGCACGACCTGGGTGGCGTCGGTGTCGGCCGGCCGGGTCACCACCTGGGTGGCCTCCGGGTCGCTGGTGGTGGCCGACGCGCGGGCCAACTCCGCCTCGGCGTCGCGGCGGCCGGCCCGGTACGCCTGAGCGTGTTCGGCGATCAGCTGCGACTCCTGCTCGGCGCGGGTCAGCCACGACTCCCAGCGACTCTGCATCGGACGGATCAGGCCGCCGCCGACACCGACGACAAGGATGCCGCCGATCGTGGCCAGCACGGCGATCAGCACGGGCGTGGTGACCGCCGTGGCCACCCCGATCTGGTTCAGCGCGGCGATGACGCCGAGGCCGAGGATGAACACGGAGGCGATGGTTGCCAGCACCCGGCCGTACGACAGGCCGCCGAGCGCGCCACTGATGATGTCCTTGACGGCGTTGGCGATGGCGGCGGCGACCACGACGATGACGATCGCGACGAACGCCCGGGGCAGCCACGAGATCACGGCACCGAGCAGGTCGGAGATGGGGTTCGGCCCCCAGATGCCGAAGGCGAGTTGAAGGGTGAACAGCAGCACCGCGTAGTAGGCGAGCTTCGCGACGAGGTCGCTGGCGTCGTACCGGGACCGACTCAGCGCGCGGCGGATGCCGCCGCGTTCGACGGCGCGGTCGAAGCCCACCCGTTCGAGGACCTTCTCCACGATCTTCAGTACGGCCTTGGCGATCAGCCATCCAACCACCAGGATCGCCAGGAAGGCGACGGCCTTGGGCAGGAAGAGCATCACCGATCGGAGAGCGTCGCCCACCGCGTCGCTGACGTTGTCACTCATCTGGTCATTCCTTAAGGGGCAGCCGGGACGGTCAGCCCCGACCTACCCCCGACCCGCGATGCGGAAACACAGATGATCACGAGGTCTGCCAGCCCTCTAGCGCGCGGGCGAGCGTTGGCAATATTCTCCGAAGTGCGTGCGGCCACTGGAGCTACTTTTCATCCCCCGCCGTCGGCCGCAGGAGGAGATGCAATGCACGTCGACCATTCCGAAGTGGATCGCCGGACGCTGCTGCGGGCCGGTCTCGGTGCCGCCACTGTCGCCGTCGTCGGGAGCGAACTCGCCTTCCCGGGCGCGGCGCAGGCCGCACCTGGCACCGACCTGGACTGGATCATCAGTTGTGACGAGTGGGCCGCCCGCCCACCGACCGACCCGCTGTCGGTGAGCGCCATCGCCACCAACAAGATCATCGTGCACCACATGGCGTTCCCGAACGTCACCGACTATTCCCGCGAGCAGGCGGTGAAGCTCGCGCACGACTGCCAGGACCTGCACATCGACGGCAACGGCTGGTCGGACACCGGCCAGCACTTCACCGTGAGCCGCGGCGGCTACGTGCTGGAGGGTCGCCGAGGCAGCCTGGAGCGGCTCGAAGCCGGCGACCGGCAGATGATCTCGGCGCACTGCCCGGGTGAGAACGGTCGGGCCATCGGCATCGAGAACGAGGGCACCTACGTCACCGATACGCCGCCCCAGGCGTTGACCGACTCCCTGGTCAAGCTCTGCGTCGCGATCTGCCGGCAGTACGGGCTGCACGCGTACGACATCTTCGGCCACTGGGACTTCCGCACCACCGAGTGCCCGGGCGCCGCCTTCTACCGCCAGTTCCCCGAGCTGCGGCGGCGGGTGCACGCCGCCCTGGGCACCAAGCTCGGTGACGTGCCGGCCCGCCGCTGGCCGGACTTGTGGCGCTTCGTCAACTCCCCCTCGGTGCGGGTGGTGCAGCACCTGCTCGCCCACCGGGGCTACGCGGTGACGGTCAGCGGCACGTTCGACGCCGCGACGGTCGCGGCCGTGCAGGACTGGCAGGCCCGCAACGGCCTCGCGGTGGACGTGGACGCCACCCTCACCCCGCCGACCTGGGAAACGCTGGCACCGGAGTTGGACCAGCACGCCAGCGGAGCGCCGGTCACGGCCGTGCAGGAAATCCTCGCCACCAAGGGGTACGCGGTCACCGTCACCGGGGCGTACGACCACGCCACCCGCAGTGCGGTGCAGGACCTTCAGGCGCTGCACGGCCTGCCCCGCAACGGCAAGCTCAGCACGAGCACGTGGTGCACGATCGTCGGCGGTTCGGTCCGCGAGTCGTTCCGGCACCGCTGAGCCCAGGGTGGCGGTGCGGGGCGTACCCGCACCGCCACCAGCCAACTCACCGGTTTGATCCGCCGCCCGGGCGGAAAGAGTCCCCGGCATGACCTGGGCCCGTCGAGCCGTACCCGCTGTCGCCGCCGCCGTCGCGGCGCTCGCCGCGCGGGACCTGATCCAGCGCGACCACGCGCTGCTGCGCAACTTCCCGGTGCTCGGCCGCGCCCGCTACCTGTTGGAGACGATCGGGCCGGAGCTTCGGCAGTACATCGTGGCCGGCAACAACGAGGAGCGGCCGTTCACCCGCGACCAGCGCCGCTGGGTGTACGCGTCCGCCAAGCAGGAGAACAACTACTTCGGCTTCGGCACGGACAACGACATCGAGTACACCCCCGGGTACCCGATCATCAAGCACCGCACATTCGGTCGTGCCGTGCCGCCGTCGTCACCGACCGCCGGGCACGACGTGCGGTTGCCCTGCGCGAAGGTGCTCGGTGCGGCGCGGGGACGGGCCCGGGCGTTCCGGCCGGAGTCGGTCGTCAACATCTCCGGGATGAGCTTCGGCTCGCTCTCCGGCAACGCCATCACCGCGCTCAACAAGGGCGCGGCGCTCGCCGGCTGTCTGCAGAACACCGGCGAGGGCGGCCTGTCGCCGTACCACCGCAACGGCGGTGAGCTGGTCTTCCAACTCGGCACCGCGTACTTCGGCTGCCGCGACGAACACGGCCGGTTCAGCCTCGACCGGCTGAAGGCCCTGGTCGCCGGAGCGCCGGTCCGGGCGCTGGAGATCAAGCTGAGTCAGGGTGCCAAGCCGAGCCTCGGTGGGCTGCTGCCCGGGGTGAAGGTGTCCGCCGAGATCGCCGCCACCCGGGGTATCCCGGCCGGTCAGGACTGTGTCAGCCCGTCGCGGCACGCCGAGTTCTCCGACTGCGACAGCCTCCTCGACTGGGTGGAGCTGCTGGCCGCCGAGACCGGTCTGCCGGTCGGCATCAAGTCGGCGGTCGGTGACCTGGGCTTCTGGCAGGAACTGGCCACCCTGATGCGGGACACCGGCCGAGGTGTGGAATTCGTGACGATCGACGGCGGCGAGGGGGGCACCGGGGCCGCACCGCTGATCTTCACCGATTCCGTGTCACTCCCGTTCCAGCAGGGCTTCTCCCGGGTGTACAAGATCTTCGCCGAGCACGACCTGCACGAGCGGGTGGTCTTCGTCGGCGCCGGCAAGCTCGGCCTTCCCGACAACGCCATCGTGGCGTTTGCGCTCGGCTGCGACCTGGTCAATGTCGGCCGGGAGGCGATGCTGTCGATCGGCTGTATCCAGGCGCAGAAGTGCCACACCGACACCTGCCCCACCGGCGTCGCCACCCAGAACGCGTGGCTCGCCCGGGGCCTGGACCCGACGTCGAAGTCCGTCCGGGCGGCCAACTACCTGCGCACGCTGCGCCGGGACCTGACCAAGGTCGCCGAAGCCTGCGGCGTCGAACACCCCGGCCTGATCGGTACCGACGCCGTGGAGATCCTCGACGGCCGCACCGGCTCCACCCCACTGCACCAGGTGTACGGCTACCGGCCCGAATGGGGGCTGCCCTCCCCCGCCGACCAGGCGGAGATCATCCGGCTGATGGTCCCGGAGGCACCCCGGGGCGGCAGCGCCCCGCCCTCCGCCACGGCCGTCGGCTAAGGCCACCCAGCCAGCGCGGATCGCGGATCGCGGATCGCGGATCGCGGATCGCGGATCGCGGATCGCGGATCGCGGATGAGCTTGATGACTGGGCGGCATCTTGATGACTCACAGACATCAACCGTTTCCCCGCGATGCCCGCGAAGTGCCGCCCGCCGGCCGCCACGACCGCCGGCCGCCACGACCGCCGACCACCACGACCGCCAGGCACAACCATCGCCGTCGCACGTCGTCCGAACGACGCGACCTCCGGCAGATCGGTGCTGGCACTAAACGCGTGGAGCCTGCGACTCACCGCGTCTATGGTGGCGCGGTGCTGATCAGACGCGAAACACCCGCCGACGTCGACGCCGTCCGAGCGGTGCACTCCGCAGCCTTCGCGAAGGCCGACGGTGGTCCCGGCACACCGGTCGAGGCGACGCTTGTCGACGCGCTACGCGCCGACGAGGGCTGGCTGCCCGCGTACTCCCTGGTGGCGACCGATTCGGACGGCCAGGTGGTGGGGCACGTGGTGGCCACCCGCGGCCTGGTGGCCGGTGCCCCGGTGGCGTTGGGCCTCGGGCCGTTGGGTGTGCTGCCGGACTGGCAGCGGCGCGGGGTCGGCAGCGCGTTGATGCACGCGGTGCTCGGCGCGGCCGACGCGCGCGACGAGCCGTTGGTGGTGCTGCTCGGGCACCCCGACTACTACCCGCGCTTCGGGTTCCGGCCCGCCGTCGAGCTGGGCGTCACCCCGCCGCAGCCGTGGGGGCCGCAGTACTTCATGGCTCGGCCGCTGACCGCGTGGCGGGAGTCGGTCCGAGGCGAGTTCAGCTACGCCCGTCCGTTCGACGACCTGTGATCCCACCGCGCATTCGACGCCGACGCGCCACCGACCTCGATGGATGCGTCGCGGCGCTCGCCGAGGTGCACCGGGTCGACCGGTACCCGCTGAACTGGCCTGCCGACCCGCACCGTTGGCTGCGCGAGCCGCACCCGGCGCGGGCCTGGGTCGCCGTCGATGCCGATGCCGATGCCGATGCCGATGCGGCAATTGTCGGGCACGTCGCGGTGCATCGGATCCCCGACCAGGTGGGCGGGCCGCCCGGCCGGCCGACGGCCGAGGTGGCACGTCTCTTCGTGGCGCCGAGAGCCCGTGGGTTGGCGCTCGGCGGCGCGCTGCTGGCCCGGGCCCGGCAGTGGGCGAACGAGCGGGGGGTCGACCTGGTGTTGGAGGTGGCCGCAGGTGGTGTTGCGGCCGCCGCGCTCTACGAGCGCACCGGCTGGCGATACGTCGGCACCAGCATCGCGCCCTGGGTCGCTCCCGACGGCAGCCCGGTGTCGGTGCGTCACTACACGCTGCGTCACCGCGCGCCGGGCTCCGACGTCGCACCGGCCAGCACCGCGAGGCGACGGGCGAGCCGACCCGCGGCCTCGCGCAGTTCGGGAGGCTCCAACACCTCCAACTCGTGATCCAGGCGGGCGAGATGCGCGGCCAGCCAGTCCAGGCTGTCGCCGCCGACCGCCAGCACCGACCAGCCGTCGCGGTCGGCCTCAACCCGCCCCACCTGGGGCGGGACCACCTCGCGCACCCGGTCGGCCGGGGCGTGCACCCGCACCCGGGCGAGGTACCGGTACGGCGCCCCGGTCACCGCCCGTTGCACGAAGGCGACCGGATCCGGGTGCTCGCGTGCCCGGAAACGCCAGGTCGTCGCCACCGCCGCCCGCATCCGGTCCAGCCGGAACGTCCGCCAGTCGTCGCGGTCGACGTCCCAGGCCATCAGATACCAACGGCGGCCGGTCGTGACCATCCGGATCGGCTCGACCGTCCGTTCCTGCTCCGCAGCGTCGCGCCCGGGATAGTGGAACCGAACGCGCACCCCGTCCCGACAGGCCCGGGCCAGTGTCACCAGCAGCTCCGCGTCGATCTCGGCGACCGGGCCGATGAGGGTGTCGGTGGCGCCGTGCACCGCCCGCACCTCGGCGCGGAGCCGCGACGGCATCACCTGGTCGAGCTTCGCGAGCGCCCGCAGCGCCGCCTCGCTCGCCCCGGCGACCGTGCCCCCGGAGGCGAGCCGCAGTGAGACCGCCGTGGCGATCGCCTCCTCATCGTCGAGCAGCAACGGCGGCAGCCGGGTGCCCGCACCGAGTTGATAGCCGCCGCCGACGCCCGACACCGCGTGCACGGGGTAGCCGAGCGTGCGCAGGCGCTGCACGTCGCGGCGCACGCAACGGCCGGTGACCCCCAACTCGGTGGCGAGCTCGGCGGCCGTCCAGGACAGCCGCCGTTGCAGCAGCGCCAGCAGGCGCAGCACACGCTCGGTCGTCATCTCGACTGTCACTCGTCGATCGTTGCACGGATAGCGGAACGATCCTGTCCGCTATCCGCGAGAGGCTGGGACCATGACCGACCAGATCAGGAAAGAAGGATCCGCCGTGATCCGCGACGTGCAGATCACGTTCGACTGCGCCGACCCGGCCCGGTTGGCCGCGTTCTGGGCCGAGGCGCTCGGCTACCAGGTGCAGGCCCCACCCGGAGACTCCGAGTCCTGGGACGAGGCGCTGGAGGCGATGGGCGTGCCACCGGAGAACCGCAACGACGCGTCGGCGGTGGTCGACCCCGAGGGCTCGCGACCACGGCTGTTCTTCCAGCGGGTGCCGGAGCACAAGCGGGTGAAGAACCGGGTCCACCTCGACGTCCGCGCGGCCCCCGGGCTGACGGGTGACGAGCGGATGGCGGCCCTGGAGACGGAGGCCCAACGGCTCGTCTCGCATGGTGCCAAGCGGCTCAGCCGGCACGAGCCCGCTCCCCCGTTGGGCGCCGGTCATCTCATCATGGCCGACCCCGAGGGCAACGAGTTCTGCCTCGACTGACCGGACGTTCGCCCAGCTCACCGCCGCACTGGCCGGGTCTCATGCGAACACGTCGCTGCTCGCCGCCGCCCGTGCGCTGCTGCGCGGCGCGCTGCCCGAGATCGATCGCCGTGGTGTCACCCTGATCGGCGTCTCGGTGGGCAACCTCGATGACAACCCGATCCAGCCGGAGTTGCCGTTCCAGCCGGACCCGGGGTCCGATCTGGACGTCGCGGTGGACGCGGTCCGCGACCGTTTCGGGTCGGCGGCGCTCACCCGGGCGGTGTTGCTCGGCCGGGAGCCGGGCGTGGAGATGCCGCTCCTGCCGGATTGACCGATACGCGTGCGGCGTCCGCGGCCGAGCTGCGACCAGAGACACATCACAGCAGGTCGGCGGTTTAGCTGGCGGCTGACGGGTGACCCTTGGGGGGTACAGCCTGACGAGGGGGGCCCACGATGTCCGACGACACCAGCAACCGACCGAGCCGCACCGTCGAACGCCCGCACGACGTGACCGACCCGCTGCTCTGGCAGCTGGCGATCGACGTGCTGAGCGCACACGAGCCGGACGACGAGGGCCAGTGCCGCAACCTTCAGTGCGCCGGGCAGTCCTGGCCGTGCACGGCCCGTACCGGTGCCGAGCACTCACTGCGACTGGCCCGCAGCACGCCCACCGCAGTCGAGTTGACCATCGATGGTGACGACAGCGACGAGGCCGGCGCAGGGTGGCCCGCAGAGAGCGCGGTACCGACCCCCCGCCGGGGCTGGAACGCCGGCCCGGCGGCGTCGCAGCGAGGGCCGAAGGCCGCCTCTGCGGCGTGACGGCGACACGCGAACGCTCGGCCGGGTGGATCGGCCGAGCGTTCGCGTGTCCGACGGTTGCGCGGGGCGGGTGTACGCCCGTTACAGGGTGCGCGCGAGCCGGTCGGCGAGGGTCCTGGTGAAGCGGGCCGGGTCGGTCAGCTCACCGCCCTCGGCGAGCACCGCCAGCCCGTAGAGCAGCTCGGCGGTTTCGGTCAGGGCGGCGGGGTCGCTGCCCTGTTCGTGGGCCTTGCGCAGCCCGGACACCAGCGGGTGACCGGGGTTGATCTCCAGGATCCGCTTGGTCGGGGGGACCTCGTGCCCCATCGCCCGGTACATCTTCTCCAGGGTCGGGGTGAGGTCGTGGGCGTCGCCGACGACGCAGGCCGGTGAGGTGGTCAGCCGCGACGACAGACGGACCTCCCGGACACTGTCCGTGAGGGTGGTGCCCAGCCAGTCGAGCAGCGCCGCGAACTCCTGCCGCTGCTGCTCACGCTCGGCCTCGGCCTGCTGCTTCTCCTCGTCGGTGTCCAGGTCGATCTCGCCCTTGGCGATCGAGCGCAGCGGCCGACCGTCGTACGTGCCGACCCGCTCGACCCACACCTCGTCGACCTGGTCGGTGAGGAGCAGCACCTCGTGCCCCTTGGCCCGGAACGCCTCCAGGTGCGGCGAGTTCTCGATGGCGGCCCGGGACTCGCCGGTGGCGTACCAGATGTCGCTCTGGCCGTCCTTCATCCGCGACACGTAGCCGGCCAGGTCGGTGGGCTCGGCCGGGTCGTTGGTGGAGGCCACCGACAGGATGTCCAGCAGGGTGTCCCGGTTGTCGGTGTCGTCGATCAGCCCTTCCTTGACCACCGCGCCGAACTCGGTCCAGAAGGTGCGGTAGCGCTCGGCGTGGTTGGCCTTGAGGTCCTTGACCGTGGCGAGGATCTTCTTGACCAGGCGGCGGCGGACGATCTGGATCTGCCGGTCCTGCTGGAGGATCTCCCGGGAGATGTTCAGCGACAGGTCGTGCGCGTCGACCACGCCCTTGACGAAGCGCAGGTAGGTCGGGACCAGCGCCTCGCAGTCGTCCATGATGAAGACGCGCTTGACGTAGAGCTGGACGCCACGGCGGCCCTGCGGGGAGAACAGGTCCAGTGGGGCGTGGCTGGGCAGGAACAGCAGCGCCTCGTACTCGAAGGTGCCCTCGCCCTTCATGTGCACGACCTCGAGCGGGTCGGCCCAGTCGTGGCTGACGTGCTTGTAGAACTCGTTGTACTCGGCGGCGTCGACCTCGTCGCGGGGCCGCGCCCAGAGCGCCTTCATCGAGTTGAGGGTCTGCACCTCGCGGGTGGCGGCCTCGCCGTCGGCGCCGGCGCGCTCGACGGTCATCCGGATCGGCCAGGCGATGAAGTCGGAGTAGCGCTTGACGATCTCGCGGATGGTCCACTCGGCGGTGTAGTCGTGCAGGTTGTCCTCGGTGTCGGCCGGCTTGAGGTGCAGGGTCACCGTGGTGCCCTGTGGTGCCTCGTCGACCGCCTCGATCGAGTAGGTGCCCTCGCCGGCGGACTCCCAGCGGGTGCCGCCGGTCTCGCCGGCCTTGCGGGTCAGCAGGGTGACCCGGTCGGCGACCATGAACGCGGCGTAGAAGCCGACGCCGAACTGGCCGATGAGGTCCTGCTTGGCGTGGGCGTCGGCGGACTCGCGCAGCTGGCGCAGCAGCTCGGCGGTGCCCGACTTGGCGATCGTGCCGATCAGCTGGACGACCTCGTCGCGGGTCATCCCGATGCCGTTGTCCCGAACGGTGAGGGTGCGCGCGTCGCTGTCGACCTCCAAGGCGACGTGCAGGTCGTCGGTGTCGGCGACCAGGTCCTTGTCGACGAGGGTGGCCAGCCGGAGCTTGTCCAGTGCGTCGGACGCATTCGAGATGAGTTCCCGCAGGAAGACGTCCTTGTTCGAATAGATCGAGTGGACCACCAACTGGAGGAGCTGACGCGCCTCGGCCTGGAATTCCAACGTTTCGGCCTGGTTGCTCACACCGTCTCCCATCTCGGCTCGTACGGAGGTTCGCGGAAAGGATACGAGTCGTCACCGGTCCGGCTGTGGCCGCGTCCGGGTCGTATTCCCGATCCGGCCGCCCACCTCCGGTGAGATAGCTGACTTTGCTTGACAGAAGTCAGGCCGGATACCGTGACCGCCATGAAGATCGCTGGAAGCACTGCCCTCGTCACCGGCGCCAACCGTGGCTTCGGCCGCCACCTGGCCGCCGAACTCCTCGCCCGAGGTGCCACCGTCTACGCCGGCGCCCGCAACCCCGACAGCGTCGACCTGCCCGGCGTGACGCCGGTCCGCCTCGACATCACCGACCCCGCCTCGGTGGCCGCCGCCGCGAAGCTGGCCGGCGACGTGAACCTGCTGATCAACAACGCCGGCATCGACTCCCGGACCGACCTGCTCGACGGCGACCTGGACCTCGTCCGGCTGGAGTTGGAGACCCACTACATCGGCACGCTGTCGACGATCCGGGCGTTCGTGCCGGTCATCGCCGGCAACGGGGGCGGAACGATCCTCAACGTGCTCTCCGTGCTGTCCTGGGTGAACTTCCCGAAGCACGCCGCCTACGGGGCCGCGAAGTCGGCCGAGTGGGCGATGACCAACGCGCTGCGCCTCCAGCTCGCCGAGCGGGGTGTCCGGGTCGCCGCCCTGCACGTCGGCTACATGGACACCGACATGGCCGCCACGGTCACCGACCCGAAGTCCGACCCGGCGGCGATCGCCAAGATCACGGTCGACGGTGTCGAGGCCGACGCGTACGAGATCGTCGCCGACGACATCAGTCGGCGGGTGCAGGCCGGGCTGTCCGGCGGTGTCGCCGCGCTCTACCCACAGCTTCCCTGACCACGGCTTTCTGCCCACGACGCGACGGGCCGCCGCCGGCAACCCGGCGGCGGCCTTTTCGGGTACGCGGTCAGCTCGCCTGCAACGTCACGTCGTCGATCACGAAGCTGGTCTGCAACGACGAGTCCTCGGTGCCGGTGAACCGCAGCGTCACCGTCTGCCCGGCGAACCCGGCCACGTTGAAGCTGCGCTGCACGTAGCCGGTCGCGGCGTTCAGATTCGAGTACGTCGCCAGCGTCGTCGAGCCCACCTGCACGGTGAGCCGGTCGTACGCCGTGGAGCTGGTGGTCTCGGCGGTGTCGATGTGCAGCCAGAACGCCAGCGTGTAGGTCGCGCAACCGGCCGGCAGGGTCACCGACTGGTACAGGTTCTCGGTGCGGGCGCTGCCGTTCCCGTTGAGCCACGCCTTGTACGAACCGGTCCGGGCCGGCTGGCCGCTGGCGTTGGTGATCACGCCGGAGGACGCGGTCCACGGCGTGCTGCCGCTCTCGAAGCCACCGTTTCCGACCACCTGGCCGCCGACGCAGGTCGGGGTGCCGCCGCTCACGGCGAGCTGCCACAGCGCGTACGCGACACCGTCCGCCGCCCGGTTCAGCACGGTGGCGCTGACGTTGGCGGTGGTGTCACAGGACCGGTGGTAGCACGGGTCGTACGCGGAGTTGGCGGTGCCGCCCCACTTGGCCGCCTGGGCGCTGGTCTTGCGGGCGCTGGCGCCGGCGGCGTAGCCCGAGGTGGGGATGCCGGCCTGCTGGAAGTAGTAGTCGTCGGAGCGGCCCTGACCCTCGACGTTCTCCTCCGGTTGCAGGCCCAACGAGTCCCAGTACGCCTTCAGCGGCGCCGCCGTGGTGGAGGTGACCCGGTTGATGAAGTAGCCGCCGTTGACCGAGCCGACCATGTCGAAGTTGTAGTAACCCTTGATGTAGCCGCGCTGGGTGGCGTTGAGCGAGTTGACGTAGAACCGGGAGCCGTTGAGCCCTTGCTCCTCGTCGGTCCACCAGGCGAACCGCACCCGCTTCGTCATTGTCGGGTTCTGTGCGGCCAGGACCAGCGCGTTCTCCAGCAGGGCCGACGAGCCGGTGGCGTTGTCGTTGATGCCCGGACCGGCCGAGACGCCGTCCAGGTGCGCGCCGAACATGACCACCTGGTCGGCCGGGCCGCCGGGCCACTCCGCGATCAGGTTGTTCGAGGGGTACCTGCAGCTGGAGCAGTACTGCTCGCTGACGGTGTAGCCGGCCGACTGGAGCCTGGTCTTGACGTAGCTGAGCGAGGCGGTGTAGCCGGCCGAGCCGGCCCGTCGGTTGCCACCGTTGCTGTTGGCGATGGCGTTGAACTGGGTCAGGTGCGCCTGGACGTTGGTGACGGAGATGTCCGGCGCTGCCAACGCCGCGACGGACGCGGCGATCGGCCGGGACACCGTCGTGGCGATCGGGGGTGCCGCGGTCACCGGTTGGGCGGCCAGCGTCACCGTCGTTGCGGCGAACACGGCGAGCGCGATTCTCGCGCTCAGCGTTCTGCCTCTCATGGGGGCTCCTCGGGGTCGGAGGGATACCCGAGACAATTACAGATGTCGATGTATGAAGCATCGGTCTTTCGTCCCGAACCGCCGCCGGTTCGACGGTGGGTACCGGCGTCGGCACAGCTGAGTAGAAGTGTCAGGATGGGTAGGTAACGCGGCAGGGGTCGTCAGGCCCGGAACGGGGGCTTGCGATGGGGCCGGATCGAGCGTGACACGACCCAGCAGCGACCTGTTCCTCGGCGACGGTGAGACCGCGCGGTTGATGGCAGAGCTGGACTGGGCACGCACCCCGCTCGGCCCGGTCAGCGGATGGCCGCAGAGCCTGCGCGCCGCCGTCCGGATGGTGCTCTCCTCCCAGTACCCCATGCTGCTGCTCTGGGGTGAGAGCTACTCCCAGCTCTACAACGACGCCTACTCGGCCCTGATCGGCGACAAGCACCCGGCCGCGCTCGGCGACGACGTGCGGGTGACCCTGGCCGAAGGCTGGGACGTGCTCGCCCCGCTGATCGAGAAGGCCATGGCGACCGGGGTGGCCAGCTGGGTCCCCGCGCTGCGACTGCTGCTGGAGCGGGCCGGCTACCGCGAGGAGGCGTACTTCAGCGTCTCCCACGCCCCGGCCCGCGACGACGACGGCCGCACCGTCGGCGTGCTGACCGTCTGCAGCGAGGTCACCCAGCAGGTGGTCGGCGAACGCCGACTCCGTCTCCTGCGCGACCTGTCCGTGCTCGGCGACGGGCGCACCGTCGACGTGGACGCCACCGGCGCACGACTGATCCACGTGATCGACGACCACCCCCTGGACGTGCCGTTCGCCGCCATCTACCTGAGCGACGGCGCGGCGCTGCGACGGGTCGCCTGCACCGGCGGCGACCAGGGGCATCCCCGGGCCCTGCCGGACGTCGTCGAGCTGACCGACCCGGGCCCATCCGGGTACGCCTGGGGGCTGGCGGACGCCGCCGAGGGCCGGGCGACCCAGGTGACCGACGTCGCCGACCGGATGCCGCTGCCCGCCGGCCCATGGGACGACCCGGTCCGCACCGCGCTGGCGCTGCCGCTGCCCTCCGGCGACGAGGACCAGCCGCTCGGCGTCCTGCTCGCGGGGGTAAGCCCCAGCCGTGGGCTCGACGAGGCGTACCGCTCCTTCCACCAGCTCCTCGCCCAGCAGATCTCCGTGGCGTTGCGCAACGCCCAGGAGTACGAGGACGAGCGGCGCCGGGTCGAGGCGATGGCGGAACTGGACCGGGTCAAGACCGACTTCTTCGCCAACGTCAGCCACGAGTTCCGTACCCCGTTGACCCTCATCCTCGGCCCGTTGGCCGACGCCCTCACCGACGCCACCGCGCCGTTGCCAGCGGTGCAGCGGGAGCGGGTGGAGACCGGCTGGCGTAACGCCACGCGACTGTTGACGCTGGTCAACAGCCTGCTCACCTTCTCCAGCCTGGAGGCCGGGCGGGCGCGCAGCGACGCCCGGGTGGTCGACCTGGCAGCGCTGACCGCCGAGCTCGCCGGGGTGTTCCGAGCGGCCGTCGAGCGGGCCGGGTTGACTCTCGAGGTGAACTGCCCACCGCTGCCCCGGCCGGTCGCGGTGGACCCGGTCAACTGGGAACGCATCGTCACGAACCTGCTGTCCAACGCCTTGAAGTACACGTTCATCGGTCGCATCCGGGTCAGCCTGGACGCCGACGACGAGGAGGTGCGCCTCACCGTCGCGGACACCGGCATCGGGATCGCGGAACGGGACCTGCCGAAACTCTTCGAACGCTTCCACCGGGTGCGGGGTGCCCGCTCGCGCAGCCACGAGGGCACGGGCATCGGCCTGGCCCTGGTGCACGAGTTGGCCCGGCTGGAGGGCGGCGACGTTCGAGTGACCAGCCAGGTGGGCGTCGGCAGCCGGTTCACCGTGGCGCTGCCCTGGTCGGCGACGCGCCGCACCGCGGTCAGCGGGCCGGTGGCGGACGGGCGGGGTGACGCGGCCCGCGCCGCCGCCGAGGAGGCGGTGGGCTGGCCCACCGAACCGGGCGATGCGGCGACCGAGCCCGATCCCGCGTACCGACCGGCAACCGGCGCGACCGCGAGCAGCAAAGCCACGGACGAGTTGGCCGGCGCCCGGATCCTGCTCGCCGACGACAACGCCGACGTGCGGGCCTACCTCACCCGGCTACTCACCGGGCAGGGCTGGCGGGTGCTGGCCGTCACCGACGGCCAGCAGGCCCTCGACGAGATCCACCGCGACCTGCCGGACCTGGTTCTGACCGACGTGATGATGCCGGTACTGGACGGCTTCGACCTGGTGCGCCGACTCCGGGCGGACCCGGCCACCCGGACGCTGCCGGTACTGGTCCTCTCCGCCCGTGCCGGCGGGGAGGCCAGCGTGGAGGGCCTGCACCTGGGCGCCGACGACTACCTGGTGAAACCGTTCGCCGCCGCCGAGTTGATCGCCCGGATCCGGGCCAGCATCCGCCGAGCCCGCGACCGTAGCCCTGCGGCGGCCCTCGGCCGCGACCCGACGACGGTCGCTGCCCCAACTCCCCCGGCACGACCCGCCCCCGCCGGCCCGGTCACGCCGGCACCGGCGCTCGAACCCGTCCGCGACGCGGCCGTGGTCGCGGAGGCGCCGGCCGACCCGGACGTGCTGGGCGGCCTCCTGGACGTCGGGTGGACGTACCCCTCCGAACCCACCTCGGCCGCGGCGATGCGTCGGGACGTCCGCGGCGCCCTGGGTGACCTGAACGTCGACCCGGACGTGCTGGAAGATCTCCTGCTCGCCGCCTCCGAGGCCGTGAACAACGCCGTCGAGCACGCGCAGCGACCGAGCCGTCCGGAGGTGCGGATGCGCGTCCAGGTGGGCGCCGGCCTGATCCGGATCTCGGTACGGGACTTCGGCACCTGGCGGGACCGCCGGCCGGCGATGGACCGGGGGCGCGGCGCGCTGCTGATGAACGCCTACGGCGACGTGCGCCTGGTCTCCACCGCCGAGGGCACGACGGTGACCATCGAGCGTCGACTGGCCTGAGCGCCGGCAGCGCGTCAGAGTCGGCGGCCGCCGCCGTCGCGGGCGATGATGCCGTCCAGCCGCTTCCCCGGCGTGACGTGCGCCGGGTCGAACCAGAAGATCACCACCTGACTGTCGAAACTCCACCGCGCCACTCGGGCATCGACCTGCCGACCGCCCACGGTGCCGATGATCCGCTTGGCGGGGCCGACGAAGTAACCGAAGGTGGGCACCGGCGCGGGGGCTGAGCCCTCGTCGTAGCCGATCTGGTGGAACCCGGCGCTGCGATCACTGCCGTCGACGTCGTTGACCAGGATGTCAGTGGTCAACGAGCCGCCCGACGCCTGGCGACCGGCGGCCAGACCGATGGACACCTTGGGTTCGCCAGGCACGGACACCGGGACGAAGTAGTAGACCCGACGCTCGGAGCCGTGCCGCACCCCGCTGTTCACCAACTGGCCCAGGGGCTTCGGTGGCGGCTCGTCGTTGCCCACCGACGGCGGTGGCGTGGGTTCCAGCGACTTCTCCGCCATCGACGAGACACCGACCGACGGCGGAGCGACGGCGACCGGCGGTGGGCGTTCGGTCGGTGCCGGATCGCCCCACCCGGACGCGCCGACCGCCACCACGACGACCACGGCGGCCAGGCCGGTCGCGAGGGTCGCCGCACCGGCTCCGGCGACGCGCCGACGGGTACGCAACCGACGTCCGTCACGCAGCACGGTGGCCAGATCGAGCACGGCGTCGGGACGCTCGGTCGCCTGCATGGCGTGGCGAAGCCGTTCCAGCTCGCTCATCGGCGCGCCTCCTCATCGGCCATCCGCGGCGTGGCGCTGCGCAACTTCTCCAGAGCTCGCGAGCTGGTGCTCTTGACCGTGCCGACGGACACGGAAAGCTCCCGGGCCACCTGCGCCTCCGGCAGGTCGAAGTAGTAGCGCAGGACGACGATGGCGCGCTCCCGATGGCTGAGCGCACCGAGGATGGCTATCAACCAGCGCCGCGTTGCCACGTCGTCGGCCACATCGCCACGCCGCTGCTCCGGCACCTCGTCGGTCGGGTACTCCCGCATCGGTCGTCGCCACCCGTCCACCAGATGGTTGACCAGCGTGCGGCGCGCGTACCCGTAGGCGTCGTCGTCGTGGATCCGCGACCACGACGCGTAGGTCCGGACCAGGGCGGTCTGCGCGGCGTCCTCGGCCTGGTGGTGGTCGCCGGTCATCAGGAACGCGGCGTGTATCAGTCGCGCGGACGCGGCCCGCGCGAACTCGACGAATTCCGCGTCACCCCGCGCCACCGCGAACCCTCCCCGTGCCACAGAGCTAGAGACGGGCGGGGCCGGCGAAAGGTTGAGCGCTGGGTCACATCAACTTTTCGCCACGGTCACCCGTCTTCTCCTCCGCGCCGCCGCCAAGCGACGCGCGAGGGGAGAGACATGTCGACGAAGGTTACCCGCCGCTGGGGTCCCGCCTCGATGGCGTCGCTGCTGGTGGTGGCGTTGCTCACCGGATGCGGTCTGCCGGCCGCCGGGCAACCCGTCACCGAGCCGGTAGCCGCCGGACCACTGCCCGGCGGGCCGGCGACAACCTCCGGTCGACCGACCGCAACCGCCGAGGCCCGACCCAGTTCCGCGCCGGTAATCCCGGTCAGCTACCCGGCCACCGGCGGTAACCGCTGGTCGGTGGCGCCCGGCGAGGCAGCGGCCGCACGCGGGACAAAGGGCCGGTTGCTGCGCTATCGGGTCGCCGTGGAACGCGACATCCGAGGTTTGCCGGCGGCTGACATCGCGACGGCGATCACCACGACGTTGAACGACCCGCGCGGCTGGACGGCGGGCGGGGCGTGGCGGCTGCGCCGGGTCGGCGCCGGCGAACCGACCGACTTCACCATCTACCTGGCGACCCCCGGCACCCGCGACGCTCTCTGCCAGGACGTGCCGGACGCCTACACCTCGTGCCGCAACGGTGCCCGGGTGGTGCTCAACGTGGCGCGTTGGGTCAAGGGGGTGCCGCGTTACGGCGCGAGCCTGGACACCTACCGGCAGTACATGGTCAACCACGAGGTGGGCCACAAACTGGGGTACGGCCACGAGCGGTGCCCCGGACGGGGCCGGCCGGCGCCGGTGATGCAGCAGCAGACGCTGGGCCTGCACGGCTGCACCGCGAACGCCTGGCCGTACCCGAAGGGCAAGGTCCGCTACAGCGGGCCGGTCGGGGCGTACGACGACGAGATCCCCCGGCGTGAGGGCGCCTACCCGGCGCGCTGAGATCGGCGGTGGCGGTCTGCCCTCAGGTTCGCCGGCGGCGTTCCTGTTCGAGTCGCTCGTCCAGCCGCCCCATCTCGTAGATGGTGTTGAGGCTGGTCGGCAACTGGCTGACGTTGTCCGGCACCGGGTCGGGGTCCGGGGCCGGTCCCGGGTCCGGCAAGGGACCGAGGTCCGGCACGGGTGCCACGGCGGGCACGGGGGCCCGGCGGCGCAGGAGCAGCAGTGCCAGCACCGCGAGGAGCCCCACGACCAACAGGTACGACGCGGGTGGCCAGGTGTCGCGGGTGGGGCTGGCGAGCGCCGGCAGGGCGGTCGGCTCGGGGCGGTCGCCGTCGCGGCGAGGCACGACGGCCTCGCGGGTGGAGGTGCTCTCGCCATCGGTGCGAGCAGGGGCGGCGGGTGCCGGGATATCGCCCGCCGAACTGGAGGGCACCGGGATCACGGTGGACGCCACCGGGCCGGGCTGGTCGGCGACCGGCGAACGACTCGGGGTGGGTGCCCCGGTCGGGGTGGGTGCCCCGGTCGGGGTGACGCTCGGCGTCGGAGCGGCACTGGGCGGGTCGCCACCGAGCAGGTCGTCGACGATCTGGCCGACGCCACCGATGATGTCGCCGAGCGGATTCGAGGTGGCCGACGGGGATGGCGCCGGAGCGAGTGCCAGGGTCAGCGCGAGGACGACGACGGTAGGCATGAAGCCACCTCCGGTGTGCCGATATGCCACGCACCGTATCGCATCGTGAGATCCCGTGGTGACACCGGCACACGGGGGCGGGAGCGCATCGGGCGCGCTTCCTCGCCCACGGTGTCCCAGCTGGTCAGACGGGCAGGCCGCCGACCTGAGTGGAGATCCACGATCGTATGGACGCAAGGTCCACATAGGTGGACGGGCCGGTGGCGCAGGTGGAGTTGTTGTTGCCGGCCCGACTCGTCGCACCGATCAGGTTCCATACTCCGTCATACCGCCAGGTCAGCGGCTGTTACCCAGCGGTTACGCCGCAGCGAAGCTCCTGTGCCGGGGCAGGACGACGGTGGCGGCAGAGGGTCACCGGCAGCACCGCCGCGACGTGGCCCCGACACCGAACGGAGAAACCACAATGAGGATCAGGAGCGCGGTGACCGCGTTGGCGGTCGTCCTCGCCGGGCTGGTCGCCAGCGCCGGCAGCAGCACGGCGGGCGGCACGACCGCGTCGCCGTACTGCGGGATCACCTGGGGCAGCGCGGACAAGTCGGCCGGCGCGCTGAGCGACGCCCCGCTGGTCGAGGTACGGACCGGCCGGCACGACTGCTACGACCGGGTGGTGTTCGAGTTCAACGGCCCGGTCGACGGCTACTCGATCGGCTACGGCGAGACGTGGACCGAGGGCGAAGGGCTGGCGCTGTCGCCGTACACCGCCGGGGGCGCGCTGCTGCGGGTCTCGCTACGGGCCCCCGCGTACGACGACGACCACCTGGGCACCGTGCCCTACGCGGTCGGCGAGCACGTGGCGAACGTGCTGCGCTACCCGACGCTGCGCGACGTGGTCTTCGGCGGCAGCTTCGAGGGCTACAGCACCTTCGCCGTCGGTGTACGGGCGCGGTTGCCGTTCCGCGTGCTCGTGCTCGCCGGCCCCGGCACTCACAGCCGGGTGGTGCTCGACGTCGCCCACCAGTGGTGAGAGGCGCCGTTGGCCATCCATCGGGTGAGGCGGGTCCGTCAACTGGCCCGGTAGCTGAGGTAGCGGCCCTCGGGCCAGCTGTGGAAGTTGTTGAGCTCGTACCCCGGCCCGGTGCAGTCGGCCGTCCGGTAGCCGGGGACGCTGCGGAAACCGCCGCTCCAGGGGAGCACCCAGGTCGCCTCGGCCGGAACCGGACGGCAGACGCCGTCGGGAGTGGCCTGCCTGCCGACCACTTCGGTGGGGTAGCTGGAGTAGAAGACCAGGCCCTTGTCGGGGCTCTGGACCGGCTCGCCAGCGGCTGCGGGCGACGCCGGCAGCGTCACGGTCAGCGTGGTGATCAGTGCGGCGGCGAGACCCGCGGCGACCCGATCGGCGGCTTTGCGCATGGTTGTCCTCCCGAGACGGATTCAATCGACCTGCGTCGATGCTCTGCCAAGAAGGTTTAGGTGTCAAGTAAAAGACATCACCGGGCGCCCGCACTGCGGAACGAGCCGGCAACCTCCCCGCCTCGCCGATCATGGAGTTGTGGTGGGCGACAAAATCGCCACAGACCAATCACATTGGGCACCACACCTCCATGATCGACGCCGGGAAGCGGCCCGGGAGGCTACGCCTCGTCGGCCAGGTGCCAGACCTCGCGCATCGGAGCCCACCAGTCCCCGGACCCGGGCTCGGCGATCGACTCCTGACACGGGTCGGTCAGCTTCCACCACTCCTGCGTCTGCGGGTCTGCGGCGATCAGCCGCTGATCGGCCTCGTAGTCGTCGCCGACGTACTCGTAGTAGCCGAAGAGCAGGTCGTCGTGGAGGAAGATGGTGTAGTTGCGGAAGTTCGCCTCGCGCAGCGTCTTCTCGACGCTCGGCCAAACCTCGGCGTGTAGCCGCAGGTAGTTCTCCCGCTGCTCGGGGCGGAGTCGGATCACGCAGCCATGACGTTGCACGTCGTGCCCTTTCGAGTGAGCTGATTCAGGGGTGCCGAAGGCACCTGACCGTAGCGGTTGGACGGTCGGTCAGGGGGCCAGCCGGGCCACCGATGCCGACCGTTTCGCCAGGACTACGTACGGTGGCAACGGGTCTACCCTCGGGTGATGGAGGGCCGCGTGTTGGTGGTCGAGGACGACTTCTCGATCCGGGAGGTCACCGCCCTCGGCCTGCGCCGCGCCGGGTTCCGGGTCGACACCGCGATCGACGGGCGGCAGGCACTGGCCGCGTTCCGCGCGCACCCGGTCGACCTGATCGTGCTCGACATCATGCTGCCGGTCCTGGACGGTCTGCAGGTCTGCCGGGAGATCCGGCGGAGCAGTCAGGTGCCGATCCTGATGCTGACCGCGCGCACGGACACCATCGACGTGGTGGTCGGGCTGGAGTGCGGCGCGGACGACTACCTGCGCAAGCCCTTCGACCTGCCCGAGCTGGTGGCCCGGGTCCGCTCGGTGCTGCGTCGGGTGAACGTGCCGGCCCCGTCGACCGTCATCGAGGTCGACGGCCTGGAGATCGACCCGGGTGGCTTCGTGGTCCGCCAGCACGGCCGGGAGGTGACGCTGACCTCCACCGAGTTTCGTCTGCTACTGGAGCTGGCCCGCCGCCCCGGCCAGGTCTTCACCCGGGAGCTGCTGCTGGACCTGGTCTGGAACCACGACTTCCTCGGCGACTCCCGACTGGTCGACGTTGCCGTGCAGCGGCTACGGGCCAAGATCGAGGACGATCCGGCGCAGCCACGGCTGATCCGGACCGTACGCGGCGCCGGCTACAAACTGTCGACGGGCTGACGGGGGGCGGCGATGGCCGGACGCGCGGTGCTCCCAGGCCGCCTGCGGCTTCGGCTGACGATCGCGTTCGTCCTGGTCGCCGGCGTCTCGGCCGGGCTGCTCGCCGGCGGGACGGGGCTGCTGCTGCGGCGGTCCTGGTTGGACGCGTCGCTGCACGAGGCCGCCGCCGACGCCCGCTACCAACTCGTGCTCGCTGGGCAGTTCCTGCCGCTGACCGAGCAGCGCAGCACCGAACTGCTCACCAGTTTCGAGGCCAGCGGCCGGCACGTGGTGCTCGTCGACGGCCCGACCCGCGCCTCGCACCCCGCGTACGCCCCGGTGCTGGGCACCCGGTTGCGGGCCGTCGTCGCGGACGGGCGGCTCGGCTACCAGCGCTCCGCGCCGGCGGAGCGTCCCCGACTGCTGGTCGTCGGCGGGCGGATTCCCGGCTCGACCGCCGAGCTGTACGTCCTCACCGTGGAGAACGACGTCGCCACCGACCTGGGTCAGCTGGGCACCGCGTTGGTGGCCGGCTGGGTGCTCGTGGTGTTGCTCGCCGCCGCCGTGGGTCACGCGTTGGCCCGCCGCACGTTGGAGCCGGTGGGCCGGGCCAGCCGGGCCGCCCGAGCGCTCACCGAGGGCCTGCTCGCCACCCGCCTGCCGGTACGCGGGCGCGACGAGTTCAGCGTCTGGGCGTCGACGTTCAACGAGATGGCCGAGGCACTGGAGTCGAAGATCGCGGCGTTGTCGGCCGCGCAGGCCCGCGAGCGGCGGTTCACCGCCGACGTCGCGCACGAGCTGCGTACCCCGGTGACCGCGTTGGTGGCCGCGGCGTCGTTGCTGCGCGAGCACCTCGACCAGCTGCCCGACGCCGCCCAGCCGTCCGCCCGGCTGCTGGTCGGCGACGTGGTCCGGCTACGCCGGCTGGTCGAGGACCTGATGGAGATCTCCCGGCTGGACGCCGGACGGGAGCAGTTGGTCGTCGGGCCGGTCGACGCGTTGGCGCTGCTGCACGGCATCGTCGCGACACGCGGCTGGGCGGCGCGGGTGCGGGTCACCGGTGATCCGGTCGCGTTGCGCACCGACCCGCGTCGGCTGGAGCGGGTGCTGGCCAATCTGGTCGCCAACGCGGTCGAGCACGGCGGTGGAGAGATCACGGCCAGCGTGGCGGGCGCGGGCCCCCTGGTCGTCTTCGAGGTCACCGACCAGGGGCCCGGCATCCCGGCTGAGCATCTGCCCCGCGTGTTCGACCGGTTCCACCAGGTCGACGCGTCCCGCTCCGCGCCGGGAAGTGGGCTCGGGCTGGCCATCGCGCGGGAGCACACCGACCTGCTCGGCGGCGCGCTGGCAGTGCGCAGCGAACCGGGCGAGGGCACCCGGTTCCGGCTGGAGTTACCCGCTGACGGGCCGGCCGGTCCGCCCGGTGACGGGCCCGCCGACCCGGGTCCGCGCGGACGCGCCGCTGACCCGGTGGGCGGTGTGGGATGAGCCGCCTCGGCCCGGTCAGGCTGGGCATACCGGCGCTCGTCGCGGCGCTCCTGCTCGCCGGCTGCGGCACTCCCCGCTCCGGCGACCTGGGCCCGGCACCCACCGCGCCGCCGACGAGCGCCGCACCCGCCGACCGCCCGGAACCCGCCCCGACCCGGGCCCCGGAGCCGACGCCACCAGCCACAAACCGACCGCCGGGTCCGTCGGCGGCGGCGTCCACCGGCGCGCGCCGGCCGGACCTGGTGACCATCGAGCTGTGGTACGTCCGCGCCGGGCTGCTGGTGCCGACCCGACGCACCCGGCCGGCCACTGTCGCGACGTCCCGGCTGGCGCTGACCGAACTGGCTGCCGGGCCGAGCCGGGCCGAGGCCGCCACCGGGATGACCACCCTGCTCCCGGCCGGCGTCGAGGTCACCCGCATCGCCGACGGCGTGGCGACGCTGCGGGTGCCGTCCGGCGGCGACCCGGTCACGCGGCGGCTGCGCGAGGCGCAGGTGGTGTGGACGCTCACCCAGTTCCCCACCGTGCGGCAGGTCCGCCTCGACGGGGAGGCGCCGGTCGACCGGGCGGACTACGCGGATCTCCTGCCACCGATCGTGGTCACCGGGCCGATCGTCGGCGAACGAGTGACCACCCCACTCGTCGTCACCGGCACCGCCGACGTGTTCGAGGCCACGGTGAGCGTTCGGGTGCTGGACGCCGCCGGCCGGGAGGTGGCCACCGGCTTCGGCACCGCCAGTTGCGGCAGCGGCTGCCGGGGCGGCTACCGGGTGCAGGTCGGCTGGCGCACGACCCGGGAACAGAAGGGCACGATCGAGGTGTACGAGGTGTCCGCGCGTGACGGCTCGCGGATCAACACGACGGTCGTGCCGGTGATCCTCACCGCCGCCGACTGACCGCCTCGCCCGAGCGGGTGTTAACCCGATGCGTCATCGGTTTGTCGAGCGTGACGTGCGGCCCTGACGTCTACCCGACAGCGCAGATCGTCGTCGGCATTTTCCGAGCCGACCCGGTCACGCGGTGAAAGCGCAGGCCAGACGCCGTGGGCCGGTACGAACGTCGCCGACACGCCGGTGACGGGGACGCCGGTCGGGGCTGGCCGGACGACGGTTCGCGGGACCTTCGCGATTGACCTCGACAGACATGTTTGCGAACGTGAGCGCGTCGTAGCGCACAGTCACATTCGCTGCTCAGTCCGGTGGTGAACCGGCGACAGTGGAAAGCGGTCGCCGCGACAGCCTCACATCCCTCACAGAGCGGAGATACATCATGTCCGGTGGCAGCCTTCCCCGTACCGGTATGGGCGTTGTCACGATCGGCGGCGCGGCCGGTATCGGTAGCTACACCCTCCCCCTGCCGCTCACCATCGCCATCACCGGAGCCGCCGCCGTGCTCGTCGGCTTCATCATGATCCGGATGACGTTCCGTCGTCAGCAGTCGGTCGGCCAGTGACCGCGAGCGTCACCAGGGGTCGTGTCCTGTTCGCCGCGGCGGTCGTCCTGGCCGCCGCGGCGGCGTGGACCGCCCATCACGTTCTCGCCGTGATCGGCGCCATCGACGGAGGCGGTCACCGCTTCACCTTCGCGTACGCCGCCATGTTCCTCCTGCTGATCTGGCAGCTCGGCACCTCCTACCTGGAGAAGCCGGTTGTGGTCACCGACCGGATGCAGGGGCACCTCGACGCTCTGCACGTGGTGGGCATCGTGCCGGCGTACAACGAGGATCCGGGCGCTCTGCGCGCCTGCCTCGAATCCATGATCTTCCAAACACGCAGACCGAACACCATCTACGTGGTGGACGACGGGTCGAAGCTGACCGAGGGCTACCAGCCGATCAAGCGGTGGTTTCTCGACGTCGCCCCCGTACACGGCATCATCGCCGCCTGGCACATCCAACCCAACGCCGGGAAACGGCACGCCCAGGCGGCCGCGGTGCGCTCGACTCCGTCCGCCGACGTCTACTGGACGGTGGACTCGGACACCATCTCGGACCCGAACGCCCTGCGGGAGTTGTTGAAGCCCTTCGCCGATCCGGCGGTGCAGTCCGTCGCGGGCGTGGTGATGGCCGCGAATGTCCGCAGCAGCTTCCTCACCCGGTTCACCGACCTGTGGCTGGTGACCGGGCAGCTCACCGACCGGTCGTCGCTGTCGGTGTTCGGGTGCGTGTGGGTGAACTCGGGCCCGATCGCCGCCTACCGCGCGGAGGTGGTTCGCGACAACCTCGGCGCGTATCTGACAGAGACGTTCTTCGGCCAGCGGGTGCCCTTCTCCGACGACTCCCTGCTCACCCTCTTCGCGATGATCCGGGGGCGGACCGTGCAGCAGCCGTCGGCGTTCGCGTTCTCCCTCATGCCGGAGAACGCCGGGCACTTCTGCCGGATGTTCCTACGCTGGATGCGCGGCAGCTTCATCAGGACCTGGTGGCGGGTCCGCTACCTGTCGTTGCGGTCGATCGCGTGGTGGCTGCACCTGCTGCGCTGGGCGGCCACGGTGGTCGCGACGGTGCTGTTCGTGGCGGTGGCGATCCTGTCGCCGATCATCGACCCCGATCCGCGGGCACTTCCGTGGCTGGTGGCGGTGCCGTTGATCGTCGGGTACGGGCAGGCGCTGCGCTACCTGACGGTACGACGATCGGACCAGTCGACGGCCTACCAGTGGGGCACCTGGCTCCTCACGCCTGTCGCGGTGGTGTTCGCCCTGGTCGTGCTGCGGGCGATCCGCTGGTACGGCATCGCCACCTGCTGGCGCACCGGCTGGGGCACCCGCAAGAAGGTGGAAGTGGCCCTGGGCTCCTGACCACCGGGGCTGACGCCATGTGAAACGTGATCGTTTCGTCGACTGAGTGCGAGGCAACTCACGAAAGCCTGCACGATCAGCGAACCGCGAACTAGTGTCAGTACGACATCGTTTCGCGGGGGGTCGGGGTGCTGGATAGTCAGCAGGTGGACGCGGGCGCCGGGGTGCCGGTTGCCCGGGCTCCGCGCTGCACCGACAGCGACCTGTTCACCGTCGTCATCGAGACCCTGCGCGAGGTCGGCTACGACCGGATGACCATCGACGCCGTCGCCGCCCGCGCCCACGTCAGCAAGGCCACCATCTACCGGCGCTGGGACGGCAAGGCCGAGCTGGTCATCGCCGCCCTGCGCGACCGGCACGTGGGTGTGCACAACCCGCCCGACACCGGCTCCCTGCGCGGGGACCTGGTCGAGTTGCTGCGGGCCACGGCCGCGATCTGCACGGCCGACTGCGACCTGATGCAGGCGTTGACCTTCGCCATGCGGACCAACCCCGAGCTGGAACGCCTGGTGCGCCACCAGGTGCTGCCGGCCGGGCGGGTGGCCAGCACCGCCATCCTGGTCCGGGCCGCTGCCCGCGGGGAGATCCCGCCGGAGGCCGGCGAGCGGGAGATCTTCCACGATCTGGCGCCCGCGCTCACCTTGTCCCGCATCGTCGCGCACGGCCTACCCGCCGATGACGCGTTCCTCACCCAGGTCGTCGACCAGGTGCTGATCCCGGTGCTCCGGTATCAGCACGACCGTCCGTCGCCGGCCTGATTCACCGAATTTTCGCAACACGGAAGGCTTCACCATGCCCGGAACCACCTCGACCGCGCCCGGCGCGCCCAACGCCGGGGCGTCGACAGGCGCACCGCATCCGCGGCGCTGGATCGCGCTGGCGGTCATCGCGGTCTCACAACTGATGGTCGTCCTGGACGCCACCATCGTGAACATCGCGCTGCCGCAGGCCCAGGCCGACCTGGGGATCACCGACGCGAACCGGCAGTGGGTGATCACCGCCTACACGCTGGCCTTCGGTGGTCTGCTGCTGCTCGGCGGTCGCATCGCCGACTTCTGGGGGCGCAAGCGCACCTTCCTGGTCGGCATGACCGGTTTCGCGCTCGCCTCCGCCCTGGGCGGTCTGGCCACCACCGGTGAGATGCTCTTCGCCGCCCGCGCGTTGCAGGGCGCCTTCGGTGCGCTGCTCGCCCCTGCCGCGCTGGCGCTGCTCACCGTTCTCTTCACCGAGACCACCGAACGGGCCAAGGCCTTCGCGGTGTATGGCGCTATCGCCGGCGGTGGGTCCGCTGTCGGCCTGCTGCTCGGCGGGGTGCTCACCGAGTACGCCGACTGGCGCTGGTGCCTGCTGGTCAACATCCCGGTCGCCGCCATCGCCATCGCCTTCGCGCTCCCGCTGGTGCCCGAGAGCCGGGCCCACGGCAACACCCGCTACGACGTACCCGGTGCGATCGTGGTGACCGCCGGCCTGGTCTCCCTGGTGTACGGCTTCACCAAGGCCGCCGAGGATGGCTGGGACGCCACCGCGACGCTCGGTTTCATCGCCGCGGGCGTGGTGCTGCTCGTCGCCTTCGTGATGATCGAGCTACGCTCCAGTCACCCGCTGCTGCCGCTGCGGATCCTGCTGGACCGCAACCGGGGCGGGGCGTTCCTCACCTCGACGCTGATCGGCGCGGGTCTGTTCGGGGCGTTCCTCTTCCTGACCTTCTACTTCCAGGTGGTGCTGCAGTACAAGCCCCTGGAAGCGGGTCTCGCCTCCCTGCCGGTCACCGCCGGTGTGCTGATCGCCGCGGGCGGAGCCAGCCAGCTGATGCCCCGGTTGGGTGCCAAGCCGCTGATGGTCGCCGGTGCGGCGCTCGCCGCCCTGGGCATGCTGGTGCTGACCCAGATCGACGTGGACACCCCGTTCCTCACCCACCTGCTGCCCGCGCAGGTCATCCTGGGCCTGGGGCTGGGCTTCACCTTCGTCCCGCTGTCCAGTCTCGCCCTGGTCGGGGTGCCGGAGCACGACGCCGGCGCGGCCAGCGCGACGCTCAACGCCACCCAGCAGATCGGTGGCTCGCTCGGCACCGCCCTGCTGAACACCTTCTACACCAGCGCGGTCGCCGCCTATCTGGTCGGCCGGGCGCCGAACCCGGTCAACCAGGTCGAGGCACTGGTGCACGGCTACCGGGTGGCCTTCGCCTGGGGTGCGGCACTGATCGTGCTCGCCGGGCTGGCCACCCTGATCCTGGTGAGGGTCCGCAAGGAGGACATCCCGACCGGCAACACCGTGCACATGGGTTGAGCTGACCGACGTGGCCGCCGGCCGGAACGCCCCGACCGTGGGGTGGGCCGGCCAATGGCCACGTCCGGTAGCGTCCCGACCATCGTCGAAAATCCGTTTGAGGAGATTCATGCCGACCCCTGCTGACCAGATCATCACAGCTCTGCGCGCGGGCCACGAGGAGCTCGCCGCGCTCGTCCGGGACCTCAAGGAAGACGACCTGCTCCGCCCGTCGGGGGCCAGCGAGTGGCAGGTGTCGCAGGTGCTGAGCCACCTGGGCAGCGGTGCCGAGATCAACCTGGCGACGCTGGACGCCGCCCGCACCGGCGCGCCCGGCCCGGACGGGGACTTCAACCGTGGCGTCTGGGCGCGCTGGGACGCGATGTCCCCGGCCGAGCACGCCGCCGGGTTCCTCGCCAGCAACGAGCGGCTGGTCGAGGCGTACGAGGCGCTGGACGCCGACAGCCGGGCCTCGATGCGGATCGACCTCGGTTTCCTGCCGGAGCCGGTCGACGTGGCCACCGCGGGTCGGTTCCGGCTCAGCGAGTTCGCCCTGCACCAGTGGGACGCCGAGGTGGCGTTCAACCCGTTCGCGGCGGTGACGCCGGGGGCGGTGGCGCTGCTGCTCGACCAGATCGGCGGCATGCTGGCCTGGACCAGCCGACCGCAGGAGCTGGCCGGCCGGGAGACCACCCTGCTGGTCCGGCTGCACGCGCCCGAGCGGACGTTCGGGCTGCGGCTGGGCGAGAAGGTCGAGATCGTCGACGCGCCGGAGCGTCCCGATGGCGAGGTGGTGGCCCCGGCCGAGGCGTGGCTGCGGCTGGCCACCGGACGGCTGGGCCCCCAGCACACGCCCACCGGGGTGCAGGCAACCGGCGCGGTGACCCTCGACGACCTGCGCAGGGTCTTCGTCGGCTTCTGAGACGACGCCGCGCGGGCCGGTGGCACTGAACCGGTGCCATTGAGCCGGTGCCGCGCGGGCCGGTGAACCCGGCCCGCGCGGCCTCTCAGCCCTTCACGCAGACCACCTGCTTGAGGTGCGCGACCACCTCGACCAGGTCCTCCTGCTGGGCCATCACCTCGGTGATGTCCTTGTACGCGCCGGGAATCTCGTCGACCACCCCGGCGTCCTTGCGGCACTCCACCCCGGCGGTCTGCGCGGCCAGGTCCTCGGTGCTGAACGTCCGCTTGGCCTGCGCCCGGGACATCCGACGCCCCGCCCCGTGCGACGCCGAGCAGTACGCGTCCGGGTTTCCCCGCCCCCGCACGATGTACGACCCGGTGCCCATCGACCCGGGGATGATGCCCAGGTCACCCCGGCCGGCCCGGATCGCGCCCTTGCGGGTCACCAGCACGTCCACCCCGTCGTAGCTCTCCTCGGAGACGTAGTTGTGGTGACACGAGATCGGCTCGTCGTAGCCGACCTGCGGGAAGTGCTCGCGCACCACGCCGCAGAGCAGGGCCAGCATGACCGCCCGGTTACGCCGCGCGTACTCCTGCGCCCACCACAGATCCCGCCGGTACGCGTCCATCTCCGGCGTTCCGGCGAGGAACACGGCCAGATCCCGGTCCGGAAGGTCGACGTTGTGCGGCAGCCCTCGGGCCACACTGATGTGCCGCTCGGCCAGCTCCTTGCCGATGTTGCGGGAGCCGGAGTGCAGCATCAGCCAGACCCGCCCCTCGTCGGCGCCGCCCTGCTCCAGGCACACCTCGATGAAGTGGTTGCCGCCGCCGAGGGTGCCGATCTGCCGCTGCGCCCGCGTCTCCAGCTGCGCCACCCGCCGGTCCAGGCCGGCGAACCGACGCCAGAAGTCATCCCAGCCGGCCTGCTCCAGGCCCCGGATCCGCCGCGTGTCGACCGAGTCGGTGCGCTGGGCGAAGCCGACCGGGATGGTGGCCTCGATCGCGGAGCGCAGCGCGGCCAGGTCGTCCGGCAGGTCGGCGGCGGTCAGCGAGGTGCGTACCGCCGACATTCCGCAGCCGATGTCGACGCCGACCGCGGCCGGCGAGACGGCCTGCCGCATCGCGATCACCGACCCGACCGTGGCGCCCTTGCCGAAGTGCACGTCGGGCATGACGGCGACACCCTGCACCCAGGGCAGCGCGCCGATGTTGCGCAGCTGCTTGGCCGCCTGCGGTTCGATGGCGTACGGGTCGGTCCAGACCCGGACCGGTGCCCGGGTACCGGCGAGCGGGGTGAATCCCATCATGGTCTCCTTGTGTCGTGCCGTGTCACCGCCGAGCGGTGACCGGACGTGATCGCACGCCGGGCAGCCGGGTGCGCAAGCTCGTCGGATACGAAAAGGCCGCCCGAACCTCAGGGGGTGGGCGGCGGCGCCTGACGCGCTGGCGTCAGAGGTGGCGCCGCCCGTGACCGGGCCGGCCGAGACTGCGGTACCGCACGCCGGAGGGCAATGCGGCACACGCACCTGGCGTCAGCCAGGTGGCTTCGGTGCGATTGCGCTGCGACACGGCGTACTCCCCGGAATCTGTCCATTGACCTTGCGCCCCACCGTCCGGGCGCCGGCCCTTGCGCCGATGACGCTAGGCGGGCCGGGCCGGCTCCGCAATGGATATCGCGCGGCCCGGCCGCGCCGGCTACCGGCCACCGACGACCCTGCGGGCCACCGCCAGCAGGTAGTTCCTGCGGTCCAGCGGGTTGTGGTCCCAGCGTGCCCGGGTGGGTGCCGGGCCCCGCACCGGCAGGTACCTGTCGAATGCGGTTTCGAGCACGCCCTCGCCCCGGGTCAGCGACGGCAGGCGGCGCTCCAGCGCGTGCACCCGGCCCGCCGGGATCTCCCCCTCCACCAGGTACGAGGTGCCCTGCCCGGTGGTGTCGGTCGGTACCGCGTCGAGCCGGGCGAGCGCCGGCAGCAGAGTGCCGAGGACGTCGCCCGGCGCCTCCAGCCGGAACCGGTGCACCGGCTCGTGTACCCGGGTGCCGGCCCGGGTGAGCGCGGTCATCAGCACCAGCGGGGTGAGATTGCGGAAGTCCCCTGCGGTGCTGGACATGCTCTTGTCGAAGGTGCCATGGGAGTGGCTCTGCCGGGCCCAGTAGCCGGCGCGGGTCATCGTCACCTCGCAGTCGGGGATCTGCCAGCCGTACAGCCCTTGGCGCAGCGTCCGGTGCACGGTCTCCTCGACGGCGGCGAAGAACGCCGGTGGCATCGAGCCCAGTTCGACGCCGAGTCGGAAGCTCACGCCCATGCCGACCGGCGCCGGCGCCACCCGCAGCCCGACGGTTGCCAGGAACGGGTTGGGCGCCACGGCGATCACCTCGACCGCCTCGCCCACGCCGCAGACCCGCTCCACGTGCACCGTGCTGGTTTCCCGGAAGGTCACCGCCACCCCGAAGTCCTCGGCCAGGGTGGCCTGGATGACCTCCTTCTGCACCTCGCCGTAGAGCGAGACGCTGACCTCGTGCTGCCGGTCGTCCTGCCGGAGGTTGATCAGCGGATCCTGTTCGGCGAGCTGGCTCAGGGCGGCGTGCATCGTGACCCGGTCCGCGGCACGGGCCGGGACCACGACGGTCTCCAGGGTGGGCGGCGCGAACTGGCGATCCGCGCCGGCACGCTCCGGGGGTACGCCGACCGGGTCACCGATCCGCGCCCGGGTGAGGCCCCACAGTCGCGCGATGTGACCCGCGCCGACCGATGACGCCGCGACGTCGGTCCCGTCGGCGACGACGCGTACCGCGGTGACCACCGAGGCGCCGGTCGCACCGACCCGGATCCGGTCCCGAACCCGGATGGTGCCGACGAAGAGCCGGACCAGCGCGATCTTCTCTCCTGCAGGGCCGCGCTCGATGGCGAACACGGTGCCGGAGACCGGAGCCTCGGCGTCGCCCTGGGCCGTGGGCAGCAGTTCGGTGATCCCGGCGATCAGCGCGTCCACTCCGACGCCGGTGATGGCCGAGCCGGCGAACACCGGCTGGACCTGCGCCCGCCGGGTCCGCTCGGCCAGCGCCCGGCGCAGCCGTGGGTACGGCAGCGCCGCGGGGTCCGCCACCCAGTCGGCGAGCAGCGCGTCGTCCTGAGCGGCGAGCAGGTCGAGCAGCCGGTCGGTGAAGCCGACGTCGGCGGGACCGTACGGCGCGCAGTGGGCGTCCCGGGTGCCGGTCCGCGCGACCGACCCCATGGCCACCACGGACGCGGTCAGCTTCTCCGCGACGGCCCGCACCACCCGTTCGGGGTCCGCCCCCGCCCGGTCGACCTTGTTCACGAAGATCAACGTGGGGATGCGCAGCCGGCGCAGCGTACGCATCAGCACCCGGGTCTGCGGCTGGACGCCCTCGACCGCGGAGATCACCAGCACCGCACCGTCGAGGACGCCGAGCACCCGCTCGACCTCGGCGATGAAGTCCGGGTGACCGGGCGTGTCGATCAGGTTGACGGTCACGTCGTCCAGCACGAAGGAGACGACGGCCGAGCGGATGGTGATCCCCCGTTGCCGCTCCAGTGCCAGGGAGTCGGTGCGGGTGCTGCCGGCGTCGACGCTGCCGAGCCGGTCGGTCACGCCGACGGCGTACAGCAGTCGTTCGGTCAGGCTGGTCTTACCGGCGTCGACGTGCGCCAGGATGCCGAGATTGAGGGTCTTCACGAAGCGTCGTGTCCTTCAGGTAGGTGACAGGTCCCTTCTGGCCGGACATCGACGCAGCTCGCATTACTACTCCCTCAATCTGGTGGTGGTTTCGGGTAGCTCATCAGCCCTCGTCTGAGCGAGCAACCGATTAACCAGGGCATCGGAGGTCGGGCTGGTCTCCGGCGGACTGGCCGCCATGGTGGAGACCTGCTCGCGCCGTCAGCACCGCGCCGGGGCGGGTCGCGGATCACCCCGGCGCGGACGCGGCAGTGGAGCTATGACTGCGGCACCAGCCGGAAGGACTGCGCCGCGGTGCCGTTGCAGGTGTACTGGATGAGCTGGACGCTGTCCGCCGTGGCGGCTCCCGGCACGTCGAGACACTTGCCACTGTTGCGGTTGACCAGGCGGTAGTAGCCACCGCCCTCGGGCTCGGCCCGCCACTGCTGGTTGTTGCCGCCGCTGTAGGACCAGAGCTGGATGCGCGCCGAGTCGGCGGTCGACCGGTCGGTCACGTCGAGCACCTGGGCGCTGTTGTTGCGGTTGTTGATCCGCAGGTACCCGCCGCTGGTCGGCACGAACTGGTACTGCTGCGCGGCGCTGCTGTTGCACGCGTACTGCTGGATGGCCGTGCCGTTCGCGCTCGCCGCGGCCCGCGCGTCCACGCACTTGCCGTTGCCCCGGTTGACCACTGTGTGCCAGGCGGTCGGCGAGATCGTGCCGTCGGACGGTGGGGGCGTGGTCGGGGGGACGGTGCCCACACCGGCGAGCCAGTGCAGTCCGTCGATCAGCAGCTTGTTCTGCTGAGCGCTGTCGAAGGTGGAGGACAGCCCGGTGTTGGTGCTGTAGTTCATCGCGTTGTGGCCGAAGTTGACGTAGAGCATCTTGTACTGCCGGTTGCTCCAGACCAGCGGGTAGTACCCGCCGTACCAGGACTGGTTGGGGTCGGTGCCGACCGGGAAGCTGGATGGATCGACCGAGGCGAGGATGTCGATGTTGGGGTTCTGCCGCAGGTCGTTGCTCCAGGAGTACCACTCACTGATCGACGACGGGAAGGTCGCCGGGAGGTTGCGGGTGGCGGCGTGGGTGCGGTTGTCGGCGCGCATCGTGACCCGGGTGGGCCCCCAGGTGTTCGTCTGGAACGAGCCGGTGCCGAGGAAGGTGTTGTAGTACCAGCTCCAGCTCGACGGGTTGTCGGTCCACGCGCTGACGTGGAAGCCGAGCCACGCCCCGCCGTTCTGCATGTACTGCTGGAAAGCGGCCCGCTGCCCGCTGGGCGGCGCGTCGTCCAGGAACATGATGACCTTGTACTGGGCCAGGTTGGCGGTGTTCAACAGACCCCAGTTGTTGGTGGCCTCCCAGGAGAAGCCGTACTGGGCGGCGGCCTGCGGGAACCAGGCCCGGGCGTCCTTGACGAAGTCGATGTGCGCGGCGTCCCAGGTGCCGTTGTAGAAGGCCAGCACCTTGAACGTCGGCGCGGCCTGGGCGCTGCGCGAGGCGCTGACCGCGACACCGGCGGTCACCGCGACGATCAGAGCGACGAACAACGACAGGATTCGTCTGGTACGGGAGGAGAGTTCTGCGATCACCTGATCGTCCCTTCGGTCGGGACGCGCGCCGCCGCGTCGAGATACATCTGTTCACAAGGTTTACAGATAGATGAGAGGTTATTCCTCCGGTTGGGCGTCGTCAATCGCGGGGCGGCCGATCGGGTCGACGGGGTGCCGAACCCCCTACTCGACCTGACCGCGCCCCTTTTGCGGGCTAGACGCCGACGGTCCCGTCGATGCCCTCGCGCAGAAAGTCGGCGTGGCCGTTGTGCCGGGCGTACTCGTGGATCAGGTGCAACATCACCAGCCGCAGTGACACGGTCTCGCCGGAGCGGACGTTGACGCCGGTCACGTCGAGCGACGCGGCCGCCCGCTCGATCCGGCGGGCATGCTCGACCTCGCGCTGCCAGGCGTCGAACGCTTCGGCGCGAGTGGTCGAGCTGGCGTCGTACGCCTGCTGGAAGTCGCCGGTCTCCGACCACACCAACCCAACGTCCTCGCCATCGATGACCCGGCGGAACCAGGCGCGTTCCACCTCCGCCATGTGGCGCACCAGGCCGAGCAGGGAGAGCGTGGAGGGCGGCATGGACTGCCGGCGCAGCTCCTCATCGGAGAGACCCTCGCACTTGAGGGCCAGCGTGGCGCGGTGGAAGTCCAGGAACGCGCGTACTGTCTCCCGCTCGTCGCCGGTAACCGGGGGGCCGATCCGTTCGGTGGTCATTGAAATGATCATGCCGGACGGCGGCTGCGGGGTCGGGCCGGGGTCAGCCGACCGAGGATCGGGCGACCGGGGCGGCGAAGAACGTGTCCGGGTACGGCTCGTCGCGCAGGCTGTAGTGCCACCACTCGCGGTCGTAGTTGACGAACCCGGCGTCGGTCATCAGCCGCTGCAACAACCGACGGTTGTCGCGTGCCGTCCCGGTGATCCGGGGGTCTGCGGTGTGCGCCCGGGGGTCGAAACAGTCGAAGCCCGTCCCCATGTCGATGCTGTTGTCCGCGAAACGCTGCCCGCGCGGCGCGGTGCAGGCGACCAGCGGTTGCCCGACCCGGTACGGAGGTTGGCTGGCGGCAGGCTCGTCGACCAGGGTCAGGTCCAGGGTGCTGCCGCGACTGTGCGCGGTGGGCGCCCCGATGTAACCGTCGGCGAAGAGCCGGTTCTTCGCCAGGTCCGGGTAGAACTCGGCCTTCGTCTGCTGCTCATCGGGGCGCTTCGACCAGGCGACGAAGTCGTCCACCGCCGGTTGCGGGCGGTAGCAGTCGTACACCTTGAGGCTGTGCCCACCGGCCAGCGCGGCATCCTGTACGCGGCGCAACGCCTCGGCCGCCTGCCGGGTAAGCAGGCACAGCGGCTCACGGTAGCCGGCGATCGGCCGGCCGACGAAGTTGTGCGGCGTGGCGTAGCGGATGTCGGCGTGGATGCGCGGGTCGAAGTCGGTCAGCACCACGAACCCCGGCAGCGGGGCCGCCACGGAGGTCGACGGAGTCGGCGCGGGGGTGGGGCTCGCCGACGTCGGCTGCGGCGCGGCGGACGTGGGGCGGGGTTCCGGCCGTGAGCATCCGCCGAGCAGCGCGACGAGCGCGAGCACGACAGCGAGGCGGTAGCGCACGAGTCCTGTCTATCAGCCCCGGCCAGGCCCCGCGCCGGATCAGCCGTCGGGCAGTTCGGCAATGCTCGCCGGAGGAACAGCACCTCACCGACAGGACCCAACCGGGTCAGCGGACCAGCAGCGCGTCCTGCATACGTTCGGACAGCCAGTCGCTGAACGAGTCCTCGGTCCAGCCGCAACGCAGCACCAACGCGTCATAGTGGGCCGGGTCGTTGAAGATCCACAGCGTGTCGACCGCCCGCTCGACGTCGGAGCCTTGGCGCAGCGGGCCGAGCGAACGACCTCGTTCGACCACCATCCGGGCGCCCGCGCGACGGTTGCGCAGCAGCGTCTCCCAGACGTCGGCGACCTCCGACGCCTCGTCTGCCGCCCGCCGCACGGTCTCGAAGATCCGCGCCGCGCGCCTGCCGATCAGGGTGCACACACCGGCGTACGCGTGCAGGACGCCGGCCTGCGTGTCGGCCTCGAAGACCGGCCGGAACCAGGGCCGTTGCGCGACAGGTACCGGTTCGTCGTCGCCGGCGAGCGCCTCGTCGAGGACCTGTCGCAGCAGCGCCGGCTTCGACCCGAACGCGGCGAACACGGTCGGACGCGCGACGCCTGCGGCGGCCGCCACATCAGCCAACGAGGTGCCGGCGTAACCACGTTCGACGAACAACTCCGCAGCCGCGCCGACCACCGCCCGCCGGGTGCGCCGCGCACTCTCCTCACGCACCGCGGAGCGGTAGCGCCGAGTCGGCTTTCCGTCCTTGACATCGTCCATGACTTCGCCATACTAGCAACATATTCGCTATACGCTGGCTAGTGAATAGACATCATCTATCAGTTGGAGAGGCGACGACATGTCCGTCCGCCCGTATCTGCGCCGCGCCGGCGAGGGAGAAGCCCACTGGTTCGTCGGCAGCCTGATGACCGTCAAGGCGACCGGCGAGCAGACCCGCAGCCGTCTCACCGTCGTCGAATTCATCAATCCACCCGGCTTCGCCGCGCCTCTGCACCGGCACCAGCACGAGGACGAACTTTTCTACCTACTGGCCGGCACCGCCGAGTTCCGCTGCGACGGTGACGCCTTCACCGCCGGGCCTGGCGATTTCGTCCTACTGCCCGTCGGGCTGCCACACACCTTCCTCGTCGGACCCGACGAGCCGCTGCGTGCCCTGCAGATCACCACCCCGTCCGGGTTCGAGCAGTTCGCCGCCGAGGCCGGCACCCCCGCACACGATCGGCGTCTGCCCGACCCGGCACCGATCGACCCCGCCGCACTCGGCCATGCCGCCGCCCGGCACGGCATCGAGCTGCTGGGACCGCCCCCAGCACGGAATGAATCGACAGCACAGGAGGCCAGCACATGACGAACGGAGAGAATCGATGGCGAGGTCGGTGGTGGGCGTGCGCCGCCGCCGCAGTCGTGCTCAGCGGCGTGGCGGCCTGCGGGTCCACCCAGGCGGAGCAGTCGGCGGCGGGCGGTGATCCACCTTCCTCGGCCGGCGCGACGGAGGCCGAAGCGAAGCCGGTCGACGCCTGCGCGCTGTTATCCCTCAACGAGGTCAGGCAGGTGATCGGAGCCATCGGCGACAGCGGCCCTCAGGCCGGCGGCTCCGGCGACGGGGGCAGCTCCTGCGCCTGGGAGAACCCGGATACCTACCACTCGATCACCATCGAGATCGGCAGCGCTGGCACCGCCGTCGGCGGCAACCTGCCGGCCGAATCCGCGTACGGACCTACCGAGCCCGGCTCCGATGGCATCCGCTTCGCCTCGGGCGGCGTCGCCGAGTTCGCCCTGCGGGACCGCGCCTGCCAGATCCAGGTCGTCACCAAGGTCACCGACCGGTCCACCGCGGCACGACTGATCGGCCTGGTGCGCGACCGCGCCTGAGATGCGACGCAGACCGTCCGACGAACAGTGTCCGGGCCAAAACCGGCCACGGAGACAACGGCTGCAGCCGATCAGAAAGGTGTACTCATGCGACGACTGCTGGTTCAGGCGGCGGGAGGCCGTTCTGGTGCGGGACGCGGTGGCCCGGTCATGGATCCCACGACGCGGCGCACCCGTCGGGTCATCGCTGCCGCGACCGTGCTGCCCGTCCTGCTCGGTCTGACAGCATGCGTGGGCGCAAAGCCGTCCACGCCCGGCGATGACGGCGACGATCTGCGCTACGGCGCCGCGCCGGTCGTACACCCGGACGTGACCCTCGACCGGGACGTCGTCATCGTCTCCGGTGGCAGCGGCGTGGTGCGTTCGGTCACCGACGGGGGCCTGACCTGGCGGCTCGACCCCGACGCCGGCAACGCCGACCTGCTGGCCCCGGGCAAGGTCATGTTCGTCACCGGGCGCGGGGTCGGGCGGGTCATCGACGCCCGACGTGACGGCCAGGACCTCGCGGTCACCATCGGCCCCGTGGACATCACCGACGTGATCCAGGACGGCGAATTCACCTCCGAACAGCCCGTCTCCCTGGCCGATGCAACCGCCTACCAGTTCGACGACACATTCTGGGGCCACCCGAGCACCGAGACACCCCGATCCGAACCAACCACGACCACGACCGTGGGCCGGGCCCCGGCCGTGACCGTCAACGCGGCGACGCTGGCCGACACCCGGTCGGCCACCGCCGCCGCGCCGCTCAGCATGGCCGCGGCTCAGCCGAACGAGCTGAAAGTTCAGGGCCTCTGCTGCGCCGACGGTGTTGGCGCCCGCTTCTCCTACCGTGACAGTGGGCTCGACCTCTCCGGCACCATCGCGTTCGTGATGAAGAGGCCCTCGGCGAAGTTCCACCTGGAGATCGACGGGTCCACGATCACCGTGGCCGAGTTGCAGATCAACGGCACCGCCGGCGTCCGGATCCAGGTCGACGCCACCACCACAACCGGCCAGAACGTCCATCCCGTTGCCTTCGTCCCGGTCAACTTCAGCGTTCCCCTCGAATCCATACTGGGCATCCCGCTATCCGCGACCGTTCGGCAGTCGATCGGCATCCGCACCGGCTTCAGCGCCGGGCACACGACAATCAAGGCCGACGGTGAGTACTCGCTCGGCGGCACCATGGGCTTCGGCTACGCCAACGGCAAGTTCGGTCCACGCTGGCCCGGCGGTCTGCAGGTCAAGCGCAGCCTCGTCGACTCCGTCGACGGCATCTCGGTGGGGGCGAACGCCCTGCTCGTCGACTACGACGTGAAGTTCTTCATCGGCCTCGGCGCGGTCGTGTTCAGCGCCGGACTGTACGCCGGGCTCACCACCACTGTGGGGATCACCCGAGGATCGAGCATCGGCTTCGGTGGTCTGCAGGGCCTCGCCAACCGTGAGGGCTGCAACCGCGCCGACCTCACCATAAACGCGAGGTACGGCATCGGCTACACCATCCCGGCCCTGGTCGCCAAAGTGATCAACTTCTTCCTGAAGATCTTCAACGCCACACCCATCGCCGCCGAGGGCGGCATCCCCGACCCGCCGCCAGTCATCAACCTGGTCAACCAGCACTGGGTCACGAACCGGCCGGTGTGTCAGCACTGAGATCGCGATCAACCGCGTCGTCCCTCGTACACCAGGTGTCGTACCGGGCGGTCGCAGGGACCGTGGTCGAGCACGAGAGAGCCCCCTCCCGGCGGCGGAAAGCCCGGCCGCCACGGCTCTGCCGCAGGCGGGTGCGACGGAAGGTGCCCGAAAGATGTCCGAAAGGTTTCCGCAACTTCATCGCGCGCCGGCATCGGCCTGGCATGTCGTCAACCCCGTCTGTGAGGCAAGATAACGCGTGGAACGGGCACGCAATTTCGGGACACACGGTGGGCGACGTCTGGGCAGTCGTTCCTCCGGCTCGGTGAAGGAGACGCGGGTGGGCGCGGACGACGGACGCAGGGTGACCATTACCGCGATCGCACGGGAGGCCGGGGTGTCGGTGCCGACCGTGTCACGGGTGCTCAACGGTCGCTCCGATGTGGCCCCGGACACCCGCGAGCGGGTCGAAGAGTTGTTGCGCCACCACGGCTACCGGCGTCGCACCAGCCGCAGCGTTCGCCGCGCCGGCCTCGTCGACCTGGTCTTCAACGACCTGGACAGCCCTTGGGCCGTGGAAATCATCCGCGGCGTGGAGGATGTCGGGCACAGCGCGGGTGTCGGCACGGTGGTCTCCGCGATCCACCGGCAGCCCACCGCTGCCCGGCAGTGGTTGCAGAACCTGCGCACCCGGGCCACCGACGGCGTCATCTTCGTGACCTCGCACCTGAGCCCGCCGCTGCACGCCCAGCTGCGTCGCCTCAACGTGCCGGTGGTGGTCGTCGACCCGGCCGGGGTGCCGGCCATGGAGGTGCCGACGATCGGCGCGACCAACTGGGCCGGCGGGCTCGCCGCAACCGAACACCTGCTCGCCATCGGGCACCGGCGCATCGGTTTCGTGGCCGGGCCGACGCACCTGCTGTGCAGCCGGGCCCGACTCGACGGGTACCGGGCCGGGCTGGAGGCCGCCGGAGTGCCAGTGGACGACGCGCTGATCTACCCGGGCGACTTCTACCACGCCTCCGGGTTCGCCGGCGGGACCGCGCTGCTCGACCTCGCCGACCCACCGACCGGCATCTTCGCCGCCAGCGACCAGATGGCCTTCGGCGTCTACGAGGCCATCCGCCGCCGCGGGCTCCGCGTCCCGGACGACGTGAGCGTGGTGGGTTTCGACGACCTGCCGGAAGCCCGCTGGGCCTCCCCGCCGCTGACCACCGTTCGCCAACCGTTGGTCGAGATGGGACGGTTGGCGGCCCGGACCGTGCTCCGCCTGGCCCAGGGCGAGGGCATCGACTCGCCCCGGGTGGAACTCGCCACCGAGTTGGTCGTACGCGACAGCACCGCCGCCCCGCCGACCGGGTCGCCCGCCTCGGCGTGACGGCCGGAACTGCGTCGGAAACCGGTTGGACCAGTTTCGGTCCGTTCCCGGAAATTTCGGCCAGGCCGGGGCCGACCGAGCGTCATCCACGGTCGGCGCGGTGAGCGACAGACGGTCACCCACCGCGCCGTACGGTCAGTGGTGGTGGTGCCAGCGGACAGCCTTACGGATGGTCACCGGCAGTGCCGGCGCACCGTCGACCGGTGCCGGGTCCTCGGCGGTCGGTGCCACTCCCCCGGCGGCGATCCGATCCAGGGTGGCCAGGCCGGCCGCGTCCACCTCACCGAAGATCGTGTAATTGGGGCGCAGCGCGGAGTTGGCGTAGACCAGGAAGAACTGGCTGCCGTTGGTGTCCGGCCCGGCGTTGGCCATGGCCAGCACGCCCCGGGCGTACACCCGGCGCTCCCCGGTCGGGTCGGTGGGCGCGGGCGGCAGGTCGGTCGGCAGTTCGTCGCGGTACCGGTAGCCCGGGCCGCCCTCACCGGTTCCGGACGGGTCACCGCACTGCAGCACGCTCAGCGTCGGATACGCGGTGAGCCGGTGGCACCCGGTGCGGTCGTAGAACCGCTTGCCGACCAGGTGCAGGAAGCTCTGCACCGTGCACGGCGCGGCGGCCCGGTCCAGTGTCAACCCGATCGGCCCGTGGTTGGTCGCCAGGTTCACCCGGACGCTGCCCCGGGCCGGGGTGCGTCGCGGGTCGGGTGGCAACGGCACCGGCCGGGCCGCGGGTTCGTCCGGGGTCTCGGTGTACGCGCACGGACCGTGGGTGGTGCGCGGCGGTCGGGTGGCGGGGTCGACAGCGGTGGGCGGCGCGGCGGACACACGCACCGCGTCGGCCGATGGGCCCGGCGCGGCGAGCGCCGTGGCGGACGCACCGACGACAAGCGCCCCGGCGAGCGCGGTCACCCCCGCGAGGCGGGTCAGGGCGCGCACCGGCCGGCGGGGTGCCGCCTCTGCGGGGCGCGGTTCGAGTTCACTCGACACAGGGATCCTCCTGGACTGGTGGTGCCAGAAAGACCGGAGTCTATGGAGGGCAGCGCCCGATGTCGATCCGTCAGGGCAGCCGACGGCGACGCCGCCACAGCAGACCGCCCAACAACGCCACCACCGTCGCGCCGCTCACCGCGGTCACCGACCAGAGCCACCCCGAGCCGGTACGCGCCGGCGCGCTGGCCGCCGCCGGCCGAGGCGCGCCGGGTGCCGCCAACGCGGACGGCGCCGCCGACGGGGTGGCGGTCAGCTCTCCGGGCTCGACCAGCCGGCCCACGGCCGCGTCCCGGGGCAGCGTGAAGCCCCAGTCCAGCAGGGCCGCGCCCTGCTCCCAGCCGCGTACCGGCGCCGACTCGGCACCCAGCAGGGTCACCACCAGCCGCCGCCCGCCGCGCTCCGCAGCCCCCACGTAGGTGTGCCGGGCCAGGTCGGTGAAGCCGGTCTTGCCGCCGAGCGCCCCCGGGTACCGGTAGATGAGTTGATTCTCGTTCTGGATCTCGAAACCCTTGGTACGTTGCGCCGGCTGGGCCGGAATCGACGTCTGCTCGGTCAGCGCGTACCGGCGGAAGGTCGGTTGGGCGAAACAGGCCCGGGCGATCAACGCCAGGTCGTACGCGCTGGTGAACTGCCCCTTGCCGTCCAGCCCGGACGGGGTGACCGCGTGCGTCTGCAGCGCGCCGAGGTGGTGCGCCTGCTCGTTCATGGCGCGTACGCCGGCGGCGCTGTCCGTCCCGCTGCCCAGTCGGGCCAGCGCGTTGGCGGCCTCGTTGCCGGAGTTCAGCAGCAACCCGAGCCAGATGGTCTCGATGGTGTACCGGCCGCCCGCGACCAGGCCCACGGCCGAGGAGCCGGGCTCGATGTTCATGTCCGCCTCGGTGACGGTCACCGTCTGCTTCGGGTCGAGCTTGGGCAGCATCGTGGCCGCCAGCAGGAGCTTCTGCACGCTCGCCGGGGTGCCGTACTCGTGCGGGCCGCAGCCACCGAGCACCTGGCCGCTGTCCAGGTCGGCGACCAGCCACGACGTTGCGGTGATCTTCGGCGGCGCGGCGACGCCGGCCGGCACGACCAGACCGGCCGTGTCGAGCGCCGCGCCGCCGACCATCCGCTGCTCGGGAACGGCGGGCGGCGGCGACGGCCGGGGTGGGCGGGCCGCCCCCGGCACCGGGACGCGGGGGCAGCGCACCGTCGGCGCGGCGGAAGCCCCCGCAGCACCGACCGGCACGGGAGCGAGCAGGACGGCGGACGTCGTGGCCGCCAGCAGCGCACCTCTCATGTGCCCGACCCTAGTCACGGAGATCGCCCGATGGGACGGGATGGCGCTCAACACGCGTCGCCGCGACCCCGCAGGTAGTCGTGCAGGGCGGCACTGCCCCGCAGCCGGCGCAGGCTGCGGGTGTGCAACTCCTGCTCACGGCGGGCCAGTTCGGCGCGGACCCGCTGAGCGCTGCCGGTGGTCCACAGCTCTCCCAGCACCGCTGCGATGACCCCGAAGGGGTACGCGCCGCGCCGCAGCAACGCGATCACCTGCGCGGCAGGTAGCTCCGTCTCGTCGTACACCCGGTAGTTGGTGCCCGGGGCCCGGCCCAGCCCCAGCAGCTCGCGCCGGCGTGGCGGGGGCGTGGCGGCGGCGTGGCGGGGGCGGCGTGGCGGCGGCGTGGCGGGGGCGGCGTGGCGGCGGCGATCTGGCCGGCGCCAGCCGGCGGCCTTCTGGGCGGCGGCGGTGTTCAGCTGACGCGGCGCAGCCAGTGCCGCTGCCAGGGGGTCTCCACCGCCTTCGGGTGATAGCCGGCCCGAACCCACGGCACGGCCCGCTCGACCGGCAGGCCGTCGAGGATCGCCAGGGCGGCCAGCGCCGTGCCGGTGCGGCCCATTCCACCTCGACAGGCCACCTCGACGCGTTCACCGTCGTGCGCCCGCCGCAGCGCCTCCCGCAGGGCGTCGAGGGCTTCGGCGCGGTCGAGCGGTACCCAAAAATCGGGCCACCGGATCCGCCGGTGCGGCCAGGCTGGCTCCGGACCAGGGGCCAGCAGCACGGCGAAGTCGGCGGGCGAGGTCGCGGCGGCGATGCGGCGTCCGCGCACCGTCGCCCCACTGGGGAGTACGAGTACGCCCGACTGCTCGGACCACGGCTGCGCGTCAGTCACCCGCACATTGTGCCGCCACGCTCTGACTGAAGAGCACAGACAGTGCCGCCCCCGGCCTTGTGGGCTGGGGGCGGCACTGGTGTCGGTGTGCAGGTCGCCTCTCGGCGAGTGGCACGACGCGGCTCCAGCCGAACGGTATTCCGCGAGGGCGATATTAGGTGAGGCCCGGGGACACTGAGTCACACCGACACCCTCCACAACCAGCCGGCCCCCCACCTTGTTCCCCGCTCTGCCGCGCCCGCCCACCCTCGCACGGCGTTTCGGCCATGTCCCGGCGAGATCTTGGACAGTTTCCGTTCGCGCAGAACTGTTCGCGCAGAACGGAAACTGTCCAAGATCTCCTGGCAGCCACCGACCGAAGCGCACCATCCGCCTCCGGCGGGCACCCGGCCGCGGGCAACGCTGCCCCGCGGAAACGGAAAGGCCGCTGGCCGGCACCCCGGGTTGCGGGTGCCGGCCAGTGGCCTTTCGTCCTGCGGTCTTGCGGTGGGGTGGTGCGGTGGTCAGCTGTTCCAGTACTGGGCGACGAGGTCGGTGGCCTGCTGCTCCCACTGGGCGTAGGCGTCCGGGTAAGCCGACACCTGCACGGTCTGCGCGGCCTGGGTCAGGGGCATGTCCTGCCACCCGTCGACCTGCTTGAGACCCTTCAGGAACGCGGTCGTGGAGTATTCGGGGTTGGTGATCTGCTCCGGGGTGCCCCAACCCGAGCTCGGGCGCTGCTGGAACAGGCCCAGCGAGTCGTGGTCGTTCATGTCGCCGAGGTGGCCGAGGTTTTCCAGCTTCGACTCCTGCAGGCTCGTCGCGATCGAGATGACCGCGGCCCGCTCGGGCAGGCCGGCCTTCTTCGTCGCGGCGATGATCGCCTTCACGTTCGCGGTCTGCTCGTCGTTCAGGCTGATCCGGGACTGGTCGCCCTGCGGCTTCGGCGCCGACTGCACGGCCACCGCAACGGGCTTGGCATCGGCCGGGTTGGCGTGGGCGGCGATCGGGCCGGCGAACACACCACCGGCGAACGCGAGACCAGCAACGGACAGCATGCTCTTACGGATGATCGTGTTCATGGGGGTAGCTCCTTCGGGGGTAGAACACCCGCGCCGATCGGGGGAACGGCAATCACGGGTGCGAGCACCTCGTCCGGCGCTGCACAAACAAAAGGGGGAAAAGTCTGGGGGGTGACACCTCAGCGGGCGTCGGGGTCGGCGACCTCACGGGCGGAGGGCTCGTGGCGCCGGGTCCCTGTGTAACGACCGCCGGGCCGGGGTCATTCCGGGGTTGGCCCATCCCATCGGGCACCCGAATGGAAGCGGTGCCGTGGTCGGTCGTGGGGGTTGCAACGACCGGGGGGCCGGGGTCATTCCGGGGTCGGCCCATCCCGTCGGGCACCCGAAGGTGCCTGCGGTCGGTCGTGGGGGTTGTAACGACCGGGCCGTGGCTGGCATTCCGACCTGCGTGACCAGCCCTCACGAGCGTGCTGGCGGCAGTCGGTGGTGCTGCGATCCTCAGGGGATGTAACGACCCCGACCCGGCCATGATTCCGGCCCACGAGTGCACCCGACCACACCCCACAAACACCCACCACCGAACAAACCACCCACACGCCACCGGGCCTACGGCATCGAACCGCCCCTCACGAGGGCGATCCACTCGGGTTCACGGAAACCGGGGCATCCAGGACGCCCGGACACCCCGACTTCATGAAACCCGAGTCGATCACGACCGGCCGCGCCGCACAGATCGCGCGAACCGGGCAGGCATCGCGCGAACCGGACAAAAATCGCGCCGAACGGAGGCGAGCAATTACGTCTGGAACAGCGCGCTGGGATCAGGCTGAGCGACACCGGCTCTGGCGGGCGTTACCCTGACACCATGCAGGCCGTCTCCCCCACCGCGACCGGCGTGGCTTTCCTGGCCCGCCCGGGCCGCCCCGCTGTGGTGGCGCGGACGCTCGCCGAGCTGGCCGGCCCCACCCGGGGTGTGGTGGAGCTGCCGGTACGGCTGATGTGGAACGCCGAGCGCACCTTCGACCTCGGCGACCCGGACCAGCTGCTCTGGATGTACGAGAACGTGCTTCGCGAGACCACCCGGGCCGAGGATCTGCGCTCCCTGATCAACGGGCGGACGCTGCGTCGGGTGTGGCGACTGCTCAACCTGCCTCGGGGCGTACGCCAGGCGTGGGAGAGCCGGCACCGCGGCCTGCGCGCGGCGTGATCGGCCCTCACCTGCACGAGTTCTACCGGGAGGTGGCCCGGGTGGCGCTGACCGCCGCCGGGCCGTACCGGTTCGTTCTGGGTGGTGGGGTGGCGTGGGCGGCGCACGGGCTGGTCGCCCGCCCGACGGAGGACGTCGACCTCTTCGCAGACGTGGAGGGTGCTGCGGCAGCGGCGTCCGCGGGGGTGCGCGGGGCCCTGGAGCGTGCGGGGTTCATCGTGACTGACGCCGACCCGGACAGTGAGCTGGCAGAGCTGTTCGACGGGTACGAGCAGGACATGAAGGACTTCGTGGTGAGCCGGGACGGACGGCAGATCCGGCTCAGCCTCGCCCGGCTGGACCGCCAGCAGAGCCCGGTGGTGATGGACCTGGGCCCGGTGATGGACGTCCGTGACCTGGTGGCGAACAAGATCGCAGCGTTGGTCAACCGGCGGGAGGTCCGCGACTTCATCGACGTGGCCGCGGCCCTCGACCACTACGACGTGACCGAGCTGTTGGTGCTGGCACGGCAGGTCGATCCCGCGCTGGACCCGGACGACGTGCGCGCCGCCGGCCGTTACCTGGACCGTCTCTCCGACCAGCGCTTCGGCCGGTACGGCCTGGGCGCCGCCGACGTCGCCGCGATCCGGGAACGCTTCGCCGACTGGCCCCGCTGACCAGCGGGCCGAGCGAACAAGCCGCACCACCATGGGCCGCGCGAACAAACCGCACAACAACGGCCACGCCGACAAGCCGCACCACCAACGGGCCGCACCACCAACGGGCCGCGCGAACAAGCGACGCGAACGAGCGACGCGAACGAGCGACGCGAACGAGCGACGCGAACAAGCGACGCGAACGAGCGACGCGAACAAGCGACGCGAACGAGCCACAGCGCCGGGTGGGCATCGCAGCGGACGCCCAACCGGCGGCAGGTCACTTGGTCGGTCGACCGCCGGTGACCCCCAGGATCTCGCCCGTCACGTAGCTGGATTCCTGCGAGGCGAAGAAGACGTACGCGGGCGCCAGCTCAGCCGGCTGCCCGGGGCGCCCCTGAGGGGTGTCGGTGCCGAACTGCTTCACCTTCTCCTCCGGCATGGTGGCCGGGATCAGCGGCGTCCACACCGGGCCCGGCGCGACCGCGTTGACCCGGATGCCCTGCTCGGCCAGGTCGGCGGCGAGGGCCTTGGTGAAGTTCGCGATCCCCGCCTTCGTGGTGGCGTAGTCCAGCAGTTGCGGCGACGGGTCGAACGCCTGGATCGACGACGTGTTGATGATCGCCGACCCCTCGGCCAGGTGCGGAATGGCGGCCTTGCAGAGCCAGAACATCGCGTACAGGTTGGTCTTGAACACCCGGTCGAACTGCTCGGTGCTGATCCCGAGGATCCCCTTGTCCTGCGACATCTGGTACGCCGCGTTGTTGACCAGGATGTCGAGGCCACCCAGGTCGCGCACCGCCCGGTCGACCAGTTCCTGGCAGTGCTCCTCGTCGGTGATGTCACCGCGTACCGCGATGCCCCGACGCCCGGCGGCCTCGACCAGTCGGATGGTCTCCCGGGCGTCGGCGTCCTCCTCCTCGCCGAGGTAGGAGATGAGCACGTCCGCGCCCTCCCGGGCGAACGCGATCGCGACCGCCCGGCCGATCCCCGAGTCACCGCCGGTGATCAGTGCCCGCTTGCCGTCGAGTTTGCCGCTGCCCCGGTACGACTCCTCCCCGTGGTCCGGTCTCGGGGTCATCTCCCCGGTCGATCCCGGCGCTGACTGCTGCTGTGCGGGCTGACCGGACTGCCCGCCGTACTGGGTGGTCGGGTCCTGCTGGGTGTGCTGGTCCTCGCTCACTGACATCTCCTCGCTGCGCACGGGAAGGGGGGCTCTCCCGCGAATGTCGTCACTGATCGCCCTACCCCGCGCCGAACTGTGGAAACCGCTGCACCCGTCGGGGCTGGCGTGGCAGGAGCGCCAGCTGCTCGTTATGGTGCGCAAGGCGCTCACGAGGCGCGTCCACCCCCATGGAAAGGCATGTCATGACCTCTTCCTCCGGCCCGTCGCGCCGTCAGGTGCTCGTCGCCGCAGCGGCCGCGGCGACCACCCCGCTGATCGCCGCCGCGCCCGCCCAGGCGGCCGGCAAGCCGCAGCCGCGCACCTGGGACCTCACCCTCCTGGGCACGTCGGACACGCACGGCAACGTCTACAACTGGGATTACTACCGAGACGCCGAGTACGACGACAGCAAGCAGAACGACATCGGCGTCGCCAAGCTGGCGACCCTGATCAATCAGATCCGTCGGGAGCGGCGCGGCAAGGCGACGCTGGTGCTCGACGCCGGCGACACGATCCAGGGCACGCCGCTGGCCACGTACTACGCCAAGCAGGAGCCGATCACCGCCACCGGGGAGAAGCACCCGATGGCCCGGGCGATGAACGTCATCGACTACGACGCGGTGACGCTGGGCAACCACGAGTTCAATTACGGTCTGCCGTTGCTGGACCTGTGGATCCGTCAGCTCGGCTTCCCGGCGCTCGCCGCGAACGCCGTCAACGCCAAGACCGGCAAGCCGGCCTTCCTGCCGTACATCATCAAGAAGGTCTCGCTCGGTTTCGCGGCGCCGACCCTGCGGGTCGGCATCCTGGGGCTGACGAACCCCGGTGTGGCCATCTGGGACAAGGGCAACGTCGAGGGCAAGCTGCGCTTCGATGACATGATCGCGACCGCCGCGAAGTGGGTGCCGATCATGCGGGCGCGCGGCGCGGACCTCGTGCTGATCTCCGCGCACGGCGGTGACAGCGGCACCTCCAGCTACGGCCCCGAGCTGCCGAACGAGAACCCCATGGCGCTGATCGCCCAGCAGGTGCCGGGGATCGACGCGATCCTCTTCGGTCACGCGCACAACGAGGTGGTCGAGCGTTTCGTCACCAACGAGCGCACCGGCACGCAGGTGCTGCTCTCCGAGCCGTCGAAGTGGGGCCAGCGGCTCACCCGGATGGACTTCACCCTCGCCCGTGAGCGGGGTCGGTGGACGATCACCAAGAAGGCCGCCACCATGCTGAACACCAACACGGTGGTCGAGGATCCGAAGGTGCTCGCCGTCGTGCGGGCCCAGCACCAGAAGACCGTGGCGTACGTCAACCAGGTGGTCGCACAGTCCACGGTGGAGTTGTCGGCGGCGGAGTCGCGGTACAAGGACACGCCGATCCTGGACTTCATCAACCACGTGCAGACCGAGGTGGTCGGCGCGGCGCTGGCCGGCACCGCGTACGCGGACCTGCCGGTGCTGTCGATCGCGGCGCCGTTCAGCCGGACCGCGGTCTTCCCCGCCGGCGACGTCAAGATCCGCGACGTGGCCGGCCTGTACGTGTACGACAACACCCTTGAGGCGGTCGTGCTCAGCGGGGCCGAGGTGCGGGCCTACCTGGAGTACTCGGCGAAGTTCTTCCGCACCCTGGCGCCGGGCGCCCCGGTCGACCCGGAGCAGATCAGTGACCCGGCCGTGCCCGACTACAACTACGACGTCTTCTCCGGCCTGGACTACGACATCGACATCTCCAAGCCGGTCGGGCAGCGGATCACCCGCCTGGTGCTGGCCGGCACCGACACTCCGGTGGCCGACAACGCGCAGTTCGTGGTGGCGGTGAACAACTACCGGCGCAGCGGCGGCGGCAACTTCCCCGGCATCGTGAAGACCCAGGTCTACAACGCACAGCAGGAGATCCGCCAGCTGCTCATCGACTGGGCGCAGGCTCGGGGGGCGATCGACCCGGCCGACTTCTTCCAGCCCAACTGGCGTCTGGTACGCGAGGGCGTGCCGGTCTTCTGATCGCAGACCGTCGACGGGCCGTGGGTGGCGACACCCGCGGCCCGTCGCGCGTTCTCAGCCCTGCACGTTCCAGCGGATCGGGTCCTCGGACTCCTCCGGCCGGTCGCGACCGGGATCGGTCTCGGTCAGGGCCACCCGCTCGTCGGGACGGACGGCGGGCGGCAACTCCCCGAACCGCACGTGGCGGAGAAACGCATACTCGTCGTCGGTGAACGGCTGCTCGTCCATCGGCGCCTCCTCCTGCTCCGCTGCGATTGTCCGCCAGCCGAAGAGTTCGGCGCCAGTAGCCGCGCGCACACCCGTAAGGCGTCCTAGGATCCTGGGTGAGTGACGGTGGCCTGGCGGGACGGACTGGACAACCGGTCGAGCACCGCGAGGGCGGCCCGGATGGGGCGGCGGCGCAGCATCTCGTCGAAGCTCGCCCGCCCCTGGCAGAACTGAACGAACATCCGCCAGCCCGGCGGGGTCGCCAACAGGGCGTGGAACACCTCCGGACGGCGGGTGAAGACGTCCAGCAGCCGGAACCCCGCCCGCATCTCCGGCAGCAGACGCTCGGCCACCGCCCGCTCGTACCCCGCCAGATCACCGCCCGCGACCGCCGCACCGGCCAGCGCGCCGGAGCGCAACGCGAAGCTGATGCCCTCCCGACTCCACGGCTCCAGCAGCCCGGCCGCGTCCCCCACGACCAGCACCCGACCGGTACGCAGCGGCGAATCCTCCGCGCGACAACGGGTCAGGTGACCGGAGTCGTGCTCCGTCGGCAAGCCGGCCAGACCCAACCGGTCGACGAACCGCCGCAGGTAGTCCCGGGTCCCCTCCCCCGCGCCCCGAGCCGCAATCACACCCACGGTCAATTTGTCGTTTTTGGGGAAGACCCAGGCGTACGAGCCCGGCATGGCACCCCAGTCCAGCAACAGCCGCCCCCGCCACCGCTCCTGCTCCGCCGGCGGCACCGGAATCTCCAACTCCAGACCCAGATCCACCTGCCGGTACCGAACCCCGACGTGCCGGGCGGTCACCCCCGACGAACCGTCCGCCCCGATCACGGCACGAGCCGCGATCGTCGTACCGTCGGCCAACCGCAGGCGTACCCCCTCGGGGTCCTGCTCGATCCCGCGGACCGCGACCCGCTCCCGCAGCTGCGCGCCGGCGGCGACCGCCGCCGCGCGCAGCCGGTCGTCGAACTCCTCGCGGCGCACCATCGTCACCACCGGACTGGCGTTGCGGCGGGTGAACTCCCGACGGCCGTCGCGGGTGAATGTCACCCGGTCCACCCGGTCGTGCGCGGGCACCTCGATCCGATCCTGAACGGCCGCCAGGGAGGTGCCGATCAGACCACCGCCGCAGGTCTTGTAGCGCGGGTGCACGGCCCGCTCGACGACAAGTGTGGAAACGCCCGCACTGGCAGCGGCGTGGGCCGCGGACAGCCCCGCCGGGCCAGCGCCGACGACGACGAGATCCCAAACGATCACGGAAGCAGCCTAGGGCACCACCGGTGGTCGACCGGCGGACCCGCCCGCCGTCGCGACCGCCCGATCGGGTGCGCATCTTCGGGCACCGAGGGGGTAACCGGCGCACGGCAACCGCCACCGCAGTGGCGGACGAGCAAAGGAGGAACCATGCAGCAGGTGCAACTGTCGGAGGCCGAGCAACGGGTATACCAGGCGGTCACCGTCCTCGAGGCACGCGGACAGGTGCCCTACCCGGACCTGATCGCTGAGGAATCCGGATTCACCGAGGAGCAGGTGGGCAGCCCCCTGCACCTGCTCACCGAGAAGGGCCTGCTGCACCGCGAGGACTCACCTATGGCCGGCCTCGACTTCGGTCCCCGGTTCTGCGCCCGCCAGATGGCGTGATCCGCGGAGCCAACCGGCACGGTTCGCCCCCCGAAGATCCGGGTAGCGGTCGACAATGCATGACCGAGGGTCGACGGGGGGCACGATGAGCGCGGCGCAGCCGCCGCAGCCGGTGAGCCCGGCCGAAAACCGACATCGCTGGCAGGCGGTCGGCGTCGGACTGGTCGCCGCGTTCATGACGCTGCTCGACGTGAGCATCGTCAACGTCGCGGTGCCGTCCATCGACCGGGCGCTGCACGCGTCGTCGAGCGACCTGCAGTGGATTCTCTCCGGGTACGCGCTCACCTTCGGCCTGGCGCTGGTGCCCGCCGGTCGCTTCGGCGACGCCCGCGGTCGGCGCAACGCGTTCGTCTTCGGCATCGCGCTGTTCACCATCACCAGCGCGCTCGCCGGCCTCGCCACCTCCCCGACGTGGCTGGTCATCGCCCGACTACTGCAGGGCGCCGCCGCCGGCATCGTCAACCCCCAGGTCATCGGGCTGATCCAGCAGCTGTTCCGCGGCCCCGAACGCGCCCGTCCATTCGGGCTGCTCGGCGCCACCATCGGCATCTCCACCGCCGTCGGGCCGCTGCTCGGCGGCCTGCTCATCGCCATCGGCGGCGAGGAGCACGGCTGGCGCTGGGTCTTCTTCGTCAACGTGCCGGTCGGTGTCCTCGCGGTGATCCTCGGCTGGCGGTTGCTGCCCGGCCGCCCCACCGGTCAACCCGGCTGGCGGCGACTCGACCCCGTCGGCGTCCTGCTGCTCGGCATCGGTGTGGTCCTGGTTCTGTTGCCACTCGTGCAGGAACAGCAGTGGCGGACCCCCTGGAAGTGGGCGCTCATCCCCGTCGGCCTGGCCGTGCTGGTCGCCTTCGGGCTCTGGGAGCGACGGTACGCACGCCACCACGAACCCCTGTTCGACCTTCGACTGTTCAACTTCCAGTCGTACACCCTGGGCTCGCTCCTGGCGCTCGTCTACTTCGGTGGCTTCACCGCGATCTTCTTCATCTTCACCCTGTTCCTGCAGATGGGTCTCGGCTACAGCGCGCTCGTCGCCGGCCTGGCCATCACCCCATTCGCCCTGGGATCGGCTGCCGCCGCCGTGCTCGGTGGTCGCATCGTCAACCGCTTCGGCCGACCACTGGTCGCCATCGGTCTGCTCACCGTGGTGGTCGGACTGGCCGCGACGGTGATCGGGCTGCACCTCGCGCCGGACGCCCCAGCGCCCTGGGTCACCGCCGGCCCGCTCCTCGTCGCCGGCATCGGCAGCGGGCTGGTAATCGCCCCCAACCAGACGATCACCCTCTCCGAGGTGCCGGTAGGGCAGGCCGGCAGCGGCGCGGGCATGCTCCAGACCGGCCAACGGATCGGCGCCGCAGCTGGCATCGCCGCCGTCGGGTCGCTGTTCTTCTCGTCGCTGTCCGACAGCCGCGGCGACTGGACCACCGCCTTCGAACGGTCCCTGATGCTCGCCACCGGCATCATCGCGCTCGCACTGGCCGTCGCGCTGATCGACATCGGACGCACCCACAAGCACAAGAGCTGACCGGGGTGCCGGCCAGCGGCGTTTCGTCCTGCGGTCTTGCCGTGCTGCCGTGCGGTGGTGCTGTCGTGCGGTGGTGCGGTGGTGCTGTCGTGCGGGTGGTCAGCTGTTCCAGTGCTGGGCGACGAGGTCGGTGGCCTGCTGCTCCCACTGGGCGTAGGCGTCCGGGTACGCCGACACCTGCACCGTCTGCGCGGCCTGGGTCAGGGGCATGTCCTGCCACCCGTCGACCTGCTTGAGACCCTTCAGGAACGCGGTGGTGGAGTACTCGGGGTCGGTGATCTGCTCCGGCGTGCCCCAACCACTGGACGGGCGCTGCTGGAACAGGCCCAGCGAGTCGTGGTCGTTCATGTCGCCGAGGTGGCCCAGGTTCTCCAGCTTCGACTCCTGCAGGCTCGTCGCGATCGAGATGACCGCGGCCCGCTCGGGCAGGCCGGCCTTCTTCGTCGCGGCGATGATCGCCTTGACGTTGGCGGTCTGCTCGTCGTTCAGGGTGATCCGGGACTGGTCGCCCTGCGGCTTCGGCGCCGACTGCACGGCGACCGCAACGGGCTTGGCATCGGCCGGGTTGGCGTGGGCGGCGATCGGGCCGGCGAACACACCACCGGCGAACGCGAGACCAGCAACAGACAGCATGCTCTTACGGAAGATCGTGTTCATGGGGGTAGCTCCTTCGGGGGTAGAACACCCAACCGCCCAACACGGGGGACAAGCGGCCGGGTGTGAGCACCTCGTCCGGCGCTGCACAAACAAAAAGGGGGAAAAGTCTGGAGGGTGACACCTCAGCGGGCGTCGGGGTCGGCGACCTCACGAGCGGGAGGCTCGCGGCGCCAGGTCCCTGTATAACGACCGCCGGGCCAGGGTCATTCCGGGGTTAGCCCATCCCGTCGGCACCCGAATGGAAGCGGCGCCGTGGTCGGTCGTGGGGACTGCAACGACCGGGTGGAGGCTGGCATTCCAACCTGCCGGACCGCCGTCCCGCACCCGTGAAGGCCGGGCAGGCGATCGGTGGTGCTGCGATCGTCAGGGTGTGTAACGACCCCGGGCAAGCCATGATTCCGGCCCACCGGTGCACCCCGTCACACCCCACAACCACCCCTGACCGGACAAACCGCCCAGCTCAGGTCGGACCGGCGGTGCCAAATCGACCCTCGCCCGGGTGATCCACTTGGATTCATGAAAGCCGGGGGATCCGGGACGGGCCGGGACAGCCCGACTTCATGAGACCCGAGTCGATCACGAACGGGCTGGCCGCACGAAGTCGCGCAATGCGGACAAATTTCCCTGGGCCGCCTGGAAACGCCGCCTCATAGGAAGGCCGGCGCTCGACGGCCGCGCTGAAGGCCGCGCTGAAGGCCGGCGCAGGAAGTCGGCGCAGGAAGTCGGCGCAGGAAGTCGGCGCAGGAAGTCGGCGCAGGAAGTCGGCGCTGGAAAGACCTTCGCAGGCACGGCCAGCGCTGGCACGACCGGCGCAGGCACGACCGGCTCTCTCTGGACGGGCTGGCGCCCGTCGGAGTGTTCCGACGGGCGCCAGCTTCCGTGCGATCCGGGCACAGCCCGGTGGTGTTGACTAGTGCGCCGCACCACCGAAGCGCTGGCGGCGACGCCAGGCCAGGGTCAGCAGCAGCATGACCGCTCCGGCGCCGACCAGGCCGCCGCCGAGCTTCATGGGTGTGCCGAGGCTGTCACCCGTGACGGGCAGCGGCTGCTTCTTGTGCAGCACCTGCAGCTCCGTGCTGGCGCGCCGGTCGGAGTCCCGACCGGTGGCGGTGAAGGTCAGCAGACCCGTCACCGACGGCTTGTAGCTCTTGGTGAAGCGGCCCTCGGCGTTGGTGAACGCCGTGAAGTTCAGGGGCGCGCTCGCCTGGTACGCCACCGGCTTCATGGCGACGGTGGTGCCGTCGCTACGACGCGCCGGCGCCTGACCTGCCGCCGGGGCGGCCAGCGGAGCCACCGTCACCGAGATGTCGACGATCTCGTTCGGGCCGAAGTTGGTACCGGTCAGCAAGACCGTCTCGCCGAGGAAGATCGCCGGTCGGTTGACGGTCAGCGACGCGACGGTCGGCGTGTACGGCGGCGGTTGGGTCGGATCGGTGGTCGCGCTGGGCGTCGGCTGCGGCTGTGCCGCCCCCGCTGCCGTCGGCACGGCTACCACGGCCAGGCCGACCGTGAGCGCCATGATGATGCGGGATAGCCGCATGATTGGTTCCCTCCTACTGATCACAGCTTGGTGCGGAATGAACTTGGGTGGTCCATGGGCTGGCGGTGGGGGTCAGCCACAGCTCGGCCTGCCCGACGCCGGTCTTGGCCGTCAGCACGGTGACCTCCAGCGCCCTCTCGGCACCGGGGCCGACATCCACGCTGGCCGTCGCCACCTGACGGCGGCGTTCGGTGCCGCTGCCCAGCGCCGTCTCGACCCCATCGAGCCGGGCTTCGAGCACCGCTCCACCAGCCGGGCTGAAGATCGACACCAACGTGCGTACGGTGTACGGATCACCGGCCAGGCCGAGGCCGAGGACCGACTTGCTGAGGCCGGACTTCGGCGCCGTCGAGCGGAGGGTCACCCGCAGCCGGAGCTCACGGCGGCCGTCGGGCCGGCATTCGCCGACCGTCAGGTTCGCCGCCGGCCGCAGGTAGTAGCCGAGCTTCGCGCCGCTGCCGTCGTTGAGGAAAACGCCGACCGTCGGCACGGTGTCCTGTTCTGGAAGCGTCCCGGCCATCCGGCTGTCGCCGAATGTCCGCTGTTCCTCAGGTCGGGCACTCCAGAACAATATCCGGCGTTCGGTGATAGCACGGTCAAATGCGGACAACAACACCTTCGGGTTGACATTCTTCTTGAAAAAGGCGTCGAACACCGCTGCCGCCGAGGCCGCGAAGAACTCGTCCTGCTGCTTGATGTCCAGCCGCTGGTAGCTGTCGTTCAGCAGGGTCTGCACGACCTTCTCGCTGGCGAGCGGCACACCACCGGGCACCAGCACCGGGCCGGTCGCCTTGAGTAGGTAGGACAGCACCACCGGATCGACTGCGAGCACGCCGTCGACAGTGATGCTGGTCTTGCGCCGGAACATCTCGCGGTACAACTTGGCGGCGGTCGGGAAGTGCGGAGACAGATTGACGTCGGCCGGGTAGATGCCGGGCAGGTCGGTCCAGAGGGCCCGAGTCTCGGCGGGCACCTCCAACGCCGGGTTGAACAGGCCAAGCGCGGCACTGCTGCCCTGCTTGCCCATCTTCACGGTGCCGTTGTCGGCCTCGATCATCGCGTACGCGCCGAACATGCCGCCGGTCGCGCGCAGTTCGGCGAGATTCTGCGAGACGAGCAGGTAACGGCGTGGACCGTTCGCGCCGAGCAGCGGCGGCAGCAGACGGGCTCCCTGGTCGGCGGCCGTGGTGAGGCTGGCCAGCCGGTCGATCTCGGCACGCAGGTCGGTCAGCGCCTGCCGAATCTGGCTGACCAGCCGGTCGGCGGGCACCGCAGCCAGGTCCCGGCGGGTGCGCTGGACCGACTCGTGCACCTGGGTCAACTCGGCGGAGACGGCGGTAAGTCGGCCCAGGTCCAGCCGGCCACCGGTCGGCACCAGGCTGGTCAGGTCCGTACGGAGCAGGGTCGGGAACGCCTTCCGGGCCAGGTCGTCGATGGCGATGGCGATCTGCCGGACGGCGTCGAGGTCGTCGCCGGCGATCGGCGTAAGCCGGCCGAGCCGCCAGCTCGGGTCGGCCGTCGCGGCTCGGGCGGCACCTGCCTGCTCCTGAAGCGCGGCGAGGGTCCGCAGCGCGCGGTCACTGTCCCCACCGACCACCTGGGCGCTCAACTCCCGCGCCAGCCCAGCGGCGTTGAGCAGGTGAGCGCGCGCCTGCCAACCGCGGAAGCCGATCCATCCGCCGGTCGCCAGCAGCAGTGAGCCGACTACCAGGACGCCGAGGAGGGCCCGTCGCAGTCGGGCACGCCGACGACGCCGGGACCGGCTTCGCCGCCGGGTCGGTCGTTCGCTCTCCGTCACACCACACTCCCGTTCGCGGAATCGGACAGAAGGTCGATTCCCTGACGTTCTTAGCACGCCTTAGGGAAATTCGTACCGTTATTGGGGTCGTTGCCCTTTTAATGAGCCTTATTCGCGGTTCCGTGCAGACTGGGCGCGGCTCGTCCGGCCGCCTCGTGCAACAGCCGTTCGATCTGGTCCACGCCAGCGGGCAGTGACATCTCCCGCAGGTACGCGGCCCGCCCTCGACGCCCCATTTCGGTGCGGGTCGGCGGCGCGATGGTGGCGGCCAACCAGAACCGGTCGGCCAGCGCCGCCCAGTCCTCCGGTGGGCAGGACAACCCAGCCCGAGCCCGTTCGACCAGCTCGGCCGTGTCCCCGCCGGCCGAGGCGATCACCGGCGCGGCGCAGGAGAGTGCGGCCTGCAGCTTGCCGGGCACCGTGCCGCGCAGCTCCGGAAGGTCGCGCGACATGACCAGCTGGTAGTCGGCGGCGGCGTACAGCTCGGGCATGTCGACCGGCGACCGCCGCTCCAGGAAGCGGACATTGTCCGCGCCCAGCTCGGCGGCGAGCCCCCGCACCCGCCGCTCCGCCGCACCCGAACCGACCAGGACCAGATCCATCGTCCGGTCCAGCGCCGCGGCCGCCCGGACCGCGGTTTCCAGCCCCTGCCGCGCCCCGATGGTCCCGGCGTGCATCACCACGCACCGACCGTCCCGACGGACCAACTGGCGGGCCGCCGCGCCGGGCGTCGCCGGGTGGAAGATCCGCTCGTCGGTCCAGTTCAGCACCAGCTGGACCCGGGCCGGGTCGGCGCCGGCGGCGACCACCAGGTCCCGCATCGACGGCGCGGCGACCGCGATACGCGCCGCGGTCCGGTAGATCCGGGTCATCGTGCTGCCCAGCCGTGCCACCCAGCGCCCTTCGCTCCCCTCTTCCGCGCCGTCGCGAGCCCAGACGTCCTGCACGTGCAGGACCGCCGGCACTCGCCCAAGCAACCGGAGCACCCCGGCTGCGGCGAACGTCGTCGCCGGGAGTTGAAAGACGTACAGCGCGTCGATGCCGCCCAGGAAGCGGCGGGCGACCAGCCCCGCGCTGCCGGCGAAGGAGAGGTAGTTGGCCATCCGGCCACCGACGGACGCGGCGCCCCCGGGGTAGCGGGGCACCCGCCGGACGCTGAGCCGTTGACTGTGCGTCTCGTGGTGCCACCGCTGTCGCCAGCCGGGATAGACGTGCCCGCCGGGGTAGTCCGGAAAGCCGGTGAGGACCCGTACCTCGTGCCCGCGCGCAGCCAGCTCCTCGGCGAGGCTCCCGGGGATGAACGCCGGCTCGGGCGGAAAGTGGTACGACAGGATGCCGATCCTCACCGGTTCACCCCCGTCCGACGCGGATCGGCGTCGGCCGGCGCGGCACCACGGCCGGTGGGCGTGCGGCCCGCGTACGATGCCGACAACCCCTCCCCGCGCGGCCACCGGCGTCGACGCACCGACCTCGCGGTGCGAGCACCCCGGTCCGCACCGATGAGAGGGGCACCGATGCCTGATCGCGTGTTGTTCGTCTGCCACGCCAACCTGTGCCGGTCGCCGATGGCCGAGTACCTGGCCCGTCGGTTGCTGGCCGACCGACCCGTCGAGGTGGCCAGCGCCGGCACCGACGCGATCGACGGGCTGGGGATGCACCCGTACGCCATGGAGGTCGCGACCGAGAGCGGCGCGGACCCGGCGGCGTTCCGGACCCGGGTGCTGCGCCCCGAGTATCTGGTCGACGCCACGCTCGTGCTGACCGCGACCCGACGCCAACGTTCGGTCTGCACCTCGTTGGCGCCGGGAGCGCTGCACCGGACGTTCACGCTGCGCCAGTTCGGCCGGCTGGCCGCCGCGGCCGAGCCGCCCGCCGAGTTGGCCGACGACCCACTGGGGGCGGCGATCGCCGCCGCCGCCCAGGCCCGGGGACGGCTGCAACCGGCAGCCCCGGACGCGGACGATCTTCGAGACCCGATCGGCGGCACCGCAGCCGACTTCCGACTCTGCGCCGAGGAGATCGAACGGTCGCTGCGACCCCTCGCCGCGCTCATCGGGGCAGCCGGGTGAGTTCCTGGGTATGGTCGGCGACGCCGTTGACCCCGGTGCTGGTCTCGCTGTGCCGGCCGGACGCGGCCCGGTCGGCCGGCACCGACGCTCCGGCCGTCGAGGCGACCACCCGGTAGGCCTCGTACTGGTACGCCTCGGTCTTGGCCACCTTGGCCATGTTCAGCACACAGCCGAGCAGCCGGACCGAGACCGAGTGCAGTGACCGGGCCGCCGCGGCGACCTGGGCCCGCGAGGTACGGCCCTGCTGCGTCACCAACAGAGCGCCATCGGCCTGCACGGCCACCACCACGCCGTCGGTCACCGCGAGCAGGGGCGCGGTGTCGATGATCACGATGTCCGCCGACTCGCGCAGGGCCAGCAGCAGGTCCGACATGGCCTTGGAGCCGAGCAGCTCGCTCGGGTTCGGCGGGGCGGACCCGCTGGGCAGCACCAACAGCGACTTGTCTCCCCAGCGCTGCACGACGTCGCCCACCTTCACGTCGCCCACCAGCACGTCGGTGAGGCCGACGCCGGCGTCCAGGCCCAGGTAGTCGTCGACCTTCGGGCGACGCAGATCCGCGTCGACCAGCAGCACCCGCCAGCCCGCCTCGGCCAGCGCGATCGCCAGGTTGCAGGAGAGCGTGGTCTTGCCCTCGCCCTGCAGGGCACTGGTCACCGCGATGACCCGGGCCGGCTCGTGGACGTCGACGAAGCGCAGGTTGGTCCGCAGCTTGCGGACCGCCTCGGCGCGCGCCGAGGTCGCGGCGTCGCCCACGATGAGTGGGGCGCTGCGGGCGTTGCCCTCGAACGGAATCTCACCGAGCAGCGGGCTGCCGGTGGCGCGTTGCAGTCCGGCGGCGTCGCGCAGTCGGACGTCGGCGACGCCCCGCAGGATCGCCAGACCGATGCCGAGGATCAGGCCTGCCAGGCCACCCAGGGTGAGGTTGCGGACCGGCTGCGGCGAGACGGGGTTGGCGCTGACCCGCGGGCCACTGACCACTTCGATCTTGACGGGCGCCTTGCCTTCCGGCGTCGTCTCGACCTTCTGGACAAGTTCGACGAACTTGTTGGCGAGGGTCTCCGTCACCCGCAACGCGCGGGTCTGATCGGTGTCGGTGACCGACGCCCGCAGCAGAACGGTGCCGGTCTCGGTGGAGGTGCTCACCCGGCGCTGCACCTCGTCCGCGGTGAGGCCGACCGGAGTCTCGGCCACCACGCTCTGCGCCAGCCGGTCGCTGCTGAGCAGGTCGGCGTACGACTTGACGCGCTGTTGGAGGAAGAGCCCGCCCTGGTAGGCGTCGGTGACGCCTGAGTTGGGGGTGGTAACGAAGAAGGTCACCGAGGCGACATACCGGGGTTGGGCCCGTACGGTCAGGAACGCCGAGATGCCCAGGGCCACCATGACCGTGACCAGTGCGACCCACCAGTGCCGACGCACGTGGCGCAATTGGCGGAGCAGGTCCATCAGGAGCGCCTCCGTGTCGGTCCGGTTACGCCAAAGAACTTCACGAAAACCCCCAAGGTCGTCTCTAAACTCGTGAAACCATTAAAGCGGCTCATACGGCTTATGTCCGGAGTTATGTGTTTTCCGGTGGCGTGATGTGCACCCGCATGACCAACCCGACAAACACCCATTCGGCTGCGGCGACAACGGGGAAAAAGTCGGAGGCCGATCGGATGGCATCCGATCAGCCCAGCGGTCACGCCGACCGAGCCACCGGATAGGGTCGACAGCGGTGTGCCGGGAAGCCTGGTCGGCGAGTGGATTTTTGCCATCCCGACTCCCCTAGGTGAGCCCACAGATGACCCGCCACACCCCACCATCGGGGCCGCGTCCGCCGAAGCTCCGACTGCTCTCCCGCTCGTCCTGGCCGGAGGCCCGGCACCTGGCCGACGTCCTGCGTACCGAGACCGTCGGTGGCGCCCTGCTGCTGTCGGGCGCCGTGATCGCGCTGATCTGGGCCAACTCCCCGTGGTCCGACTCCTACAACCGGCTCGGCCACGTCGTGCCCTGGCCCGGCGCGCCCTGGCACCTCGACCTGGACGTGGCCACCTGGGCGGCGGACGGCCTGCTGGCCATCTTCTTCTTCGTGGTGGGCCTGGAGCTCAAACGGGAGTTCATCGCCGGTGAACTCCGCGACCCGCGCCGGGCCGTGCTGCCGGTGGCGGCCGCACTCGGCGGGATGCTGCTGCCGGCGCTGATCTACCTCGCGGTGGTGCTGAGCGCGGGCGGGGACGGCCTGCGCGGTTGGGCCATTCCAACCGCCACCGACATCGCCTTCGCGCTCGCCGTGCTCGCCGTGGTCAGCTCACATCTGCCGCAGGGCCTGCGCGCATTCCTGCTCACCCTCGCGGTGGTCGACGATCTGTTCGCGATCACCATCATCGCGATCTTCTACACCGCCGACTTCCATCCCCTTCCGCTGCTCGCCGCGTTGGCGCCGATCGGGCTCTTCGCGGTGCTGGTGCAGCGCGGGCGTACCTGGTGGTGGGCGCTGATCCCCCTCGCGGTCGCCGCCTGGACGCTGGTGCACGCCTCCGGCGTACACGCCACGGTGGCCGGTGTCCTGCTCGGCTTCACCGTCCCGGTGCTCGCCCGCCGACCGGCGGGCGGCGACCAGGCGGCCACCGGCGACGCGGAAGCGGGCGAGGGTGGCCTCGCCGCACAACTGGAGCATCGCTGGCGGCCGGTGTCGGCCGGCCTCGCCGTGCCGATCTTCGCCCTGTTCGCCGCCGGGGTCACCCTGCGCGGCACCGACCTGGGCGCCCTGTTGAGCGACCCGATGGTGATCGCCATCGTCGCCGGTCTGGTGTTCGGCAAGAGCGTCGGCATCTTCGGCTCGACGTACCTGCTGGCCCGGTTCACCCGCGCCGAACTGGACGAGGGCGTCACCTGGACCGACCTGCTCGGAATCGCCCTGCTGGCCGGCGTCGGGTTCACCGTCTCGCTGCTCATCGGCGACCTGGCCTTCGGATCCGGCAGCACGGCCGACGACCGGGTCAAGGTGGCCGTGCTGCTCGGCTCGGTGATCTCCGCTGGGCTGGCCGCCGCGGTCCTCACCCGCCGCAACGCGGCGTACCGGAGGATGGCGGATCGGGAGCGGCTGGACGCTGACGGGGACGGCGTACCCGACGTCTACCAGCACCCCGACGGCCGATGACGGCGCCGGCGCGGGCCGAGGTGGACGCGAGCGCCGAAGGGCCGGCGCGGCCCGACCAGCCGCGCCTGCACCGCACTGCTCCCGGTCGGCCCATCGGCGGCCAGCGCGGGTTCGCCGTCGCGCCACACCGCGCGGGCCTGTGCTCAGTGGCGACGTTCGGCGGGCGGTAGGTCCTCGGTCTCCTCGACCAACGCCTCGGCGGCCGGCTCGGTGAGGTCGTCGCCCGGCACCGCCACCGCCTCGACGCGATCCTGCTCGTCGGGCTTTCCGCGAGGCGGCGGCTCCGGGGCGGTGGCACCGCCGGCGAAGCCGTACTCGTTCGGTTCGTCGTGCCGGCCCATGTGGTCATCCTCCCGATCTACCGATTTCACCTGTCGACGCCAACGGTAGGTGGTGATCGTCGTCGGCGCAGCGGGCCCGGGATTGTCGGCCGGACCACGGCGGTGGCGTGCTCAGCGCCGCCCCGAGCAGCTGGCGCAGGGCGATGATCGCCACCGCGCCGGCCAGGCCGCTCCAACCCGGGTCGCCGGCGAGCCGGAGCAGACCGGCCGCGATGAGCAGGTCCAGCAGGACGCGGACGCCGCTGCGCAGCGCCCGGCTGCTGAGCACCGTGACCACCCCGGCGACCAACGCCAGGGCGGTGACCGCCGTGACCAGGGCACCCGTCATGGCCGACGCTCCCCCTCGGCCACCTGACGTTGCTCCTGACGGATCTCGCGGCCCAGGAAGTAGTTCAACGCCGTTCGGATCGTCGCGATCGCGGCCAGTTGGCCGATCTGCGTGAACGACGGGGACACCGCCGTGCGCAGCACGTCGGCCGCCAGCTGGAATTCCAGGCCGAGGGTCAGAAAGCGACCCAGCGAGAGCCGGATCGGCGTGAAGCGGGCGGCGGTGCGGTGTCGCAGCCCTTCGACCACGAACCGCACCGCCGCCCACACCGCGCCAACGAAGATCACCAGCGCGCCGGCCACCTCCACCACCGCAACCAGCACCTGGTCGCCCTGGCGCAACAACTCGGCCGGGTCCACCCCGGGCCGTTACCCGTCCACGCGGCGGCTAGTCGGCGCTCAGGTCAGCTCGTTCACCGCCTCCAGGATCAGCCAGAGACCGGAGATGGCGAAGAGGATCGCGGCACCGTACTTGATGGCTTTCTCCGGCAGCCGCCGACCGAGCATCCGGCCGACCATGATGGCCAAGGCGTCCGCGGCCACCATGCCGATGGTGGAGCCGAGCCAGGTGCCGAACCAGCCGTACTTGGTGGCGAGCGTGATCGTGGCGAGCATCGTCTTGTCGCCCAACTCGGCGAGGAAGAACGCCACCGACACCGCCACCAGCGCGGTCTTGTTGGTCTTCTCCGCCTTACGCTTCTCCTCCTCGGTGAGTTTGTCCCCGCGCAGCGTCCACGCACCAAACCCGAGGAACGCCACACCAGCCACCAGGGAGATCCACTCGGTCGGCAGCACCGCCCCGAGACCCGCGCCGATGGCGACCGAGGCCAGGTGCACCACCGCGGTGGCGACCGTGATGCCGATCAGCACCGGAATCGGTTTGAACCGCGTGGCGAAAGTCAGCGCCATCAGCTGGGACTTGTCCCCCAGCTCGGCGACGAAGATGACGCCGAAACTGACGACCAGCGCGGCGAAAAATCCCTCCATGACGTCCTTCCCGTTCACGCCGGGAGGAGGTACAGGGGTGCCCTCGACCCGGCTGCAACAGCCTGAGTCGAAGGTCTCGCCCGCCCCGAGAAAACCGGGGCCGCGTGGCCGGATGCGGAACGCACCAGTATGTCGACCACGACATTGGGGGCTACTCCCCTTCGCGTGATCAGCCTATCGGATCACCCACGGGCACGGCCGAGTCGGGTGAACAGGCTCACCGCGCCCGCGCCAGCGTGACACCGAAGAGCGCGTCCGGATCGGTCCAGAACTCCGCGGTGGCGAAGCCGGCGCTGGCCAGCTCCGCGGCGATCCCCTCCGGGTGGAACTTCGCCGAAACCTCGGTACGCAGCTCCTCCCCCGCCGCGAAGTCGACGGTCAGCCCCAGCACCCGCACACTCATCGGCCGGGTAGCCCGCAACCGCATCTCGACCCACTCATTGTCGGAATCCCAGACGGCGACGTGCTCAAAGGCGGCCGGGTCGAAGTCAGCGCCCAACTCGCGATTGATCACGTGCAGCACATTGCGGTTGAACTCAGCGGTGACCCCGGCGGCGTCGTCGTACGCGGGCACGATCACCGACGGGTCCTTCACCAGGTCCGTGCCGAGCAACAGCCAGTCGCCGACCTCCAGCGCGGCGCGCATCGCCGTGAGGAACTCGGCCCGCTCGGCGGGCAACAGGTTGCCGACGGTGCCGCCGAGGAACACCACCAACCGCCGGCCGCCGGTGGGCAGCCGGTCCAGTTGCCGGGTGAAGTCCCCCACGATGCCCCGGACCCGCAGGCGGGGATAGTCGGCGGCGATCTGGGCGGTGGACCCGCGCAGCGCGCTGACCGACACGTCCAGGGGGACGAACGTGCCCAGCCCACCCCGGCGGGTGAACGCGTCCAGCAGCAGCCGGGTCTTCTCCGACGAACCGGAGCCCAACTCGATGAGCGTCTTGGCACCGGTCAGCGCCGCGATGTCGGCAGCGTGCGCGGCCAGCACGGCCCGCTCGGCCCGGGTCGGGTAGTACTCGGGCAGTCGGGTGATCTCCTCGAACAGCTCGCTGCCCCGGGCGTCGTAGAACCACTTCGGCGGCAGCCACTTCGGCCCGGCGCTCAGCCCGGCCCGGACGTCGTCGCGCAGGCCGCGCTCCAGGTCACCCTCTTCGAGGTAGATCTCCAGCGGTTCCGCGGTCATCGGTTCGCTCCTCTGTTCGATCAACCGTTGCGTGTCTGCCCGGCGAGGCGCACCCGGGCCGGCAGTGGACGTACCCGCACCTCGCCCACGGTGGCGACGACAAGGTGCCCCTCCGGCACCGACCGCCACCCGGGCTCCTCGTCATGTGGCTCGGAGGCGAGCAGCACCGAACCCGGTGTCTCGCGGACCGACAACGCGTGCCCTGCCGCGCTGGCCACCACCCGGTGCCCGTCGGTGAGCAGCAGGTTGAGCCGCGAACCGGGAGCGGCGGCGGCGACGTCGGTCACCGTCCGACCGACCGCCTCGGCCGGGTCGGCGCCAGCACGCAACCGATGCCGCACCAGCGCCCAGAGCAACGCCGAGTCGGTGGTGGCGTCCAGGGTGAGCAGATCGCGCACCGGCAGACCGGCGGCGAGCGGCACCACGGCGTCCGGCCAGCCGCGGACCACACCGTTGTGGCTGAACAACCAACGCCCCTCGGCGAAAGGCGCCGCCGCGCCGTCGAGCACCGCCATCCCGACCGTTGCCGAACGCACCGCCGCCAGCACCGCCGCGCTGCGGGTCACCGCAGCGAGCTGGGCGATCGTCGGGTCGCTCCAGATCGGCTGCGCCCGCCGGTACCGCACCGGCTCACCCTCACCCGGGTACCAGCCGACACCGAACCCGTCGGCGTTGATCGTGCCGCCGCCACGCATGTCGCGGGGCGCCCAGGACTGCCGCACCAACGAATGCGGAGGGTCGAACAACAGCTCGGCAAGGGTGACCGGCGGCCCCAGATAGGCCAGGTGACGGCACATCAGCGCTCACGGCCCGCCGCCGGGCCACCGGTCGCGCGGCCACTCACCGGTACGACTCGTCCGGTCGCACGTCCCGGGCGCAGCGGAAACCGCTGAAGATCTGCCGGCGGATCGGATAGTCCCAGTTGCGGAAGGTGCCCCGACAGGCAGAGCGGTCGGTGCCGAACGAGCCACCACGCAGCACCCGGTAGTCGCCGCCGAAGAAGACCTCCGAGTATTCGCGGTAGGGGAACGCGGTGAACCCCGGATGCCCGTCGAAGGCGGTCGACGTCCACTCCCAGACGTCGCCGATGAGCTGGTGCACACCCAGCGGCGAAGCGCCCTCCGGGTAGGCGCCCACCGGCGCCGGCCACAGATGACGTTGGTCGAGGTTGGCGTGCGCCTCGGTCGGGTCGTCGTCCCCCCAGGGGTAGCGGCGCGACCGCCCGGTCGCCGGATCCCAGCGGGCCGCCTTCTCCCACTCCGCCTCGGTCGGCAGCCGCTTGCCGGCCCACGCCGCGTACGCCTGCGCCTCGTACCAGCACACATGCACCACCGGCTCGTCGGAGCGAACCCGAGCCCACCGACCGAAGCGCCGATAGAACCAGTCGTCGCCGTCGCGGCGCCAGTGCATCGGCGCGCTGAGCTGCTCCCGAACCCGATGCTCCCAACCGGCCGGGCTCCACCAGCGCTGCTCCGTGTAGCCGCCGTCGGCGATGAACGCCGCGTACTGGCCGTTGGTCACCGGGGCGGCATCGATGGCGTACGCCGGGAGGTCGACCCGGTGCGCGGGACGTTCGTTGTCCAACGCCCACGGATCGGTGTCGGTGCCCATGCTGAACTCGCCGGCCGGCACCAGCACCTCCGCGCCGACCCGGACCGACGGCTCGGGCGGCGGCGGGGCGTGCAGCACCGCCGGCCCCGAGCGCAACTGGTGGGTGGCGAGCATCGTCTCGTCGTGCTGCTGCTCGTGCTGCACGATCATGCCGAAGGCGAACCCGTCGACGACAAGCGGCCGCTCCGTGAAGGCCACCGCGTCGAGCAGGTCGTGCACCTTGTCCCGAACGGTGGCCAGATAGGCGCGCGCCTCCGCGGGCGGCAACAGGGGCAGCGCTGGGCGGTCGCGGCGCGGCTGCTTGAACGCGTCGTACAACTCGTCGATGTCACACCGGACCGGCTCCCGGCCCCCGACATCACGGACCAACCAGAGCTCCTCCTGGTTACCCACATGGGCAAGGTCCCAGACCAGCGGCGACATCAGCGGTGAGTGCTGGCGGGTCAGATCGGCGTCGTCGACCACCTCGGTCAACAACGTGGTCCGGGCACGGGCCCGCGCCAACTCCGTCGCGATGCGGTCGCGCAGCTGCTCCCCGTGGACGCCGCCATCCGTTCGCGACTGCGAGGCTCGCAAACCCGGCTCACTCCTCGCGCTCACTGGTCTCTCCTCTCTGCGGCGGCCAGCCGACGGCGTACACCTCGCCGGATCTCGTCGTGGGTGCTGGTCGGCAGCTCCAGTCGGGGTAGGGCGGTAAGGGCCAGGTCGAGCAGGGCCGCCGCGGCGGCGGCCAGCGCCGGGTCGGCCAGACCGTGCCGGGCGGCGGCCGACCAGCGGTGCGCCACCGGGGTGGCGATGGTGTACGCCTGACGCACGGTGCCCGGGTCGCTGAACAGGGCGGTCAGCACCGCCAACGGCAGCCGCCAGTCCCGGTCAGGTTGGGCGTCCAGGTAGCGCAGCTCCAGGTAGCCGCGCGGTCGCACCGGTGGGAAGAGGGTGCTGACGTGGTAGTCGAGGTCGTCGGTGGTGGGCGAGTGCGGCAGCGCGCCGTCGAGCCAGTCGGCGAAGGTCACGCCGGGCGGCGCGGCCCAGTCGGCGTTGCGCCGGCGCAGACAGAGCAGCGGCGCGGCGAGCACGTAACTGACCCAGGCGTCGATCGGATCGTCCCCGGCGCGGGCGGGCGACCAGACCGGGCGGGTCCGGGCCGGGTCGATGGCGAGCCAGGCGGCCATCCGGGCGGAGGCCCAACCGGTGCGCCGCCCGGCGTGTCGAGCGGCGGAGGCGAACGCCGCGAGCAGTGGTGGCCCGACCGCGTGGGCGGCGGCCCAGCGGTCACCGACCTGGTCCGCCTCACCGGCATCGAGGCAGATCTGCAGGCCGGCGGTGCTGTACATCATCGTGCGGCCGGCCGGGCCTTGGCGATCGAAGGCTCCGCGCATCGCGCGGTAGCGGGGGGTGTCCACCACCGGGCAGGGCCGTCGGTGTGGGTCGATACCGCTGCGGCCCAGGATCAGCCCGGCGGCGGCCAGCAGGTCGGTGACCTGGGCGATATCGGCCTCGGTGGCGCGTATCAACGCGGCGACCGAGGGGGCGGGCGGGGTGGAGATCTCCAACTGGCCACCCGGCTCCAAGGTGACCGTGCCGCCGTTTCGCAGCGGCTCGGCCGGGCTGGTGGCATCCAGCGTGGCGGGGGTGTGCCGCCCCAGCGCCGCCCGCAGCCGCGTCGCGTCGACGGGGCGGGCGGGATCGGCGGCGTCGTGCACGGTCCATTCCAGTTCGACGCCGGTGTGGGTCGGCGGGCCGGTCTTGAAGCAGATCCGGACGAGGTGTCGGACTGCGGCTGCGGACTCGCGCAGGATGCCGCTGCGGTCCAGGTCGGGTGACGTCACCAAGGGTCGGACCCCCTCTCCGTGCGCCGGTTCCGGCACTCTGTGCCACCGTAAACCCACCCGCCGACACCGTCGGTGGGCGTGCGCGGCGCCACCAACCTCTGTCTAACAGACGAATATCCGACGCAGGGCGGAACCAGAGCGGCCCAGCCGCCGACCGGTCAGCTGACGACGGCGTGACCCGGTGGCGGTGGTGACGGCCGGCCCTTCGCCGCTGGAGACGGCTTGGCCTTCGCCGACCCGGAGGGTATGACCTTCGCCGAACCGCTCGGCTTCGTCTCGGGCAGCAGACGCTGGCAGTACGGCTCGACCTCGGCAGGGCCGCCGGCGGCGGTCACCAGCGTCTGGAAAGCCGGCGTACGCAGTGCCTTCTGCCGCTGGTCGGGCTTCTTGGCCCGCCACGCGCGGCACAGTCCGGGCAGCTGTTCGGCGCGGGCGGGACTGGCCTCCCGGGTGCCGGCCGACGGCGCGACCTGCGACGGGGCGCCCGGGGCCACCGACCGGCCGGGCTCGGCCGATCGGGGCGCGTCCTGCTGTGGCGAGGGTGACGGGCGCGACGGGGCCGGTGCGACCGGGTCTGGCGCCCGGTCCCGGGTGACCGCGGCGAAGGCGGCCCCCGCGGTGGCGGTAGCGGCCACCGCGCCGATCCAGGCCACCGCGCCGGTACGCATCCGACGAGGGCGTGGCCGCTGCGGCACGGCCGGCGTCGGATCGGCCCGGGCGGCCCGGAACGCCGCCAACGCGGCCTCCTCGCCGGCCAACTCGCCCGCGCGGACGGGGCCGGCCGCCGCGGCGAGCAACGCGGCGACCGGCTCGGCCGGGCGCAGGTTCGGGGCTTCCAGGTACGCGTCAACTGATGTCGCGTCCGCAGCCGCTGGCGTGGCGGAGTGACCCTGGTCCGGCGGAGTTTCCATCCGGGCGTGGGCCGAGTCGAGCAGCCGCTCGGTGTCGGCGTGGTCGGCCCGCCGGAACGGGTTCATCGGGAGTCCTCTCACGTCAGCCGTCCGCCGGTTCGGCGTGCGGTGCCCGCAGAGCAGGGCCGCCCCCCGCGCGCGGTGGCGGCGTCCCCTCGGCCCCGACTGGCGACTCGGCCGGACTCTGCCGCTCCAACAGGGCCGCCAACCGCCGTAGACCCCGGTGAGCGGCGGTCCGCACGGCACCGGCCCGGCGGCCCAGCACCCGGCCGGCGGATCCCGCGTCCAGCCCGATCACAGCCCGCAGCAGAACAGCTTCGGCCTCCCGGGGCGGCAGGGTGGCGATCAGCGCGAGGGCGGTCTCGGTACCGATCGTCTCGCTGGCTCGCTCGGCGGTGTCCGAGTCACTGGCCAGATCGACGAGCGCCTGCACCGGGACCGGGAGCGAGGGGCGGCGGCGCATCCGGCGCAGATGGTCCATCGCGCGGTTACGGGCGATGGTGACCGTCCAGGCCCGGAACTCGCCCCCGGTGAAGCCGGGCAGATCGCGGGAGATCTGAAGCCAGGTCTCGGAGGCGACGTCCTCGGCGTCTGCCCCGACGATGGCGCTCAGGTACCGCAGCAGCCCAGGCTGGAGGCTGCGGTAGAGGAAGCGGAACGCCTCTTCGTCTCCGGCCTGCGCGGCGCTCACCACCTCCGACAGGTCGGCGGTCATTCGCGGCCCACGCATCGCTCAGGGCGTGCCGGCCCGACCCATCGCGCCGGCACACGCAACGTGGTACGAGAAGTCCGCCCGTTCAGCACCGCACCCGCACCGCCCTCCGCCGCTCTGGTTTGCCCGCGACCACGATTGTCGGGGCGGCGTGTCCGGGGCCAACGCCAGGGGGGTCGATCGGCGCGCTGCCCGCCGAGGCGGCCGGGAGGGCCCGAGCCGGGGCTAACGCTAGGAGGGGGCTCACGACGCGACAAGTCGGCGTCGTGTCACGGAAGAGTGACAATTATCAGCACTGCGGGACGGCGCGTCGTCGTAACGGCCGGTGAGCAGGGGACACCAACCGGGCCTGAAGTCGGTTTCTTGCCACCATCGAGGACCTGAACGACGAAAATTGTCGCTTTTCGTGACACCGCAGATCCGCTGCGTGACCACTGTCGGGCGTCCACACAGGCCACACCGGATCAGTCAAGCTGAACCAGCCACCCGGCTGCCCTGCCACGGCGCGCCGGCCTGAACCACGCTAGGTACGGTAATGCCGTGCTGTCATCGGAGGTCGTGCTCAGCGGTCGCTACCGCTTGGACGAACGTGTCGCCACGGGCGGCATGGGCGACGTTTGGCGTGCCTCCGACCTGATCCTCGGCCGACAGGTCGCGGTCAAGGTCCTGCTGCCGGCGCTGGTCTCCGACCCCGATTTCATCGCCCGGTTCCGCGCCGAGGCCCGGATCATGGCGGCGCTGCGGCACCCCGGCATCGTGCAGGTCTTCGACTGCGGCGAGGACGACCTCCCCGACGGCGGCCGGGCGGACTACCTCGTCATGGAGTTCGTCGCCGGCGAGCCGTTGTCCAAGCGGATCGAGGCGGCCGGGCGGCTCGACGTGGCCGAGACGATGTCGATCGTGGCCCAGGCGGCGGCAGCGCTCAACGCGGCGCATCGCGGCGGCATCGTGCACCGCGACGTCAAGCCCAGCAACCTGCTGGTGCAGGAGGACGGCACTGTCGTCCTGGTGGACTTCGGTGTGGCCCGCTCCACCGACATCACCAGCATCACCAGCACCAACGCGGTGCCGGGCACCGCGCTTTACATGGCTCCCGAGCAGGCCGCCGGCCGGCCGGTCAGCGGCGCCACCGACATCTACGCCCTGGGCGCGGTCACCTACTGCTGCCTGACCGGCAGTCCGCCGTTCACCGGTGACAATCCCCTCCAGGTCGCCGTCCGGCACCTGGACGACGAGCCGCCGGAGCTGCCGCACGACATACCGGAGGCGGTCCGCGCCCTGGTGTCGCGGGCCCTGGCCAAGGATCCGCTGGAGCGGTTCTCCAGCGGAGCGGCGATGGCCGAGGCCGCTCGGACGGCGGTCACCGGCGGCGAACCGCCGACAGCGATGGCCACACCGGTCGCGCTGCGCAACGCCGGGCCGGGCACCCGCACGGACGTGACGGTCGGCGCGGCGGTGGCGACCGGGTCACGGGCCGAGCGACGGCGGGGCCCGCTGGTCGGCGCGGCAGCGGCCATCCTGGTCGCGCTGGTCGGGCTCGGCGCGGCACTGGCCGCCGAGCGCAACGCCGGCGAGGACCCCGCGGTCCATCTGCCGACCAACGCGCCGACGGTGGCGCCGAGCGGCCCCGTCGACCTGCCCGCGGCGAACGAAAAGACCACCAGCGTCGACCCGGAACGGCCCGACCGCCCGCGCCCGCCCGACGACGCCCCGTCGGCCTCGATCTCCGCCACGCCGAGCCTGGAACCGAGCCAGACCCCCACCTCGCCGACGCCGACGGCGGTCGTCACCAGCGCGCCGCCGACCAGCCCGCCGCCGACCAGCGCGCCCGCGACTGAACCCACGCTGCCGTCCACTCCACCCACGACCACGAGCGCGCCGGCCGATCCGGAGGTGCCAGCCGGCGGCTGAGCCGCCAGCCGGTGGATGTCCGTCCGGCCGATCCGGGGCGAGACCGGCCTACTGGTCGGCGAGCGCCTCGACGACCGGGCGGGACAGCGCCCGGCGGGCCGGCAGCACCGAGGCGAGCAGGGCGGCCAGCACCGCGACGCCGAGGATCAGCCCGAGCTGGCCGAGCGGCAGCACCACGTGGAAGTCGCCGCCGAGGCGGTCCAGCAGGGCCATCGTGGACGCGCTGACTCCGGCGCCGAGCCCGACGCCGAGCACCGCGCCGACAAGCGCCATCAGCACCGCCTCGATGGCGAGCACCGCACGCATCCGTCCTCGGGTGAGCCCGACCGCCCGCAGCACGGCGTTCTCCCTGGTCCGTTCGAGCACCGACAGGCTCAGGGTGTTTGCCACGCCGACCAGGGCGATCACCACGGCCAGGCCGAGGAGTGCGGTGACGAGGGCGAGGAGCATGTCCACCGTGCTGGTGAGCATCTTCTTGTACGCGCCCTGGTCCATCAGGTTCACCGTGGGATAGCGGCTGAGCACCGCGGCGATCGCGTCGCGGGCGCGCTCGGGGCTCACTCCGGCGGCGGGGTCGATCTCGGCCAGGTAGCCCCGCTGGGCGGGGAACAGCGCGGCGAAGTCCTGGTCGGACAGGTCGATGACGTGCCCGGTGGGCGCCTCACGGCCGAGGGTGTCGTCGGTTACCACTGCGGCCACTCGCAGCGGCCTGCCCGCGACGGTCACCTCGGAACCGACCTGCCAGCCGCGTGCCCGTGCCAACTCGCGGTGCACCAGCACCTGCCCCGGCCCGACCCGGTCGGCGTCGCCGGCCAGCACCCCGCTCAGCGTCCGGGAGACCAGCGCCGGGTGGGCCGCGCGGATCTCGACGTCGTCGACGACAGTGCTGCGCTGCTCGTGCACCACACCCAACTCGGGGCGGGAGGCGAGCTCACCGACGAGCGCGGCCGGCAGGTTCTGTCCGATTCCGCTGACCACGAAGTCGGTGCCGATCTGGGCATCGACGCTGCGTTCGATGCCGTCCTTGGTGCTGCGCGCGCCGACCATGAACGCCGAGACCAGTCCGATCCCGATCACCAGTGCGGTGGCCGTCGCGGCGACCCGCCGCGGATTGCGCACCGTGTTGACGACCGCCAGCTCGCCGGCAGCGCCGAGCAGGCGTCGTGCCGGCCAGCCGAACACCCGGGCCAGCGCCGGGACGAGCACCGGCCCGAACAGCACGATCCCGAAGAAGGTGAGCACCCCACCGGCCGCCACCAGCAGCAGTTGGCCGGCGCTGGCGGCGCCGGCCAGCGCGGCGACACCGACGGCGAGCACCACCGCGCCGGCGGTCAGCCGAACTCGACCAGCACCCCGGCTGGGCTGCACCGCGGCGTCGGTGAGCGCGGCCACCGGGGCGATCCGCGTCCCCCGCCAGGCCGGGAGCAGGGCGGCGCACACGGTGAGCCCGGTGCCCAGTAGCAGGCCGGTCAGCACTGTCGAGCCGGTCACGGTCAGGCCACCGGTGACCGGCACGTCCAGTCGGGGCAGCAGCAGCCGCATTCCGCCGGCGAGGGCCACCCCGAGCAGCACCCCGAGCGCGGAGGCGACCAGCCCCAGCACGGCCGACTCCAGCACCGTCGACCGGAAGACCTGTCCCCGGGTGGCGCCGATCAGACGCAGCAGCGCGGTCCGTCGGGTGCGCTGCGCCAGCACGATCGCGAAGGTGTTGGCGATGACGAAGCCGGCCACCACGATCGCGACCCCCACGAAGATCAACAGCAGCATGCGGAACTGTTCCGCGTTGCGGACCGCGTCCTCCACGGCCTCGTCGAGAATCTGCTGGCGACTCTTCACCGTGGCCTCGGCGCCAGCCACGGCGCGTACCCGCTCGGTCAGCGCCGCGAGATCGGCACCCGGTCGGGCCGCCACCATGACGCGGCCGTAACCCCGCTCTCCGCTGAGAGCCAGCGCGTCCGGCCCGACCAGGCCGACGAACGGACCGCCGATGTCGCGAACGGTGCCGGCCACGTCGACGGTGCCGACCAGGGTGTACGGGCGGGCCGCCCCTCCGGTGGCACCGATCCGGACCTCCGCGCCGAGCCGGAAACCCTGGTCGGCCGCCGTCGGCGCGTCGAGGACCACCTCCCCGGCCCGGTCGGGCAACCGGCCGGCCACCACGTCGTACGAGCGCAGCGTGTCCTCGGTGGGGATGGCGACGAGCATGGTGAAGCCGAGCACTGGTCGACCGTCGGCTCCGACGACCCCGGCGGTGTTGGTCAGCTCACCGGCTGCGGCGGCCACCCCGTCGACCGCCCGCACCCGATCGACCAGGGCCGGGGGCAGCACCTCGTCGCCGGCCGGGTAGACACCCAGGTCGGTGTGGCGGTCGAAGGTGCCGGCCCGCTCGTACGCCCCGGCCCGCATCCCGTCGACGAAGATCATTGTGCCGGCGACGAACGCGACGCCGAGCACGACGGCGAGCGCCGAGAGCAGCATGCGCAGCGCCTCGGCACGCAACGAGCGCAGGGTCAGGCGGATCATGCGGGGCTCCCGGTGCAGGTGGCGGATCGGACCACCCGACGCTATGGCCGGCACCGCTGTGTTGATCTCCACCTGCGCGCTCGACCTGCCTGCGCCTCGGGTCGCGGTGCGCCCGCCGGCCGCTACGACCCAGGTCGTACGCGGTGTCATCCGCCGGGCGTGACAAGCCCGCTCTCGTACGCCAGGACCACCGCCTGGACCCGGTCGCGCAACTGGAGTTTCGCGAGGATCCGCCCGACGTGGGTCTTCACCGTCGCCTCGGCGACGTGCACCCGGGCGGCGATCTCCGCGTTGGACAGCCCCTGGGCGACCAGCAGCAACACCTCCCGTTCCCGTTCGGTGAGCTGCGCGAGCCGAGGGTCGGCGCTCGGGGCGGCGCCGAGCTGCCCGGCGAACCGGTCCAGCAGACGCCGGGTGATCGACGGGGCCACCACCGAGTCGCCCTGGGCCACCACCCGGATCGCGGCCAGCAACTCCTCCGGCGGGACGTTCTTGAGCAGGAATCCACTCGCCCCCGCCTGCAACGCCGCGAACGCGTCCGCCTCGGTGTCGAAGGTGGTCAGCACCAGCACCCGAGGGCCACCCGCGGGCTGCTCTGCGCAGAGCCGCCGGGTCGCCTCCACCCCGTCCATGGTGGGCATCCGGATGTCCATCACGACGACGTCGGCCTCGGTGCGGGCGAGCACCCGCAGGGCGTCCGCGCCATCGATCGCCTCCCCGACGACCTCCAGGTCGGGCTGGGAGTCCAGCACCATCCGGAAGCCGGCGCGCACCAGCGCCTGGTCGTCCACGATCACTACCCGGACCGTCATGCCGCGATCACCTCCGTCCGTTGCCGGCTCTGACGTTGACGCCCTCTCCGCCCTGAGGGGTAGAGATTCCGGTCTGCTACACCCCCGAAGCGGCAAGCTCCCGGCGGGTTACCGCTTCCCCGCGCGGTGCCGGCACGGGTGCCGGTCTTACCCGCGCTCCACGGTCGTTGAGGTCCGCCCGCCCGGCGGCCCTGATGTTCCTGGCGGCGTTCACGTCTCGGTCGTGCAGGCTGCCACATGGGCAGCCCCACGTCCGGACGTTGAGCGCCATTTTGTCGTTGATCCGGCCGCAGTCCGAGCACATGCGGGTCGACGGGAAGAACCGATCTACCCGGGCGAAGGTGCGCCCGTACCGGGCAGCCTTGTACTCCAGCATGGCCGTGAACTGCGACCACCCAGCGTCGTACACCGACTTCGCCAACCGTGTCCGGGCGAGACCGGTCACGCACAGGTCCTCGACGAACACCGCTTGGTTGTCGCGGATGATCTGCGTCGAAAGCTTGTGCTGCCAGTCCCGCCGGGTGTCGGCCACCTTCGCGTGCGCGCGGGCTACCTTCACCACGGCCTTCCTACGGTTGTTGCTGCCCCGCTGCTTACGGGACAAGCCCTGCTGCAACCGACGCAGCTTGCGGGCTGCACGACGCAGAAACCTCGGCGCGCTCACCTTCGTCCCGTCGGACATCACCGCGAAGTGCGTCAACCCCAGGTCAATGCCGACCTCCGACTCCCGCTCGGGCAACGGCTGGTCGGCGGTCTGCACCACGAACGAGGCGAAGTACCGACCGGCGGCGTCCCGGACCACCGTCACCGACGTCGGCGTAGCCGGCAACTCCCGCGACCAACGGACTTCCAGATCGCCGATCTTCGGCAGCCGCAGTCGACCGTTGTCGAGGACCTTGAACCGGGCGTTGGCGGTAAACCGGACCGCCTGCCGGCTGTCCTTACGGGACCGGAACCGGGGAGCGGCGACCTTGCGACCCTTGCGCTTACCCGACACCGAGGCGAAGAAGTTGCGGTACGCGGTGTTCAGGTCCGCGAGGGCCTGCTGCAACACCACCGACGACACCTCGCCCAGCCACGCCCGCTCCGGCGTCAACTTCGCCACGGTAACCCGCTTGGACAGCTCGGCGTCCGTCGGATACGGCAGGCCAGCGTCGTGTGCTTCTTGACGCACGCGCAGCCCGTCGTTGAACACCACCCGCGCACACCCGAACGCCTTCGCCAACGCCTCACGCTGGACGCCATCCGGGTAGAGCCGGTAGTTGTACCGAAGCTGCACGGGGCCGAATCTAACACTGGCCTATGACTGACCTCGGAGACATCCGCACCGGTACACACTGCACTTTCGCGTTGCACGCCCACCTGCACCAACCGCCTGTGGTCGGCGTCGTACTTCGCCGGCTCCGTCGGTGGGGCACCCTGAGCGTCCTGCGGCATTACATCGAGCAACAGAACCGTCCGGCCCAGGGCACGCTCGGGCCTTGCCGGCCCTCCCACGCGGGCCTTCACCACCGCCCTGAAGGACGGTGCACTTGCCCGCATTTCGGTAGCGGCAGCCGGACCTCGACCTGCCAGCCCCCGGTCAGTCGGGGACCGGCGGTGAGGCTGCCGTCGTACACCGTCACCCGCTCCCGCATGCCGAGCAGGCCGTGACCCCCGGACGGCGCCGGGCTGACCAGCGGGCGGCCTCGACCGTCGTCGACCACCCGGACGACGACGGCCTCGGCGGCGTACGACAGGACCACCTCGACGCGGGCGCCGACGCCGGCGTGCTTGAGCGCGTTGGTCAGCGCCTCCTGCGCCACCCGGTAGACGGTCAGCTCCAGGCCCGGCGGCAGGGACGCTGGCGTGCCGGTGACGGTGCTGCGAACGTGCAGGCCGGCGTCGTCGAAGCGGGCCAGCAGGTCGGGCAGTTCGGCCAGGGCGAGGCGCCGGTGCTCAGGGTCGGCCGCCACCGCGAGCCCGCCGGCCGGGCCCGCGTCGCGCAGGACGCCGACCAGCCGGCGCATCTCCTCCAGCGCCTGCCGGCCGGTGTCCGCGACCACCTTCACCGCGGTCCGCGCCTGGGCGGGGTCACGGTCGAGCATGAACCGGGCACCGTCCGCCTGGACGATCATCACGGCCATGCTGTGGGCGACCACGTCGTGCAGCTCACGAGCGATCCGGGTGCGCTCCTCGGCGACCGCCGCCCGGGACTCGGCCTCCCGCTCGCGTTCCAGGGTGGTGGCCCGCTCCTCCAGGCTGAGCACGTAGAGCCGGCGGGTCCGCACGTTCAGCGCGGCCAGCCACACCGCGCCGGTGACCAGCGCGTACCACAGCGCGGTCATCCACCACTGGATGACGTTGGGGGTCTGCACGGCGGCCAGCAGCACGCCGACGGCCGCTACCGCGCCGGCCACCACGCCGTCACGAAGCCGCCGGCCGTACTTCACCATGCTGTAGAGCGCGATCAGGACGCCGACGTCGAAGATGAGCGGACCCCACCCGGCGATCACCTGGATCAGGGCGAGCGCCGCGACCGCCACGGTCACCGCGCCCGGGTGGGTACGGCGGAACAGCAACGCCACCGCCATCCCCAAGCCGACCGTCGAGGCTGCCCAACCGCCCGGCTGGCTCACCGCCGCCACCACGGACAGGGGCGCCACCAGGACGGCGACGGCCACGTCGAAGGCGACGCTGCGCAGCGGGCGACCGAACAGGGTGCGTCTCACGGTCACCCAGCGTACGTGCCGGAACGCTCGGCCCTCGCGCCCCGCGTCAGGAGCCGAGGATCTCGCGCATGCGGTCGATCTCGACGCTCTGCTCGGTGGCGACGGAGTTGGCGAACTCGTTGAGCGTCAGGTCGGAGCCGACCGTGAGCAGGTCGGTGGCCATCTCGATGGCGCCCCGGTGATGCTCGGTCATCATCCGGACGAAGAGGCGGTCGAAGTCCGGGCCACGGACCGCGGCGAGCTGCCGCATCGCCTCCGGTGACTGCATGCCGCGCATGCTGCCGTGGTCGTGCCCCGGAACCTCCGCCGGGAGGCCACGGGTCTGCAGCCAGCCGCGCATCATGCCCATCTCCGGCCCCTGGCTGGCCCGGATGCGCTCGGCGATGGCACGGACGTCAGGGTTGGCGGCCCGGTCGGGGGCGAGCTCCGCCATCGCCAGGGCCTGCGCGTGGTGCGGGATCATCATCCGGACGAACCAGACGTCCAGCGAGTTGTGCGGGGCGGGGCCGGCGTCGCGGACCTCGTGTGCCGGGCGGGTGGCCGCCGTCTCGCCCGGGCGGCCGGGCGCGATCACGGTCAGGTCGGTGGGGATGGGGCTGGCCGTCGGCGGCGTGGCGGATGTGGCGGGCGCGGAGGTGGCGGGCGCGGAGGCCGGTTGAGCGGCGCGCGTACCGGTGTCGCCGTCGAGGCGGATCACCATGAACGCCACCACCGGCAACGCGAGAGCAAGTGTGACGACCGCCAGGGTGCGTGCGCGCCGATTGGTCATGGGCCACTCCCTGCAGTCGAGGTCATCGCGATGCTATCCATTGAAGAACCCACTTTGATGTGATCCAGGTCACATCGACGATCATCGTGGGACGGTAACGTGTCAACCATCGTCTCCCCCTTGCGAAGGGCCCCGCCGATGATCAGACTCCACAAGCCACGGTTACGACAACTGCGCATCGTGGCGCTCGCCACGACCGGCCTCCTCGTCGCCAGCGCCCTCGTCGCCCCGGCGAGCAACGCCCAGACGGTGCCGCAGGCGGCCCCAGCCCCCGCGCTCACCAACACGATCCCCGGCGTCGACGAGATCGTCAGCAGCCCCAACCTGCGCCAGATCGCCAACGTGCCCAAGGTCGCCCCACTGGACGCGACGAACAGCGACATCGCCTTCCAGGGCAAGTACGCGTTCGCCGGCAACTACAACGGCTTCGTCATCTACGACATCTCGCGGCCCAGCGCACCGAAGGTCAAGGCCCGGGTGCTCTGCCCGGGGTCGCAGAACGACATCTCCGTCCACGGTGACCTGCTCTTCCTCTCCACCGACTCGTCGCGCAGCGACGACTCCTGCAACAGCACCACGCAGGGGGCGGACGTGAAGGGCTCGTGGGAGGGCATCAAGGTCTTCGACATCAAGGACAAGGCCAACCCGCGCTACATCAAGTCCGTCGAGACGGCCTGCGGCTCACACACCCACACGCTGGTGCCCGGCAAGGACCGCAAGGCCGTCTACCTGTACGTCTCGTCGTACAGCCCGCGGGCCGAGTTCCCGGACTGCCAGCCGCCGCACGACTCCATCTCCATCATCAAGGTGCCGCTGAAGAAGCCGACGGACGCGGCAGTGGTCGCGACGCCGAACCTCTTCCCGGACGGTGGCTTCCCGGGCAGCGGGACCGGCTCGGCGACCACCGGGTGCCACGACATCACCGCGTACCCGTCGAAGGACCTGGCCGCCGGCGCCTGCATGGGTGACGGCATCCTGCTCGACATCAAGAACCGGGAGAAGCCGCGCGTCATCAACCGGGTCCGGGACGAGGTCAACTTCGCGTTCTGGCACTCGGCCACCTTCAACAACTCCGGCACGAAGGTGATCTTCACCGACGAGCTGGGTGGTGGCGGGGCGGCGACCTGCAACGAGGCCGTCGGCCCGAACCGGGGCGCGGACGCCATCTACGACATCGCCGGCCGCGGCAACGCCCGGACGATGACGTTCCGCAGCTACTACAAGATCCCCCGGGCGAACGCCGACACCGAGAACTGCGTGGCGCACAACGGCTCGCTGATCCCGGTGCTCGGCAAGGACATCATGGTCCAGGCGTGGTACCAGGGTGGCATCTCGGTCTTCGACTTCACCGACTCGGCCAACCCGAAGGAGATCGCCTTCTGGGAGCGCGGCCCGCTCTCGGCCGACACGTTCGTCGGCGGCGGCACCTGGTCCGCGTACTACTACAACGGTCACATCTACTCCAACGACATGGTGAAGGGCCTGGACGTCCTGGAGCTGAACGACTGGCGTACCTGGACGGCCAAGCTGACCCGCTACCCGGAGCTCAACGTGCAGACCCAGCCCAGCTACCTCGGCTGGTAGGCACCGAGCACCACGCCGGGCCCGGTCCCCGATCTGCGGGGGCCGGGCCCGGCCACGTCCGGCAGAGCCGACCCGTCAGCTCATCGGCAGGTGGTAGCGCCGCTGACCAGGCCGGCTTTCCGTGGACGACGCCGGCGCCTATGGGACCGGTCACCAAGGCGGCCTCAGCGGAGGCGGACGGCCGGACACTGTGCCAGCGTGATTCGACGTGAAACTTGCCGTCGGCGCCCCACCCGCCCCGCCCGAGCCGACCGTACGCTGGCGTCCCCAGCCGCTCGACCTGGTGGCGATGTTCCTCGCGGTCGCCGGCGCGGCGTGCGCGCTGGGAGGGCTGCTGCCCCGCGCGGAGACCACCGCCACACTGCACGGATCCTGCCGCGACGGCCCGGATGCTGGCGGTGATCGGACCTGACGCTGGTAGAACCCGACTCAGTCCCGGTACACGGCAATCTGGAGTTCGGTGACGCCCTTCTCCGGGGTGTCCGGACAGTAGTCCAGGTAGACCTCGCGGGCGAACCCGTCGGTGCGGTAGCCGTTCTCCTCGATCCACCGGGCGAGCGCCTGCATGCTCGGTTCGACGTCGTCCATCGCACCGTGGTGGATGATGGTCGCGGCGGTTGGCACCGGGGCCAGGTCGCGCACCGCGACGTCGGGGGCGGCGGACGGATCGGCGTCGACGAGCACCCCGGCGTGTACGACGACGGCGTCGCCGCCCGCGTCGGCGGGCTCGTACCAGGCGATGGCGGGCCCGGTCGGGTTGACGCCGGCCGCCGACAACCGCCGGAACAGCTCGGGGTAGAGCGGTTGGATCACCGGTCCGATGTCCTCGCCCTGGTAGCTGGCCGCGACGGCGGTCAGCTCCGCGACGCGGGCCGGTGCGATCTCCTTGAGTACGACGTCCTGGGTGGTCATCCGACCCTCCGACTCGATCATTCGGAGCCTCGCCTCCACGGCCGCCAACCGGGCCGTGTCGGCGGCCAACTGGTCCGCCAGCTGGCTCCGGCGCAACCGCAGCATGCCGCGCAGCTCGGCCACGTCGACGGCGTCGTCGACGATCGCGCGCACCTGTTCCAGGGTGAGGCCCAGTTCCTTGAGGGCGATCACCCGGTTGAGCCGACGCAGCTGGTCGGCACGGTAGAAGCGGTAACCGGTGTGCGGGTCGACGCTGGCGGGGCGCAGCAGGCCGATGCTGTCGTAGTGGCGCAGCATCCGCACCGACACCCGGCCGAGTCTGGCGAAGTCTCCGATGGTGAACATGGCCCCCTCACACTCGTCCCTGACACCGTGTCAGAGTCAAGCGTGGCTTGCGGGGCGACCCTCAGGGGCGGGCCGGGCGCGGACCGACCAACCGGCGGACCATCGGGGCCGCGTTCCACTTCGCCGCCCCGACCAGGTCGCGGGCGTGCTCCAGGACCGTGTAGTCGGGTCGGGTCAGCCCGTCGGCGATGGCCCGGTCCAGGTCGTTACCGCAGCGGCTCAGCACGGTGTCGAAGTCCCGACGCACCGGCTCCTGCAGGTCGTAGCCGAACGAGCGGTGCAGCCGGGCGAAGAGCGGCTTGTACAGCCGGACCCGCTCGTGCAACCCCGACGAGTACGACATCGGGTTCTTCGGACGGCGCAGGACGTAGTCGGGCAGCACGTCGGCGAACGCCCGCCGGACGATCCACTTCTCCTGCCCGTGGCGCAGCTTCAGATCCACCGGCAACCGCATCGCCAGCTCCACCACGCTGAGGTCGAGGAACGGAACGCGGGCCTCCACGCCGTGTGCCATGGCGGCCCGGTCGACCCGCTGCAACTCGGTGCGGCACAGGTTGCGGATCCGGTGCAGGAACAGCCGGCGGGCCGCCGCCGGGGCGACCTGGTGGTACATCGGGTACCCGCCGAACAGCTCGTCGGAGCCGTCACCGGTCAGCACCACCTTCACGCCCAGGTCCCGTAGCCGCCGGAAGATCGGCACCGAGACGACCGCGTTGATGATGTCGCCGTACTCGGTCAGTTCGGAGATCCGGATCGCCTCGCGGACGTCGGCGAGCCGGATGTCGCGCGGACGCAGCTCGACCACCACGTGCGGCACGTCGAGGTCGGCGGCGAGCCGCCGGGCGTACGCCACGTCGGGGCTGTCCGCCACGCCGACGGTCACCGCGACGCAGTCCGGGTGGATGTCTCGCACCTGGCGCAGGGTCAGCGAACTGTCCAGGCCACCGGAGAGCACCACCCCGACGGTCAGGTCGGTCTCCACCCGCATCCGGATCGAGTCGCTCAGCGCGGCGCGGACCAGGAGCGCGGCCTCGTCCGGGTCGTCGATGACCGGCAGGCCGTCGCCGATGGTGCGCAGGTCGACGTACGGGCTCAGGCGCACATGCCCGTCCGTCTCCGCCCAGCCGTGGTGCCCGGGGGGCACCTCGGCGATCGGGGCGCCGTGCCCGACGAGCGCCTTGACCTCGGAGGCGAGCTGCAGGCAGCCAGGGCGACGGGACCAGTAGAGCGGCTTGACCCCGAGCGGGTCGCGGGCCAGGTACGCCCGGCCGGTGGCCCGTTCGACGACCGCGAAGGCGTACTCGCCGCGCAGCCGGGTCACCGCCGCCTCGCCCCACTGCTGGAACGCGGCGAGCAGCACCTCGGTGTCGCTCTCGGTGCGAAAGGCCTGCCCCAGGCGGGTCAGTTGCGCCCGCAACTCCCGGTAGTTGAAGATCTCGCCGTTGAAGCAGAGCAGCCACCGTTCGTCGGTCGACGTCCACGGCTGCACCGCCCGGTCGCGGTCCACGACCCGCAGCCGGCGGGTGCCGGCGAGCAGCCCGCTCTCGGACCGGGTCTCGGTGACCTCGCCGCGTGGGGCCAGGGCGGCGAGCATCCGCCGGAAGGTCGCCGGGTCGGCCTCGGGACCGATGCTCAACGCGATGCCGCACACCGGCTCAGACCCCCATCTCGGCTTCGTACGCCCGGCGTAGCCGACGCCGCGCGGTGGGCGCGAGACAGAGGTGCCAGGCCTGCCCCTCGTCGATCACGTTCAGCTCCCCGGTCTCCTGCCGGCTCAGCAGCAGCTGTGCCAGGGTGTCCCGCGCGCCGAACCGCTCGAACCAGGCAAGCTCGACGTCGACGGAGTAGCCGAGGCAGTGCCCGCTGGGCAGCATCGCCGCGTAGCCCAGGCGGCGCAGCCGGTACTGGTGCTCGGCGCTGCGGACCAGGCTGGTCACCCACAGCGGCGGGGTGGCCGGCGGGGCGATTGCGGTGAACTCCCGTCCGATGTCGTTGAGCAGCGCCACCACCTCGCGTCGGGCGCGGCGGAACAGCAACCCCGCGGTCTGCGGGGTGGCGTCGGGTCGCAACCGGCGACGCAGCCCGCGCGCAGCCCGGCCCAGCATCGTGGCGGGCTGCTCCTGGTAGCGGAAGCGCAGCAGGTCGCGGCGGCGCAGCCACTCCAGGTCGACCAGCTCGGCGCTGCCGTTGACCTGGTCGTCGGTGACGAAGGTCGGCGCGTCCTGCCACCACAGCACGTCGATGCGGGAGAGCAGGTAGATCCGGACCAGTGCGTTGAGGTCACCCGCCGAGGTGCGGTGGTTCGGCTGGTAGCGGGCCATCTCCAGCAGCAGCGTCTCGCGCGCGCCGATCAGCCCCTGCGGGGTGGCGTCAAGGACCGCCGCGAGCGCCGGCTCCCGCAGCCGCTCGTCGATGAGCACCTGCCGGGCCCGGGTGCTCGCCGCGTCGGCCAGGGCGCCGACCTCGACCAGCAGCTCGGCGACGGCGGCGCGGTACGCGGCCAGGTCGGGCGCGGCGGCGGGCAGGCGGCGGGGGGTGGCCGCGGAGGGTCGACGGCGGGCCGGTGCGGTGGGCGACGGAGGCGAACCGGGCTGCTGTCCCGGACTTCGGCTGGGCACTCGCATGACGGGGTCCCTTCTCCGGTCGCGACACTGGGTGATTCGCCCTGAAACACACCGTAATCATCAGCACCGGACCGGACCGAACATTTCTCCTATTTCCCTCCGAACGGAGCGCGGACGACGCACCCGCCCAGGGGTGTGGCCGTTGGGTGCGGTGCCTTTGGAGCTGATGTCGTCAACGAATCACCGCCGCCGGCTTCGCATGCGGTCCTGTGATGCCACAAACGATTCAGCTCCAAAGGCACCGACCAACAACACAGCACCCACCCACAACCACCGACCAGCGCACCACCCGCCGGCGACCACCGGCCAGGCGGCCGGGCGGGCCGGGCGGCCGGGCGGGCCGGGCGGCCGGGCGGGCCGGGCGGCCGCCACCGTCAGGTGCCGGCCGTCGGCACCAGGGCCTGCACCTCGGCGTACGACGGCAGCCCCGTCGGTGCGGTGTGCTCGCCGAGGCGGACGGCGTCGGCGGCGTCGAGCGCGGCGCCCAGCGCGGCCCGGAACAGCAGCGAGCCGGTGCTGACCCGGGCCACCCCGGCCCTGCCCAACTCGGCCAGCCCCGGCCCGCCGGGCTGGTGCAGCGCGTTCACTGGCGCGTCGAGCTGCTCGGTGAGCACCCGCAGCGTCGCGTCGTCGACGGTGCCCGGCACGAAGATCCCGTCCGCGCCGGCCGCCCGGTAGGCGCGGGCTCGGGCGAGGGCCTGCGGCAGCGGGTCGGCCACCGACAGCCACCACGTGTCGGTGCGCGCGTTGACGAACAGGTCCGGCACCGCCGCCTTCACCGCCGCGATCTTGTCGGCGATGCACTCGGGGTCGGCCAGGGTGCCGTCCGGGCACCCGTCCTCCAGGTTGATCCCGACCACGCCGAGCCCGGACAACTCCGTCACGTACTCGGCGACCTCGGCCGGGTCGTCGCTGAACCCGGCCTCCACGTCCACGCTGAGCAGCACCGGCAACCCGGCCAGCCGGCGGGCCAGGGCGAGGGTCTCCCCCGCGGTGGCCGCCGTGCCGTCGGGAAGGCCGCTGGTCGCGGCGACCCCGAGGCTGGTGGTGCCGATGGCCGGGTACCCACGCGCGGCGAGCGCCGCCGCCGAGGCGTGATCCCACGCGTTGGGCAACAGCAGCGGACGGCCGGCGCGGTGCAGGGCGTGGAACGCGGCACGACGATCGATCATCGGACGCTCACCTCCAGATGTGTCGGTACACGCAGGGTCGGGTGCGGCTCGTGGCGCACTGGGGTCGGGTGACGCTGGCAGCGTTCGCGCAGTACGTCGAACACGCCGGTGGCCAGCGCCAGGGCGTGCCGGTCGCCGGGGCAGCCGCGCTCCCCCGTCCCGAAGGTCAACAGCCCGGCACCGGGCCGACCGGGCTGGAACCTCGCGGGGTCGGTGAACGCCTGCGGGTCGCGGTTGGCCGCGTCGAAACGCAGCAGCACGGGGCTGCCCGCTGGCAGATCCTGCTCGCCCAGCCGTACCGCGTCGACGGTGACCCGTCGGGTGGCCCGCACCGGCGGGTCGAGGCGCAGAACCTCGGCCAGCAGGTCGATCGTCCCTGCCGTGGCCGGCATTGCCGGGCCGGCCGGGGGCAGCAGGTGATGGGCGGCGGCGCCGATCAGACCGGCGGTCGCGTCGCATGCCTGGACCAGCAGACCGATCAGGTTCGCCCGTACCACCGGCGGACCCTCCGGCGCGAGCCCAAGCAACGCCTCCACCGCCCGGTCGGCCCGCGCGGTCAACGCCGGGTCCACCCCCGGGTGATACGCCGCCGCGACGACCGCGACCGCCGTCCCGGCGGCTGCCGGATCCGCGAAACCGAGGCGGTCGGCCAGCGCCCGTAGCGGCACCGGCCGGGCCAGTTCCCGGATCACGTCGACCTGGTCGCCCGCACGGTCGAGAACGGCCATGGTCAGCCGCGCCGCGTCCTGTCGCAGCTCGTCCGGGTCCAGCGGGGCCAGCGCCGCCACCGCGACCGCCCGACGATCGGCGTGCCGTTGCGGTGGACTGAACCGGCTGACCGTGGCGCGCAGCCAGGCGAGGGTGCCGAACGGGCCGGTCTCGACGGGCGGCACCTGGAACGCCGGGTCGGTCAGCGCGGTACGCAGGTCAGCGTGGCGGGTCACCGTCCAGCCGCGCTCCGGTTCGAACGACGGAGGTCCACACGCGGGTGTTCCCGGGGCAGGCGCGATAACGGGCCAGTTGTCTGTCACCGCTCGACCGTAGGGCGCGAACCTTTCGCCCCGCACCGAACGATGCCGCCACGGTCACCTGTGGGTCGCCCGTCAGGCACGGCCGCTCGTGGACGGCGGGGCTGCCGGTGGGTCGAGGGTGTGTTCGGGAGTGGCCAGGGCCGCGGCCAGGCCATGGCGGCCGGTGGGCGTGAGCCGGACGGCGCGGCCGGTGCCCCGACTGATCCAGCCCAGGTCGGTGAAGCGGCGGCAGAGCGCCGCGCCGAGCGCACCGGCCAGGTGCGGACGGCGTTCGGTCCAGTCCAGGCAGTCGCGGACCACCGGGCGACGGGCGGCGCGCAGCACGTCCACGGGTACGCCCAACCCGGCCACCCAGGCCCACCCGTCGGGCGTCAACGCCAACCCGCTGGACCGGTCGAGCCGGCCCTCGCTGAGCAGCGCGTCGTACATCAGCACGCCCAGCCGCCCGGCGAGGTGGTCGTAGCAGGTCCGGGCGTACGCCAGGGACGCGGTGGCGGTGACCGCGCGCAGCGACCCGGTCGGAGTGGGGGTGGCCGGGGCGTGCCCGGCCAGGTCCTCGATCAGCTGGGCCACCGACGGCCCGGCCAGGCGCAGGTAGCGGTGCCGGCCCTGCCGTTCCTCGACGAGCAACCCACCGCTGACCAGTCGGGTGAGGTGGTCGCTGGCCGTCGACGCGGCGACCCCGGCACGCCGGGCCAGCTCACCGGCGGTCCACGCCCGCCCGTCGAGTAGCGCCACGCACATCCCGGCCCGGGTGCCATCGGCCAGCAGGGCGGCCAGCTCAGCCATCCCCCGACCGTCGGTGCCAACACTCATCGCGCCAGTCTAGGAATGCCGCACACTTGATCCGCCGTCGAGTCCCACGGTGCACGCCACCCCCACGGATCGGAACCGCGCCACACCCTTCAGGCCGGGTGGCGGCGGGGAGCATCCCCGACCGACGCCGGGTTGACCTCGCCCGCGATCCGGGCACGGTGGGTCAGCCGTTGTCCCGGGCGGTGCGCACCGCCTCGGCCCGCTCGGCGGCGCCGAGCTTCTGCACGGCGGCGGAGAGATGGTTGCGCACGGTGCCGGTGGACAGGTGCTGCGCACGCCCGAGCAAGATCCGGACAAGAACCAGGAAAGACTGCCCTCGCGCGGCGCTGAGACCACTATTTCCGTGTTCTTGTGCGGATCCTGAGCGGGCCCGCGCATCGGCGCCCGACCGTGCGGCCCGGGGTCGGCGCGACTCTTGTGCCGGTCGGCGCAGCGGCTCGGACGGCGTAATGAAAGGCTTGGCACATGAGTTCCGCACCTGCACAGCACGACGCACCGATTGACGCACCGACTGACGCCACCCCCGACGGCACCGACGAGGTGAGCGCCTTCACCGAGCTCGGGCTCCGCGCCGAGCTGCTGGGCGCGCTGTCCGCCCTCGGGTACGAGGAGCCGACCCCCATCCAGCGCGAGGCTATCCCACCGCTGCTGGAGGGTCGGGACCTGCTGGGTCAGGCGGCCACCGGCACCGGCAAGACGGCCGCGTTCGCGCTGCCACTACTGAACCTCATGGCGGCACACCGCCAGGGCGGCGACCCGGTGGCGCTGGTGCTGGTGCCGACCCGGGAGCTGGCGGTGCAGGTCTCCGAGGCGTTCCACCGCTACGGCAAGGATCTCGGCGCGCGGGTGCTGCCGATCTACGGTGGGCAGCCGATCGGGCGGCAGCTGCGGGCACTGGACAGCGGTGTCGACGTGGTGGTGGCCACCCCCGGGCGAGCCCTCGACCACATCGCCCGGGGCACCCTGCGCCTCGGCGGGTTGGCCACGGTGGTGCTCGACGAGGCCGACGAGATGCTCGACATGGGCTTCGCCGAGGACATCGAGGCGATCCTGGAGCACGCTCCGGCGCAGCGTCAGACGGTGCTCTTCTCGGCCACCATGCCGTCGCGCATCGACGGGATGGCCCGCCAGCACCTGCGCGAGCCGGTCCGGATCGAGATCGGCCGGGAGCAGCCCGTCGCGGGTGAGGCGCCCCGGGTGCGGCAGAGCGCGTACATCGTGACCCGGGCGCACAAGCCGGCCGCGCTGGGTCGGGTGCTGGACGTGGAGTCCCCGACCGCGGCGATCGTGTTCTGCCGCAGCCGCGAAGAGGTCGACCGGTTGACCGAGACGATGAACGGTCGGGGCTACCGCTCCGAGGCGCTGCACGGCGGGATGAGCCAGGAGCAGCGCGACCGGGTCATGGGCCGGCTGCGGGCGGGCACCGCCGACCTGCTGGTGGCCACCGACGTGGCGGCCCGTGGCCTGGACGTCGAGCAGCTGACCCACGTCGTCAACTACGACGTGCCGTCCGCCCCCGAGTCGTACGTGCACCGCATCGGTCGGGTGGGGCGGGCTGGCCGCGAGGGCGTGGCGATCACCCTCGCCGAGCCGCGTGAGCACCGGATGCTCAAGACCATCGAGCGGGTGACCGGCCAACGGATCACCATCGACAAGATCCCCACCGTGGCCGACATGCGGACCCGGCGGTTGGAGCTGACCCAGGCGGCACTGCGCGAGAGCCTGCTGGAGGACGACCTCGACCCGTTCCGGGTGATCGTGGAGACGTTGACCGACGAGTTCGACCTGATGGAGGTCGCCCTCGCCGCCGTGAAGCTGGCCCACGAGGTGACGTCGCCGGGCTCCGACGACGAGGAGGAGATCCCGCAGGTGCCGGTGCGCGGCCCGCGCGAGGGTCGACCGGAGAGCGGTGGCCGGGGCGGCGACCGGCGGGGCGGGGGGCGGCCACGCTCCGGCGGTGGCAACACCGTCCAGGTCTTCGTCGGTCTGGGCCGACGCGCCGGGGTACGTCCGCAGGACCTGGTGGGCGCGATCACCGGGGAGACCGGCATTCGTGGCCGCGACATCGGCTCGATCGAGATCGCCGACCGGTTCTCCCTGGTGGAGGTGCCGCAGGGGGTGGCCGACCAGGTCATCTCCGGGTTGCGCTCCAGCACGATCAAGGGCCGCAAGGCCACCGTGCGCCGCGACCGCGGCGGCGACGAGCGCTGAGCACGCCGCCGGCGACCGCCGTGGTACGACGGTCGCCGGCGACGAGGCTCAGAAGGAGTACGGCCCGAACCGGCCCCACGCCACCACGGCGGCGAGGACGAGCAGCACCGCGCAGGTGATCGCGCCCTGGATCTCCTTCTGACGGCCGTCCTGCGTGTCCTGCTTCTTCAGGTCGCGCAGGTGCACCAGGAAGCCGCCGATCATGACGACGACCAGCCCGACGGCGGCGAGTGGGGTGAGCACGGTGGCGATTCCGGTGAGCGGGGGCAGCACCAGCCCGATGGCGGCCACCACCTCGGCTGCGCCGAGCGCCTTGACCTGGGTCGGCGGGACTGGGTCCACCCACCGCATCAGCTCGCGCAGCTTGTCCTTGGGTTGGGTCAGCTTGGCGAAGCCGGCGCCGGCGAAGACGACAGCGAGCAGGATCTGGATGATCCAGAGGACGACGTTCACGGGGGTTCCTCCGAAGGCACGCCTCGCGGCGAAGAGGTAGTTGAGGGTTCAAGCGACACAGTAGACCCCTGCCCGCGTACCAAAGGACCCCCGCCGTCTTCGAAGACGGCGGGGGTCCTTGTGGTCGGAGCGTCAGACCGCGAAGAGCGCCGGACCGTCCAGCGTCTTCACGTCGACCGGGCGCAGCGCCAGGGCGAGCACGTCGGCCACGTCGGCCAGGGTGTGCACGGTCAGCGCCTCGCGCACCTCGGTCGGCAGGTCGTCCAGGTCGGGCTCGTTGCGGGCCGGGATGATCACCTCGGTGAGGCCGGCCCGGTGCGCGGCGAGCAGCTTCTGCTTCACCCCACCGATCGGCAACACCCGACCGGAGAGCGTCACCTCACCGGTCATCCCGAACTCGGGGCGGACCGGGCGACCGGTGACCAGCGACGCCAGGGCCGTGACCATGGTGATGCCGGCGCTCGGGCCGTCCTTGGGCACCGCGCCCGCCGGGAAGTGGACGTGGATCCGGCGTCCCGCGAGAGCGTTCGGGTCGATACCGAGCCGCCGCCCGTTGGAGCGCAGGTAGGAGAGCGCGATGTGCGCCGACTCCTTCATCACGTCACCGAGCTGGCCGGTCAGGGTCAGGCCCGGCTCGCCCTCCATGCTCGTCGCCTCGATGAAGAGCACGTCCCCACCGGCTCCCGTGACGGCCAGGCCGGTCGCCACACCGGGCACGGCGGTGCGCTCGGCCGACTCCGGGGTGAACTTCGGTCGACCCAGGTAGGTGGCCAGGTTGTCGGTGTCGACGCGCGCCGGTGTCGGGTCCGTCGCCAACGTCACCGCCACCTTGCGCAGGATCTTGGCCAGGGCACGCTCAAGCTGCCGGACGCCGGCCTCCCGGGTGTACTCCCCCGCGATCAGCGCGAGGGCCCCGTCGGCGACGCTGACCTCCTCGGCGGTCAGCCCGGCCCGCTCCCGCTGCCGGGGCAGCAGGTGGTCCCGGCCGATGGCGACCTTCTCGTCCTCGGTGTACCCGTCCAGCATGACCAGCTCCATCCGGTCCAGCAGCGGGCCGGGGATGGACTCCACCACGTTGGCGGTGGCCAGGAAGAGCACGTCGGACAGGTCGAGGTCGACCTCCAGGTAGTGGTCCCGGAAGGTGTGGTTCTGCGCCGGGTCGAGCACCTCCAGCAGGGCGGCGGCCGGGTCACCGGCGTAGCCGGCGGCCAACTTGTCCACCTCGTCGAGGAGCACGACCGGGTTCATCGAACCGGCCTCGCGCAGCGCGCGGACGATCCGACCGGGCAGCGCACCCACGTAGGTGCGCCGGTGCCCGCGGATCTCCGCCTCGTCGCGGACCCCGCCGAGCGAGACCCGGACGAAGTTGCGTCCGAGCGCCCGCGCCACGGACTCGCCGAGGCTGGTCTTACCGACCCCGGGAGGGCCGGCCAGGGCGAGGACCGCGCCGGAGCCGCGACCGCCGACCATGCCGAGGTTGCGCTCGGCACGCCGGTTGCGCACCGCCAGGTACTCCAGGATGCGGTCCTTCACATCGGCCAGACCGGCGTGGTCGGCGTCGAGCACCGCCCGGGCCGCGGCCAGGTCGGTGTTGTCCTCGGTACGCGTGCCCCACGGCATCTCGAGCACGGTGTCCAGCCAGGTACGGATCCAGCCCGCCTCCGGGGAGGCGTCACTGGCCCGCTCCAGCTTGCCGACCTCGCGCATGGCCGCCTCGCGTACCTTCTCCGGCAGCTCGGCGGACTCGACCCGGGACCGGTAGTCGGCGGAGCCGTCCGGCTCGTCCTCGCCCAACTCCTTGCGGATCGCGGCCAACTGCTGACGCAGCAGGAACTCGCGCTGGGACTTCTCCAGCCCCTCGCGGACGTCACTGTTGATCTGCTCGGTGACCTCCTGCTCGGCCAGGTAGTCCTTCACCCAGCCGACCAGCAGCTCCAGTCGGGCGGTGACGTCCGGCGCGGCGAGAAGTTCGTTCTTCTGCTCCAGCGTCAGCCAGGGCGCGTATCCGGCCGAGTCGGCCAGCTCGGAGAGGTCGGTCATCCGCTCCACCGCGTCGATGACCTGCCAGGCGCCCCGCTGCTGGAGCACGGAGGTCACCAGGGCGCGGTACTCGCGGGCGAGTTCGCGGGCCCGACCGGCGTAGGCGGGTTCGTCGAGTTCGGTCGCCTCGACCCAGAGGGCGGCACCGGGGCCGGGCACGCCGGAGCCGATCCGGGCCCGGGACAGGCCACGGATGACGGCGGCGGGCTCACCCTCGGGCAGCCGGCCGACCTTCTCGATGGTGGCGACCACGCCGACCGGCCCGTACTCGCCGTCGATGCGCGGCACGGCCAGCAGCTTGCGGTCGCCGGTCGCCCGCGCCGCGTCGATCGCGGCCTGGGTGGTGGGGTCGAGGGTCACCGGGATGACCATGCCGGGCAGCAGCACGGCGTCGGTCAGCGGAAGTACCGGAAGAGTTGCCATCGAACACCTCGCGTTGAGTTGAGCGTGTCTCACTCAAGTAACAAAGCGTTCCCCTTGTTCCGATCTGTGACCCAGACCACTCCCCCGGCCGGTCCGTCGGGTCGCCCGGGACCGGCGGGCGACCCGACGAGGCACCTCAGGTGAGCTTGCTCTTCACCGTGTTCACCACCGAACCGGCCACCCCCGGATCGGTGCCGTAGAGGCGGGGATCGCCCGGGGGCAGCACCGGCTCCGGCGCGTTCGCCCGCGGGTTGTCGTCGTACCGGAACTCGCCCTTGCCGTCCGGCGACGGCCCGGACGCCCAGCGTCCCTGCGCGGCGTCGGTACCCGAGGAGAAACCGAGGTAGGTGTAGCTGTACTCCGCGGTGAACTCCTCCGAGTCCGGGAACGCCTCCGGCACCGGCATCTCCTCCAGACCGTCCTCCTTGAGCTGCTCGATCGCCGCCAGCCACATGTTCTGGTGCATCGTGTCGCGGGCCAGCAGGAAACGCAGCATCTGCTTGACACCCGGGTCGTCGGTCATGTGGAACAACCGGGCGACCTGGAGCCGGCCCTGCGCCTCGGCGGTGACGTTGAGCTGGAAATCGGCCAACAGGTTGCCGCTGGCGGTGACGAACGCGCCGTTCCAGGGCACCCCGTTGGAGTCGGCGGGCAGGGCGCCACCGCCGCCGTGGATGAAGTGCGCCGGGTTCTCCCCGGCGTAGGTCGCAGCGCCGCCCGGGTCCTCCGCGATCCCCTCGGTCAGCGACAGCGGCGCGTTGTCCAACAGCCGGGTGATCATCGTGACGATCATCTCGACGTGGCCCATCTCCTCGGTGCCGACGTCGAGCAACAGGTCCTTGTACTTGCCGGGCAGCCGGCAGTTCCAACCCTGGAAGAGATACTGGTTGGCGACGGTCATCTCGCCCCACTTACCGCCCAGCACCTCCTGCAACCGGCGGGCGAACGCCGCGTCCGGGCCGTCTGGTTTGGCCTCGAACTGCAGATCCTTGACGTGGCTGAACATCCAACCTCCTCGGTACCAGAAATTAGGTAGCGAGGCCGTTCCCGCTGCGCTGACCCGAGCGGGCCAACCGGTGTCCCGCCCGGGTCAGCGCAGCGGGCGAGCCGTCGGCAGCAGCACCTCCAGCGCCACTCCGCGAGGCCGCAGCCGATGCGCCCGCAGCGCTCCCCCGTCCGAGGCGACGAGCCGCCGCGCGATCCACAGGCCCAGACCGGACATCCCGACGGCCGGCGCCGGACGCCGCAACGCGACCAGCAGCGCGTCGTCGACCCGACCCTCGTCGGTGACCAGGATGCTCACGCCGGGGCCGCGCAGGGTGGCGTAGAGCCCGATCTGCCCGTTGGGTGGCCCGTGCCGCAACGCGTTCTGCACCAGGTTGACCAACACCTGTCGAGTTCTTCCGGCCGGCACCGGGCAGGAGGCCGCCCGCCGGGTGGCTCGTGCCCGCCGACGGCCGACCGGCACCAACGCGGCGGCCTCCCGCAGGATGCCCGCCAGCGCGACGACCGGCTCCGGCTGCGGGGACAGCGTCAGCGCGCCGGTGCCGGCGGTCGCGTCGTGCAGCAGGCTCTGCAGGTGGACGGCCTGGTCGCGGGCCAGCTCGCTGATCGCCCGCCGGTCGTCACTGGTCAGCTCCCGACGCTCGTCGGCCAGCGTGCGGGTCAGCGAGGTCAGAGTGCTGATCGGCGTCCGAAACTCGTGGCACAACACCCGCAGCAGCAACTCCGAGTCAGCCGCCGCCGGGTCCGTCCCGCCGGGCGTCGGCTCGATGGGGCGAAAGCCTCGCAGCAGGTCCCGCAAACCGTGCCCTACCCGCATCCACCCGACTCCTCTCGTTCGGTGCGAACCCGCATGATCGGTACCCGCTGGGGAACGGCCCAGACATGCCGGGAGCCTCCACCTTGCGACTCGTAGTCGTGGACGATCACCCCCTTTTCGTCCGCGGCCTGGAGTTGCTTCTCCCGATCAGCAGCAACGGCCGCGCCGAGGTGGTCGCCTCGACCGGCGACGCCGCCGCCGCGGCGGCGCTGGTCCACAACTGCCGCCCCGACCTGGCCCTGGTCGACCTGCACATGCCCGCGCCCGGCGGCATCCGGGCGGTGGCCGCGATCCGGCGGACCACCCCACGGGTACGGGTGGTCGCGATGTCCGGTTCCGCCGCGCCCGCGTCGGCGGTGGAGGCGCTGCGGGCCGGCGCCGAGGGGTTCCTGCCCAAGACCAGCGAACCGGAGGAGTTGCTGCCCCCGCTGCTGGCCATCCTCGACGGCTGGGCGGTACTGCCGGCCGAACTGCTGCGCGCCATGCTGCGGCCCACGCGCTCCCCGCCCGTCGACCTCGACGGCGAGGAACGGCGGCTGCTGCGGGCGATCGCCGCCGGCCGCAGCACCATCGACATCGCCGAAGAACTGCACGTCTCCGAACGGACGGTGAAACGCATGACCGCCGCGTTGCTGCGGAAGTTGCGGGTCTCGAACCGGGCCGAGGCGGCCGCCCTCGCCGGTCACAGCGGCATCCTCGGGGAATGAAGCCCCGCGATCGGGCCGATTCACGGTTTTGCTCGGTAACGGAATCGCGACGCGCCGAATGAATGGAAGGCATATTGTTGCGGATTACCGGGGTGATAGGTCAGACTTTGGACACATCCCGCCGCACACAGGGAGTAATCGGCAATGGCGAGAAAAGTAATCACGGTCCTGACCGACGACCTCGACGGTGGGAAGGCCGACCGGACAGTTGAGTTCAGTCTCGACGGCGTGGCCTACACGATCGATGTCTCCGACGAGAATGCCGGCGTCTTGCGCAAGGCGCTCGATCCGTACATCAATGCGGGTCGGCGGATCGGGCGCGGCCCGGTGGAGAGCGCCCGTTCAGTCCGGCGGCCCGGTCGACCCGTCGGCGCGGGAATGGATCGGGAGCAGAACCGGGCCATCCGGGAATGGGCCGTCAAGAACGGCTACAAGATTTCCGAGCGCGGCCGGATCCCGGTTGAGGTCGTCGAGGCGTACAAGAACCGCTGACGCGACTCGACGACGGGGCCCCGCCGGAAAACGGCGGGGCCCCGTCGTGTGTCCGGGGCGAAGCGACACGGCGGCCCACCACCCCGGGGTGGCCGGCCGCCGCCACCACCGGAGCTCCA